>NZ_JBLRVZ010000009.1:0-334088 GCF_048159505.1 Streptomyces sp. T028
TCGTCGGACAAGTCGCTCTTGTAGGGCTGGCGGTCGCTCACGAGGAACACTCCAGCACGGCAGGACTCCCCGATCAGCCCCGATACGCCTGTGCCACACGTTCCAGCGACAACAAACGCGGCACTACGTCACATACCGCCCTCTCAGTTGCGGCGGAGGCCACAGCGACAGCGCTCTCATGGAGCTGCCGCAACAGATCAGGGAGATCACTTCCGACCTTGCCGCCCGAAGCGGTGCGGAAGCCCAGGATCTTTGTGATCACTGCGTCGGTCTTCCGCTGCCACCCGGGAAGGTCGGCGTCCTTCAAAACCGATGTCCACTGCATTCGCGTCACCGGCACAAAGCCGACTTCCTGCTGTGCCCTGGTCTGGTCGGGAAGCGCGAAGGGGCGCCTCTTCCGGACCATCGACTGCACAGCGGCGCAGGATTCCCGTCCGGTTGTGCCGAGTTGCTCTGGGAGGGATACGTCCACCGGCACAGGATGACATCGACGAGATGTGGAAGGCCTGGTGTTTTCCATCGGACAGGCAAAATCGCGGACCGGACGGCCGATTCGGCATGCGAAGAACGGGCCTCAACCCTGTGGCCGGCAAGACACACTGACCTCTACGGTCACTCCATGACCAAGAAGACCACCACCCTCTGGCGCCCCACCGGCCCCGAGGAGCTGGCGCTCGTGGAGGCCTCCGGGTGGGCCGCGTGGCCGCCGCGCCTGCCCGAGCAGCCGATCTTCTATCCGGTGCTCAACGAGGACTACGCGGTGCGGATCGCCCGGGACTGGAACGTGCCCGCCTCCGGCGTCGGATACGTCACGCGGTTCGAGGTCGACTCGGAGTTCCTGCGGAGGTATCCGGTGCGTCAGGCCGGGGGAGAGACGATCCTGGAGCTGTGGGTGCCGGCGGAGGAGCTGGATGAGTTCAACGCGCACATCGTCGGGCGCATCGAGGTCGTCCGCGAGTTCCGGTGACGCAGGCCCTCGTGGGGTGAGGTGGCGGGTCCTGGCGGTCTGGTGTGCGGGGGTGGTGCTCGCCGGGGTGAGTGCGGTCGTGGGGTGCCGGGTCCTCGACACCGACGCCGTCACCCCCGTACCGCAACTGCTGGCGTTTCTGCCGTGGCTGCTCGTGCCCGCGGGGGCCGGGGTCGCGGTGGCGCTGGTCGCGCGGTGGTGGACGGGGGTGGTGTGGGGGGTCGTGGCGCTCGGGCTGGTCGCCTGGTTTCTGCGGCCGTACGGGGACGGGGGCGAGCCCGGCGGGCGGGCCGTCGCCGAGGTGCGGGTGCTCACCTCCAACGTCGAGTTCGGGTGGGCGACCGGCGCACTGATCCCGGTGGTGCGGCGGGAGCAGCCGGACATCGTGTTCGTCGAGGAGTGCGAGTACGGATGTCAGGCGGCGGTGCGGAAGGAGCTGGGGGGTGAGTATCCGTACCGGGCGGCCGTGGCGGGGGAGGGTTCGGTCGGGTCGGTGATTCTGAGCCGGTTCCGGCTCACGGCTGCCGAGGGGGTGGCCGGGAGCATGGGGATGCCGGGGGCCGTGGCCGACGTGGCCGGACATCCCGTACGGCTGCAGCTCGCGCATCCCAAGCCGCCGCTGCCCGAGCAGGTCCCGTTGTGGAAGCGGGAGCTGGGGCGGCTGCGGGACTTCGCCGCCGGTGCGCGGAAGGACGGCGGGCCGCTCGTGCTCGCCGGGGACTTCAACGCCTCCCAGGACCACGCCGCCTTCCGCCGCATCCTCGACACCGGGCTGCGGGACGCGGCCCGGCTGGCCGGGGCGGCACGGGAGCCCAGCTGGCCGAGCCGGACGACACCCGTCTTCGGCACACAGATCGACCATGTGCTGGTGTCGGAGGAGTTCTCCGCGAGCCGCGCCCGCTTCCTGCGTCTCGACGGCACCGACCATCGCGCGCTGGTCGTGCATCTCACCCTTCACCAGCCCTGATCGGCGCGGGCGGCGGTGCCCATAATGAGCGCATGTCCCGCGAGTTCCCCATCGGCCTCACGCCTCCCGACTGGCTGGTGCGGAACCTTCGGCCCCAGCAGGCCCCCGTCAACCGGCCCGCCATGGCCCGCGCCGCCGTCGCGATGACGCTCCCCCTGGTGATCGGTCTGGCGGTCGGGCAGCCGGCGTACGGGGCCCTCGCCTCGATGGGCGCCCTGTCGGGGGTCATCGGCGACACCGCCGACGCCTACCGCATGCGGATCCTCAACATCGCGGTCCCCCAGCTGTTCGGCGCCGTCGGCATCACCCTCGGCGCGGCCGTGTACGGGCAGGGGTGGCCGGCGGTCGCCGTCGTCACCGGCGTGGCGCTGGTCTCCGGGATGATCTCGACGATCGGCGCGGTGGCGTCCGTGTCCGGGCTGCTGCTGCTCCTCAACTCCGTCGTGGGGGCGGGGCTGCCGATGCCCGGCGCGTGGTGGCTGGCGCCGCTACTCGTGACCGGCGGCGGGCTGCTCGTCCTCCTGCTCGCCCTGCTGGCCTGGCCGCTGCGCTCCGGGGTACCGGAACGCACCGCCGTCGCGGCCACCTACCGCACGGTCGCCGATCTGCTGGCCGCCTGCGGCAGCGAGGTCCCGGACGCGTACGACGACGCCCGCCACACCGTCACCCAGTCGCTGAACCAGTCGTACGACCTCGTCCTCGCCCGGCGCGCCCGGCACCACGGCCGCAGCCCCGAACTGGCCCGGCTGATCGCCCAGTTGAACGCCATCACCCCGGTGGTGGAGGCGGCCCCGGCGGCCCATCTGTACGGCAGGCCGCTGCCGCCGGAGGTCCCGGAGGCCGTGCACCACCTGGCACGGGCGATCGAGACCGGCTTCACCGGGCCGCTCGCCCTCACGCTCCCCGCCCCCGGCTCGGAGACCGGGCGCGCCGTCGACCACGCGCTGCGGCACGCCGCCGAGGTGGTGACCGCGCCCGACATCGACCAGCGCGGGTCGCAGGACGACCGGCTCGGCCGCCCGGCGCGCCTCGGGACGCGTGCCGCCCGTGCGGCCCGCGATGTCGCCCTCTCCGCCGCCTCCTGGCGCTACGGCCTGCGGCTCGCCCTGTGCATCGGCCTCGCCCAGGTCCTCGTCTCGACCGTCCCGGTCGCCCGCTCCTACTGGGTGGCCCTGACCATCACGTTCGTCCTCAAGCCCGACTTCGGCTCGGTGTTCTCCCGGGCGCTGCTGCGGGCGCTCGGCACGGTCGCCGGCCTGGTGGTGGCAGCCGCCGTCCTCTCCCAGGTGCCCCGCGGCTGGTGGGACGTACCGGTGATGCTGGTCCTGGCGCCGCTCATCCCCGCCCTCACCCCACGGGGCTACGGCTATCAGACGGCGGCGATCACGCCGGTGATCCTGCTCCTGTCGGACATCCTCAACCACCAGGGCACCGGCCTGCTGCTGCCCCGCCTGGTCGACTCGCTGATCGGCTGCGCCATCGCCCTGGTCGCGGGCTACCTCCTCTGGCCCGAGAGCTGGCACACCCGGGTCGGCGACAGGCTGGCCGACGCGGTCGCGGACACCGCCCGCTATGTGGAGGCGGCCTTCGGGCCGGACGTCGACCCGGCCGCCCGCGCCCGGATGCGCCGCCGGCTGTACCGCGACCTGTCCGTCATCCGTACGGAGTTCCAGCGGGCGCTGACCGAGCCACCGCCGACGGGCAGCCGGGCCGCCGCCTGGTGGCCGCTCGTGGTGGCGGTGGAACGCATCGTGGACGCGACGACGGCGGCCCGGGTCCGTGTACGACACGGAGCCGAACCGCCGTCCGGGCCGGAACTGGCCCAGGTCACCCTCCAGCTACGGGAACTCGCCGAGGGCCTCCGCGACACGGAGGTCCTCTACCCCGTCCGCACCGACCTCACAGGCCCACCCGGCAGCGTCCTGGACCCCCTCCGCCACGAGGTAGCCACAGCCCGCGCCATCACCTCACCACAAACTTAGGCCGCCCCGGCCCAGCTGCGGGCAGTCGTACCGCCGCCCCGGCCCAGCTGCGGGCAGTCGTGCCGCTGGGGCGGCACGGGTGGGCGCAGCGGCACCCCGCAAGCGCGGGCAGGCAACACCCACCCCCGCCCGGCACGAACCCCGGGCGCCTAGACCCCGACGTCGCAGCCGTCCGCGCGCCACACCGCCACGACCGCCGGCCGGACGATCTTCCCGGCCCCGTCGGGCCAGGCGCTCAGCGGGTTCTCGACAGACGCACCATCAAGCTCACCCGGATGCTGCACGGCAACCAGAACACGCCGGTCCTGAATAACGGGACCACAGGTCTCCGCACCCGTCGGCACCGTCAGGAACTGCTTCAGCTCACCGCGCCGCGACCCACGCGTGGCCACGCCGAACAGACCGTCGTGCGAGCCGAGCTGGTTGCCGTCGGTGGAGATCCACAGGTTGCCGTGCGGGTCGAAGGCCACGTTGTCCGGGCACGAGATCGGGCTGACGTCGTCCTTGGGGAACCCGGCGAAGTACGTGGACGCGTCGTCCGGGTCACCGGCGACGAGGAACAGCGACCAGGCGAAGGTCTTGCTCTCCGGCCGGTTCCAGCGCTCGGTCAGCTCGAGGATGTGCCCGTGCTTGTTGCTGTTGCGCGGGTTGGCCTCGTCGGCGGCCGCGTAGCCGGTCTTGCCGCGGTTGCTGTTGTTGGTGAGGGCGACGTACACCTTGCCGGAGACCGGCGAGGGCTGGATGTCCTCGGGCCGGTCCATCTTCGTCGCGCCGACCTTGTCACCGGCGAGGCGGGTGAAGACGAAGACCTCCTCCGCGCTCATGCCCTCGACGTGCGAGACGGCGCCCTTGGCGGTGGCGGTGGCCAGCGGGATCCACTCACCGCTGCCGTCGAACTCGCCGTCGGACGGCAGCTTGCCCGTGCCGTCGATCTCGATCGCCGGGGAGTCGCCGGTGAGCTTGGCGACGTACAGGGTCCCCTCGTCGAGCAGCGAGAGGTTGTGCTCGCGCACCGCCCGGCTCGACCCCTTCTTCATACGCTTGGTGCCGACGAACTTGTAGAAGTAGTCGAAGCGCTCGTCGTCACCGGAGTACACGACCGGCCGCCCGTCCTCGGTGAGCCGCACGGTCGCGGCCTCGTGCTTGAAGCGGCCGAGGGCGGTGTGCTTGCGGGGCGTGGACGTCGGGTCGTACGGGTCGAGCTCGACGACGTACCCGAAGCGGTGCACCTCGTTCGGCTCCTGGGCGACGTCGAACCGCTTGTCGAACCTCTCCCACTTGCGCTCGGTGGCGCCGGTGCCGATGCCGTACCGCTTGTCGGTGGTGCGGGAGGAGTTGGCGAAGTACTGGTTGAAGTTCTCCTCGCCGTGCAGGGTCGTGCCCCACGGGGTGGTACCGCCGGAGCAGTTGTTGAGCGTGCCGAGGACCTTGGTGCCGGTCGGGTCGGCGGAGGTCTTGAGCAGGTCGGACCCGGCGGCGGGCCCGGTGAGCCGGAACTCGGTGGTGGCGGTGACGCGCCGGTTCAGCGGGTGCCGGGGTACGGCGGTGAGCGCGCCGGTCCTGCGGTCCTCCTCCACGACGACGGTGGCGAGGCCGTGCGCGGCCCAGGCGACCTCGACCTGCTGGCGGGTCGGGTTGGCGGCGTCGTACCCGCGGAACATGAGCACTTCGTCCGTGTACTCGTGGTTCGCGACGAGGAGCTGGCGGCGGTGCTCGCCCGGGAGGGGCAGCAGCGCGAGGAAGTCGTTGTTGTAGCCGAACTGACCGGCCTGGGCGGCGGCGGTCTGGTTCTCCGGGTCGAAGGCCGGGGCGCCGCGCAGGATGGGCTCGCCCCAGCGGATCACGACGTTCTGCCGGTAGCCGTCGGGGACGGTGACGGCGTCGGCGGTGTTCGGCGGGACCGGCGTGAAGCGGAGGCCGCGGGCGCCGGTGGCCGGTTTCTTCTTCTCCGCCTGCGCGGGCGCGGCGGCCGCGGCCGGCAGCGCGCCGGACACGCCCGCCGTGGCGGCGACGGTCACGACGGCGGCGGCGCGCATCATGCCGCGACGGCTCAGGGCCCGGGCGATGACGTCACCGACGTATTCGTTGGCGCTGGTGTTGGGCACCTCGTGGAAACAGGCGTCACCACAGCGGAAACGGCAGGTCATGGCGGATCGTCCGCCGGGGTGGGACTGGTTCGGCGTTCCGATCAACGGCAGAAGCTTGCGCACCTTAACTCTCCCCTTGCGTGCCCATGGTGTGAGCGTGACGGTAGGGGCACGTATGTGCGCAGGCGCGGCAATGAAGTGAACGGGTGGTGAATCCCCGGTGTCGTCAAGGGAGTTGGGACCGGCCGAGGCATACTGACGACGCGGACTCGGGAGAAGGTGTGGGCGCGGCCGGCGGATGGCCGGGAGGCGGTGTTGACACACCCTCCTGCCCCTCACTCACCCCTGCCCAAGATCGCCACTTCGGGCCGCTAACCTTACGTGTCCGTCCTGGCCAGGGATTGACGGGCTTGAACTCACGCGAAGGGTTGCGCGCATGGGCATTCTCACTCGCCTTCGGAACGCATTCGGCCGCTCACGCAAGGGGCGTACCGCCGAGGCGGAGGGTGCGGAACTGGTTCCCTCGCAGGAACCGGCTTCTTCGCGGGAGGAGGCGCGGCAGGACAGCCAACCGGCGTCCACGACCGCCCCGGCGATCCCCCAGATCCCCGAGCCGCGCCCGGCGACCGACTCGGAACACGAACTCGTCTCGGCGGCCTTCGACAACGTCTCGGTCCCGAAGCCGAGCCGCTCCGCGGAGCCGGACACGGAGACCGCCCCGACGGAGGCCGGGGCTGAGGCTGAGGCTGAGGCGGAACCGTCCGCTGAGGCCGGGGCTGAGGCCAAGGCCGAGGACAAGCCCGAGGTCGAGGCCGAGACGGCGGCTGAGGCTGGGGCTGAGGCCAAGGTCGAGGCCAAGGTCGAGGACAAGCCCGAGGTCGAGGCGAAGCCGTCGGCCGAGGCCGAGGCTGAGGCCAAGGTCGAGGACAAGCCCGAGGTCGAGGCGAAGCCGTCGGCTGAGGCCGAGGTTGAGGTCGAGGTCGAGGTCGAGGCTGAGGTCGAGGGCGAGACCGAGGCTGAGGCCGGGGCCCTGTCCGAGGTGGAGCCGGAGTCGGAGGAGCCGACGACCGAGCAGGCCCCCGTGGAGGAGGCTGCCCCGGAGGAGCCGAAGGCGGAGGACGAGCCCGAGCCCGAGGCCGAGACGGCGGCGAAGGCTGACACCGAGGACACGACCACGGGCGAGGAGCCGGTGGCCGAGACGGCGGTGGAGCCGACGGACACCGAGACCGCCGCGGACACCGCACCGGAGACGATCACCGAAGAGGCGCCGGAAGCGGACGCCGCCGAGGCGACCGAGGAGGAGCCGGAGCCGGTGGCCGAGACGGCGGTGGAATCGGCGGACACCGAGACCGCCGCGGACACCGCACCGGAGAGGGCGACAGAGGAGGCGCCTGAAGCGGACGACGAGGCTGCCGCCGAGGCGCCGGAGGCGGAGGCGGAGGCGTCGGCCGAAGCCGCCGCCGAAACGGAGACGGAGCCCACGGCCGAAGCCCCCGCGGAGGCCGAAACAGCCCCGGCGGAGCCGGAGGCCCAGGCCGAGGCTGTCGTCGAGGCCGACGCCCAGCCCGAGGCCACCACCAACGCTCCCGAGGCGGAGCCCGAGGCAGTCACCGCCCCTGAGACGCCCGAGGCCGAGCCCGCACTCGCGGTCGCCGCCGCTGCCGCCGTGCCGGAGGCGAACGGCGCCGCGGACGCCGACGGCGAAGGCGCCCCGCAGGGGCCACCCGCAGCCGACGACGAAAGCCGCACGGGTGGTGCGGGTGGGAACACGGAAGGCGAAGGCGAAGCCGAGCCCACCGCCCAAGCCCCAGTGGCCAACGACGCCGCCGCGCTCGCCCTCGCCAAGGCCGGCCTCACCACCGCCCGCGCGAAGGTCTACCTCGTCCTCGACCGCTCCGCGAGCATGCGCCCGTACTACAAGGACGGCTCCGCCCAGGCCCTCGCCGACCAGACCCTGGCCCTCGCCACCCACCTCGCCCCCGAGGCCCCCTCCGTCCACGTCGTCTTCTTCTCGACCGAACTCGACGGCACCACGGACCTCACCCCCGCCTCCCCCGAGAACGCCGTCGACGAGGCGCACGCGGGCCTCGGCCGGATGGGCCGTACGAGCTACCACGCCGCCGTGGCGGCCGTACTCGCCCACTACGACGAGAACGCCACCCCGGACTCCCCGGACTCCCCGGACGCCCCCGCCGCCCCCGCCCTGGTCGTCTTCCAGACCGACGGCGCCCCGGACGCCAAGACCCCGGCCACCCAGTCCCTCACCGACGCCGCGAAGAGCCACCCCTCCGTGTTCTTCTCCTTCGTCGCCTTCGGTGAGCACGACAACAAGGCCTTCGACTACCTCCGCAAGCTGAAGACCGAGAACACGGCCTTCTTCCACGCGGGCCCGACCCCCCTGGAGCTCACGGACGCGGAGCTCTACGACGGCGTCCTCATCGACTGGCGCCCGTAACACCACCCCCGTAACCCCGTAACCCCGCACGGCCCCGCACCGCACCACTCCACATGCCGCCCGCTTCTCACCCCGTAAAACGGGAAGCGGGCGGCATACACATGTCGGCTACGATTTCAAGGTTCGTAAAACCACCAGCAGATCCGACCTGGGAGCAGCCCCCGATGGCTCGACACCTCATCACCAGCGCCCTTCCGTACATCAACGGAATCAAGCACCTGGGCAACATGGTGGGGTCCATGCTCCCGGCGGACGTGTACTCCCGGTACCTCCGCCAGCGCGGCCACGACGTCCTGTACATCTGCGCCACGGACGAGCACGGCACCCCCGCCGAGCTGGCCGCGAAGGAGCAGGGCATCCCCGTCGCGGACTTCTGCGCGCAGGCGCACGACGCGCAGAAGGCGGTCTACGACGGCTTCGCGCTGGCGTTCGACTACTTCGGCCGCAGCTCCAGCCCGCAGAACGTGGAGATCACCCAGCACTTCGCCCGCCGCCTCAACGAGAACGGCTTCATCGAGGAGCGGGCGATCCGCCAGGTCTACAGCCCCGCCGACGGCCGTTTCCTCCCGGACCGCTATGTCGAGGGCACCTGCCCCCACTGCGGCTACGACAAGGCCCGCGGCGACCAGTGCGAGAACTGCACCCGCGTCCTGGACCCGACGGACCTGATCAACCCGCGCAGCGCCATCTCCGGCTCCACGGACCTGGAGGTCCGCGAGACCAAGCACCTCTTCCTCCTCCAGTCCAAGCTCCAGCACGAGGTCGAGGCATGGGTGTCGGCCCACGAGGGCGACTGGCCGCAGCTGGCCTCCTCCATCGCCCGCAAGTGGCTGAACGAGGGGCTGCACGACCGCGCCATCACCCGCGACCTGGACTGGGGCGTCCCGGTCCCGGCCGACACCTGGCCGGAGCTGGCCGCCGAGGGCAAGGTCTTCTACGTCTGGTTCGACGCGCCGATCGAGTACATCGGCGCGACGAAGGAGTGGTCGGACCTCGACCCGCAGAACCGGGACTGGAAGTCCTGGTGGTACGAAGCGGATGCGAGCGTCCGCTACACGGAGTTCATGGCCAAGGACAACGTCCCCTTCCACACCGTGATGTTCCCGGCCACCGAGCTGGGCGTGCGCGAGCCGTGGAAGAAGGTCGACTACGTCAAGGCCTTCAACTGGCTGACGTACTACGGCGGCAAGTTCTCCACCTCGCAGAAGCGCGGCGTCTTCACCGACCAGGCCCTGGACATCCTCCCGGCCGACTACTGGCGCTACTTCCTCATCGCCAACGCCCCCGAGTCGGACGACTCGTCCTTCACCTGGGAGCACTTCACGGCCACGGTCAACAAGGACCTGGCCGACACCCTGGGCAACTTCGTCAACCGCGTCCTGTCCTTCTCGAAGAAGCGGTTCGGCGACGAGGTCCCGGCGGGCAGCGCCCCCGGCGAGGCGGAGACGCGGCTGGGCGAGCAGATCGCCGAGCTCCTCGCCGAGTACGAGACCCAGCTGGAGGCCCTCCAGTTCCGCAAGGCGGCCGCCGCCCTGCGCGCCCTGTGGTCCGCGGGCAACTCCTACCTGGAGGAGAAGGCCCCCTGGCTGCAGATCAAGACCGACCAGGAGGGCGCGGCCCTCACCCTCCGCACCGCGATGAACCTGATCCACCTCTACTCGGTGGTGTCGGAGCCCTTCATCCCGACGACGGCGAAGACCATGCGCGAGGCCTTCTCCCTCACCGACACTGTGCCTGATCAAAAGCGTGCGGTCTGGGTCACCGCGGACGAGGCGAAGGCCCTCACCTCCGTCCCCGCCGGCACCCCCTTCACGGTCCCCCCGGTCCTCTTCGCCAAGCTCACGGACGACGACCTGGCCGCCTACAAGGAGCGCTTCGGCGGCGAGCCGACCGCGTAAGGCGACCCGCACAACGCGACGCACGCAACGAGAAGGGGCCCGGGATTCCTCCCGGGCCCCGCGAGGCGTTGGTTGATATATTGTCATTCGCAATATATCAACTGAGCCCTCCCGGGAGGTCACATGTCCAGGACCCTGGTCGACATCGACGACGACATGCTGGCCTTCGCCCAGCAGCAGCTCGGCACCAAGACCAAGCGGGACACCATCAACCGCGCGCTGACCATAGCGGCAGCGATCAGCGCGGACGACCGGGCGCGAGCCCTGCGCTGGCTTCAGGAGAACGCCGACGCGTTCCTCGACTTCGACGTCCTCGAAGAACGGGAGCGTTCCGGTCTGTGACCTACCTCGCTGACACATCCGCCGTCTGGCGGCTGCTGCGCGGCCAGATCGGTGCGCCCTGGCCTGACCGCGTGGCGCGTGGTCTCGTCGCCATCTGCCCGCCGGTCGAGGCCGAGCTGATGCCTGGTCTTCGCGCCGACCGCGACTACGAACCATTCTTCACCATGCTCGGCCATACCTTCGGCTGGGTTCCAGCACTCGACGACCCGTGGCCGAAGATCATCGCCGTACAAAGGGATCTGGTGAGTGTCGGACATCATCGCGGCCCTTCGCCCATCGACATCCTGATCGCGCTCACAGCTGAGCACCACCGCCTGACCTTGCTGCACGTGGACGACGACTTCGCCGCCATCGCAAAGGTCAGGGTCGGCCTGTCGATGATCCGAGTACAGCCGGCAACCGACTGACCAGGCCCCCGCCCGCGTCCTCGGTTACGACATCGGCTGACGGGTGGGGGGCTTCATGGCGCTGTTCGGGAACGCGCACACGATCGACGCGGGTGCGGCCCAGCAGGACTACGCGCGGCTGCTGGGCCAGGGGGAGCGGGTGCATGCCGCGTATCTGCTGATCCGCGACACGATCCTGTTCACCGACCGTCGGCTGATCCTGGTCGACAAGCAGGGGATCACCGGCAAGAAGGTGGAGTACCGCTCCATCCCCTACCGCAGCATCACGCTCCCCCAGAGGGGGACCCCCATCGCGGTCGAGACCGCCGGCACCTTCGATCTCGACGCCGAGCTGAAGATCTGGGTCTCGGGCACGTCCGTGCCGATCGAGAAGACCTTCACCAAGGGTGTGGACATCTACGAGGTGCAGGCGATCCTCACGCAGTTCGTCGCCAAGTAGGCCACGTAGGCTGCGGCAAGGCGAACGCGAGGGCCGGGGGCTCGTGGTTCCCGGCCCTCGCGCGTTCGGTGGGTTACTTCAGGACGCCCGCGCCCGTCGTCGTCGACAGGGACGTCGGGAGGTCCTTCGCGGAGGACTCCAGGCCCGAGGTCAGGGTGGGGGTCCAGTTGACCGAGGTCTTGAGGTCCTTGGAGGACGCGGCGTTGTAGGCGGCGACGAGGTCGGTCACCGTGCCGTTGACGAGGTTGCCGGAGCCCTTGACCGCGCCGGTGCCGTCGCCGCTCAGCAGCTTGGCGACCTTCACACTCGACGGGACCTTCCAGTAGTTGTTCTCGGCGACGACCTGGGCCTTGGCGCGGGAGTTGATGCTGTACTGCACCGTGTAGCCGTTGAGGGCCGCGACGTCGTAGTAGTTGTTGTAGATGTGGACCTGGCCGACACGGGTCAGCGGGGCGCGCTGGACGATGCCCTTCCACACGTTGTGGTGGATGGAGACCCGCAGCTTGCCGCTGGGCTCGCTGTCGCTGCTGCCGATCAGCATGGTCTTGTCGTGGCAGTTGAACACGTTGCGCGAGACGGTCACGAGGTCCGAGCTCTTGGTGATGTCGAGGGCGCCGTCGTGGATCTGGTACTCGCGGCCGTAGTACTTCGGGTTGACGTTGTCGAAGTGGGGCGCGTCGGTGAAGGTGTTGTGGTCGGCCCAGACGTGGGTGGCGCCGCGCAGGGTCACCGAGTCGTAGTTGGAGTTCCAGTTGCCGTCGTCGCCGTCGGTCGGGTCCCACTGCGGGAAGCAGTCCTCGGTGGCGGAGAAGGCCAGGTTGCGGACGATGACGTTGTCCACGTTCTGGATCTGGAGCATGGCGCCGGTGAGGCCGGCGTTGGTGCCGGGCACGCCCACGATCGTGGTGTTGGCGGGCACCCTGAAGACGATGTTCTTCGCCTGCTTGGTCTGGGCGGCCGCGCGGGCCTTCTCCTGCGTGCCCGAGGGGAGCTTCGACCGGCCGTAGGTGGCCGGGTCGTACGCCTTCAGGTAGGCGGACAGCGAGTAGCCGGTGCCGGACGCGTAGTCGGCGCAGGTCAGCTTCTTGCCCGCGTCGTTGGTGTTGGCGTCGATGGTGCCCTTGATCTTGACGATCCGGGGGGTGGTGTCGGACGCGGAGCCCAGCGCCTTCACGAGCTCGGCGCGGGTGGAGACGGTGAAGGTGTGCGCGGCGTCGGCCTTGGTGCCACCGGTGGTGCCCGTGCCCGAGGAGGCCCAGCCGTCCTTCGCGGCGAGCGTCTGGTGGTACAGGTCCACGGTGCCGGCGTTCGCGCTCATCACGATCGCACCGGCGCCGACACCGGCCGCGACGACGGCGGCGGAGACGACGAGGGTGCGACGGGTGCGGAGGGACCGGCGGTGGGAAGCAACTGCCACGGGGGTTCCTTACGGGGAGGAGCGGGTTTACGCCCTGTCAGTGGTCGCCGGTCCGTGAAGAGTTGCCGCCGGGTGAAGAAATTTTTCCGCACCCCCCGCACCACTTGATCAAACGCCTTCACGATTCGCTCACGAGCCGCCTAAAGTCCTCATCGGGGGGCGAACGGCCCCTACGGGGAGGGGAATCCACACACATGGGCAGATCAGCGCTGCCGTCGCGCCGTCGCGCCGCGGCCACCGCACTCGTCACCGTCTCGCTCGCCCTCGCGGGCAGCACGCTCCCGGCCGTACCGGCCGCCGCGGCGACCGTGCAGCCGCCGTGGAGCAGCCCGGTGTCGCTGCACGGCTACAAGTCCGAGGTCCAGGACGTCGTCATCACCAACAACGGCACCGCCGTGGCCGTCTGGACCCAGTACACGACCGGCGTCCTCCACTGGGGTACGCGCCCCGCGAACAGCGAGACGTGGACCACCCGGGTCCTGGCCTCCGAGGTGGTCAGCGAGGCGCGCCTCGCGGCCCGGCCGGACGGATCGGTCGCCGCGGTGTGGACCACGACCGACCACATCGCCTCCGCCACCCTGGGCGCCGGACAGTCCGCCTGGTCGCAGCCCACGGTGATCGCCTCGGACCAGAGCACGGACTTCGACTCCCCCGACCTCGCCGTGGGGCCGGGCGGGACGCTCGCCGCCGTGTGGGTCCAGCGCGTGTGGCGGACCGGCCGGAGCGAGGCGTACGCCGCCACCCTGGCCGGGGACGGCACCTGGTCCACCCCGGCGCAGGTGAGCAACGCCGCCACCTACGCGGGTGTCTCCGGCTACGGGACCGTCGGACACCCGCAGATCGCCTACGACGGACAGGGCGGGCTCGTCGTCTCGTACTGGATGGCCGTGAACACCCAGTACTACCGGGTGATGACCAACACCAGGCCGTTCGACACCTACAGCTGGCCGACCCCGCAGGAGATCACCGCGGGCACCGACGTTCCCGCGCTGGCCTCCGCCCCGGACGGCTCGGTGCACCTGGTGTGGCAGGACGCGAACGGCACCTTCCAGATCATGCGGCGCGCCGACGCGGCCTCCGCGTGGGGCGAACCGCGGACCGCCGCGACCGCCGTCGGCGACCCCGCCGAGGTTCCGGAGCCGCTGGTCGGGCCCGACGGCGATGTCACCCTCGTCTGGACCGACCGCGCCACGGGCGCGAACGACGTACGGACCACGACCTTCGACAGCACCGGCGGCACCTGGTCGGCGTCCAAAACGCTGTCCTCCGGTGACGCCCAGTACACGTCGGACGCGGTCATCGCCCCCGACGGCTCGGTCCATGTGCTGTGGCCCGAGCTCGACGCCGACCAGCAGCACCAGTCCGTGTGGGAGTCCACCCTGACCGGCGGAGAGTGGACGTCCGCGCGCCGGGTGGGCGGCGGACGGTCGGTGCACGTCGAGATCGCGGCGGACGCCGTCGGCTCCGCCACCGCGGTCTGGGGGGCGTCGTACAGCAACGCGTACGACACAGAGGTGCTGGCCTCCACCATGGCCTGGCCCACCCTCAAGGTGACGGACAGCACGGTCCCGGAGAGGGTGTTCCTGAACGGCACCACCTCCTCCAGCGCCGCCTGGAAGCCTTCCTGGACCACCAACTCCGCCGTCGCCTCCTGGACGCTCACACTCAAGGACACCGCGGGGCGGACCGTCCGCACCCTCACCGGCAACCCCGGCTCCGCCACCACGGTCGCCCCGGTCTGGAACGGCCGCACCACCACCGGCGCGATCACCGTCAACGGCAGGCTCACCTGGACGCTGAAGGCCGTCCAGTACGGCTCCGGCACCCCGTCGACGCTCGGGACCGGCACCATCGCGGTGGCCGGCGGCAGCCCGGCCTTCCGCGACTTCGGCGGCGGCGTCGACATCGTCTCCGACGGCTTCGGCGACCTGCTCCACCTCGACACCTCGGGCAGGCTCCAGTGGCTCCTGGGCACCGGCCGCGGCGCTCTGACGGGGGGCGAGATCGGCGGCGGCTGGTCGACGAGCATCAAGGCGGTGCCGTTCGGCGACCTCAGCGGCGACCGCTGCAACGACTTCCTCGTCCGCGTCGGCGACGCCCTGCGCGCCTACCGGCCGGGCTGCGGCAACGAGCCGTCGGCCGCCGGTACGCCGTACAAGACGGTCTCCAGGACCGGCTGGAAGCAGTACGACGTCCTGACCCACCCCGGTGACGTCACCAAGGACGGCCGCCCCGACCTGATCGCCCGCAACGCCTCCACCGGCGCGGTCTACCTCTACAAGGGCACCAGCACCGGCACCCTCTCCGCGCGCGTGAAGCTGTACGCCAACTGGAAGACGTACAAGAAGGTCGTCGGCGCCGGGGACCTCAACGGCGACGGCATCGGCGACCTGATCGCCCAGGACACCTCCAACAACCTGTACCGCTACTACGGCAAGGGCAACGGCACCTTCGCCGGCCGTGTCAAGATCGCCAGTCGCTGGGGCGGCTCCTACAACGTGGTGATCGGCGTCGGCGACATCACCGCCGACGGCAAGAGCGACCTGATCGCCCGCGACACCTCCGGCAACCTCTACCGCCAGTCGGGCGACGGCAAGGGTTCGTACGGCACCCGCGTCAAGATCGGCACCGGCTTCAACCGCGCCAAGGGCCTGTTCTGACGAGCAAAGTGTGCGCTCGGTCTCAGCGACACGCCGTGTACGCGGCGTGTCGCTGAGACTCGATCACCAATGGTCGGCCGGTCAGCCGCGGCCCCCGCCCGGCCCGCCGCCGCCGAAGCCGCCGCCGCCCTCCGGCGCGTCCCCCGCCGTGACCGTGGCGATCTCCTCGGCCGAGCCGAGCGTGCCGGAGCGGGTGTAGAGGCCGCCCGTGCCGTCGGTGGCGGAGGTCGAGCCGCCCGAGTAGATCCGGTAGGACTCACCGGACTTGATCGCGGACGACGAGTAGACGACGTTCTGGATCTGCTTGGCCGTGACGTACGTGGCGACGACCTTGCCGTCGGCGTCGACGACGTGCAGGGTCGTACCCGCCGGGACGGAGGAGTCGAGGGTGGCCGACAGCCAGCCCTGGTCGGAGTCCTCGTCGGGGGCGACGGCCATGCCCGCGCTGCCCGCCGCGAGCAGCGTGCCGCCGCTGACGGTGAAGGTGCCGTTGACGTCGAGGGCGCCGTTGCCGCCCTGCTGGGGGCCGTTGACGACGATCGTGCCGCCGGTGATCTCGGCGGTGCCGTTGGAGTCGAGGCCGTCGCCCTCGGAGTCGACGACGAGGGTGCCGCCGGAGACGGTCAGCTTGTAGTCGCCGACGCTCTCACCACCGCCGCCGCCACCGGGTCCGCCGCCGGGCCCGCCCCCGCCTCCTTCGGAACTCGCGCTGCTTCCGCTGGCGTTGATGCCGTCGTCGCTCGCGACGATCGACACCGAGCCGCCGGCCACAGTGATGTCCTTGCCCTCCAGGCCCTCCTCCGCCTTGGTGACCTTCACCGTGCCGTCGTCGATGACGAGGTCGCCCTCCGCGTGCACCCCGTCGTCCCCGCTCGCGGCGGTCACGGTGGCTCCGGCGAAGTGGACCGCGCCGTCGCTGTGCACCGCGTCGTCGGCGGAGTCGACGGCGACCGTGCCGCCCTCCAGGACGGTGATGACCCCGGCCTTCAGCCCCTTCGCGGAGGTGTCCTCGGCCGGCTCCGAGCCGCTTCCGCCGCCGCTGCCGACGGTCAGCCGGCTGCCCGTGACGACGAGGTCGGTGGCCGCGGCGACGCCGTCGCCCTGCGCGGTGACGTCGACGGTGCCGCCCGTCACCGACACGTACCCGGAGTCCTCGTCGTCCTCGTTGTCGGACTTCAGCCCGTCGCCGCCCGCGTCGACGGTCAGCTCGCCGTCCTGGACGACCAGGTAGTCCTTGCCCCGCACTCCGTCGTCGGCGGCGGTGACCCGTACCGTCCCGGAGGCGAGGACCAGCCCGTCCTTGCTCACGATGCCGTCGTTGCCGTTCCCCTGCACGGTGAGCGTGCCGCCGCCCCCGACGGTCAGGTCACCGGCGCTGAACAGGGCGGCGTTCACCTCGGCGTCCTCGGCGTAGGACTTGGCGTCGGAGAGGGAGTTGGCGCTGCCGTCGGCGAGGACGACGACCAGCGCGTCCACGTCGGTGGCCGCGAGGGCCGCCCCGGTGGAGCTGGAGATCTTCGCCCCGTCGAGCACGAGCCGTACGGTCGCGTCGGGCGCGTCGACGACGATCTGCCCGTCGGTGAGGGTGCCGGAGATCCGGTAGGTGCCGCCGGCGGTGATGGTGACGGTCGCCCCCTTCACGGTGGCCCCCTCGCCCTTCACGGTGGCGGAGTCCCCGTCGAGCGTGATCTCCACGGCGTCCGAGGTGTCCTCGCCGAGGTCGGCATCATGGGCCTTCTTGTCGGCGGCGAGGACCGTGGCGGCGCTCTGCGCGCCCTCCACGGCGGTCCCCGCACTGGCCGACGCCGAGCTGTCGGCCGTCTCCTGCGTCGCGTCCGAGGAACAGCCGGTCAGGGCCGCCGCGGCCAGGGCGACGCCGGTGAGGGCGGCGGCGAGCCTGCGCCGTACCGTGGTTCCGATGCTCATGCGGGGCTCCCGTCGAGTGCGGTGGGGAAGTGCCGGCGCAGGACCGGCAGCCAGCGGTGGGCGGGCAGTTCGGGGCGCAGGGCGGCGAGGCCGGTGCCGTACTTGGAGACCGTGCAGGGCCGGTGGCCCAGCGACCACAGCAGCCGGTCGGCGCCGGACCCGGCCCGTCCTGCCTTCGTCTCGACGACGGCCCGGTCCCCGGCGGACAGCACCCGCGACCCGTCGGGCAGCGCCCAGACCAGCCCGGTGTCCACCGTCATCCGGCTGCCGTCGCCGGGCAGCAGCAGGGTCGTGCGGCGGTACGTCGTCGTCAGCGCGGGCCGGAAACGCAGGTCCCGCGGGTCGATGCGGGCGCCGGTGAGGACGGCGTCCACGAAGGCGCGGCCGGCCGGGTCGAGAAGGCGGTCGTCACCGTCGTACGGGATCCGCTGTTTGACCGTGGTGCCGCGCGGGCCCCGCGTCTTGACCTCCAGGAAGTCCAGCTCCGAGTCGAGGTAGCTGCGGACGCGGAGCTTGAAGCGGCGCCGGCGGGAGCGGGCGGCGCCCAGGTAGGCGTCGAGGCGCGGGGTGTCGTGGTAGAGCGAGCGGTAGCCGAAGTCCCGTCCGCCGTCGATCTCCAGGACCCGTACGTCCGCGCCAAGCCCGCCGAGTCCGCCGAGCAGGAAGGGCAGGTCGGCGAGCGGCAGCACGTACTTGCGGTCGACGCGGGTCAACAGCTCGGCGCGGGCCACGAGTTCGTCGAGTCCGACCGGGCGAAGGGTGCCGACGGCCGCGCCGAGGGAGTCGAGGGCGGTCATGCCGGGACCTTGGCGCGCGGCGCGGGCACCTCGCTGTCGACGACGTAGCGGACCTCGACCTGGGTGGTGTCGTTGACGAGGTCGACGCCCTTGACCGACAGGTTCACCACCCGCCCGCCGAGCAGCATCTCCAGGTGGGCGCGCAGGGCGGCCTCGTCGGTGTGCGCGGAGTCCAGGCGCAGGCTGCGGGTGCGGTGCCGGGCGAAGAGGCGGGGGTGGTCGGCGACGTACAGCGTGCCGACGAGCAGCGCGGTCAGCGCGACCGGGAGCCCGGACGTCTCCTCGGGGATGCCGTTGAGCAGGCCGATCGCGAGGGCCGCGAAGTAGTAGGCGATCTCGTGCTGGGCGATCTCGTACGACCGCAGGCGGATGATCGACAGCACGCCGAACAGGCCCATGCCGAGGCCGATCCCCACCGCGGCCTGACTCAGCGTCATCGCGACGGCGAGCACCCCGACGTTGATCCCGAGGAACGCGGTGACCAGGTCCCGGCGGTGATGGCGGGGGAAGTACACGGCGAAGGCCAGCACGGTGATGGCGGCCAGGTCCGTGGCGACGAGGAGCGATTGGGTGCCCATGCCCCGACGATCGGACAGCCGCCTGTGAACTCCCTTGGTGATTCCTTAAGCGACTTTGAGAAGTACGGGGAAAGAACGGGGAAAGAACGGGGAACCCGCCGACAAAGCGCGGGAAAAGCCCCGGCGACGGAGTCCACTCGCTCGTCCACGCATGGCCTCCCCGTCCTGAGGGATCCCGGCGCCCGAGTGACGGCACGTCACCCGGCCGGGTAGTCCGCGCAGGACAACCCGGCCGGGCCGTGCTCCGCTGGACGTGTGCAGCTGCTCCCCGTGCCCGTCCGCCGGCTCGCCGCCTGGTGTGCGGTGATCCTGCTCGTCGCGGGCGTGGCGTACGTCGGGATCCGGCTGTGCGCGACGTTCCGTACGGCCGTCACCCCGGTGCTGCTCGCGCTGCTCGGGACCGCGCTGCTCAGGCCGCTGTACAAGCGGCTGGTGAAGGCGCGGATGCCGCGGTCGATGGCGGCGGGGCTGACCTGTGTGGCCGTCGTCGCGGTCGTCGGCGGCGCGGTGTACGTGGTGGTCGCCGCGCTGATCGACAACGGGGACCAGATCGTCGCCTCCCTGAAGAACGCGGCGGAGAGCCTCGCCGACCGCTTCGGGGCGGCCGGGACCTCGCTGGACGACCTCGCCTCGAACTCCGGGGACCTGCTGTCGAAGTTCGGCGGGACGGCGGCCTCCAATGTGATCAGCGGGGTGAGTGTCGTGGGCGAGTCCATCGCCATGGCCGTCCTCGCGCTGCTGCTGGTCTTCTTCTTCCTGCGCGACTCGCACCGGGCCGCGGACGCCCTGCGCTCGGTGGCCCCGGGTGGTACCGGGGACACCCTGGAGGCGATGAGCCGGCGGGCCTTCGCGGCCGTGGAGGGCTTCATGCGGGGGACCACCCTGATCGCGCTCATCGACGCCCTGTGCATCACGGTCGGTCTGCTGATCCTGGACGTCCCGGGCGCCCCGGGCCTCGGCGCCCTCGTCTTCGTCGGCGCCTACATCCCCTACCTGGGCGCCTTCATCTCGGGCGCGGTCGCCGTCCTCGTCGCGCTCGCCGACCGGGGTGTCGTCATCGCTCTGTGGGCGCTGGGGGTCGTCCTCGCCGTGCAGGTCCTGGAGGGCCATGTCCTGCAGCCCGCCATCCAGAGCCGCACCGTCCAGATGCACCCCGCCGCCGTCATGCTCGCCATCACCGCCGGCGCCTCGGTGGCCGGCATCCTCGGCATGCTTCTCGCCGTACCGCTGACGGCGGCGGGGTTCGGGGTGCTGAGCGAACTGCGGACGCGTTACGGCACGCCGGGGCCGTCGGCCTCGTAGAGCTCGAACCAGATCGTCTTGCCCTCGCCGCGCGGGGCCACCCCCCAGGTGTCCGCGAGGAGTTCGATGAGGACCAGGCCGCGGCCGGAGGAGGCAAGTTCGCCGGGGTGGCGGCGGTGGGGGAGGTCGTCGCCGGAGTCGGTGACCTCGACACGGATACGGCGTTCGCCGGGGGTGCCGGTGACCTCGGCGACCAGGAGGGCGTCGGCGTCGGTGTGGACGAGGACGTTGGTCAGGGTCTCGGAGAGGAGCAGGACCGCGGAGTCGATCTGGTCGTCGCTCGGCCAGTCGTGGAGCAGCTCGCGCAGCTGCTGGC
Source organism: Streptomyces sp. T028 (assembly GCF_048159505.1). Classification (NCBI taxonomy): domain Bacteria; kingdom Bacillati; phylum Actinomycetota; class Actinomycetes; order Kitasatosporales; family Streptomycetaceae; genus Streptomyces; species Streptomyces sp. T028. The sequence goes on from NZ_JBLRVZ010000009.1 coordinate 20,541, forward strand.
GGCCGACCGCGATGCGTTCGGGCTCGGCCTGGGCGACGGTCAGCATGGTGCGGCGGACCGGGGTGCGGACGGGGGCGGCGGCCGGACCGCAGCCCCCGTCCGCGCCGTGCCGGGAGAGGAGGAGGACGGCGATGTCGTCGCCGCGGCGGTCGGCGAGCGGGCCGGGGGTGTGGTGGGAGGACGGGCCGTGCACGGCCTGGACGAGAGCGTCGGCCAGTTCCTCCAGGTTTCCCTCGTGGCCCTCCAGGATCGCGCGGACGCGGCTCCAGCCGGTGTCGAGGTCGTGACCGCCGGTCTCCAGCAGACCGTCAGTGCAGAGCATGAGCGCCTCGCCGGGCTCCAGGACGAGCCGGGTGGTGGGGTAGTCGGCGGCGGGGTCGATACCGAGGGGGAGACCGCCGGCGGTGGCGCGGACCATGACCGTGCCGTCGGCCATCCGCACCGCCGGATCGAGATGCCCGGCCCGGGCCGTCTCCAGCACGCCGGTCACCGGGTCGACCTCGATGTACAGGCAGGTCGCGAAGCGCAGGTCGGTGTCGTTCTCGGCCTGGTTGATGCCGTGCAGGAAGCCGGAGGCGCGGGAGAGGACGGCGTCGGGGCGGTGGCCCTCGGCGGCGTAGGCGCGCAGGGCGATCCGGAGCTGGCCCATGAGCCCGGCGGCACGCACGTCGTGCCCCTGGACGTCCCCGATGACCAGCGCGAACCTCCCTCCCCCGGACTCCGTCCGGGAGGTGCCCCCAGGCAGCGGGATCATGTCGTACCAGTCGCCGCCGACCTGGAGGCCGCCGCCGGTCGGTATGTAGCGGGCGGCGAGGGTCATCCCCGGTATCTCGGGGCCGAGCGTGGGCAGCATGGAGCGCTGGAGGCCGTCGGTCAGCTCGCGCTGCGTCTCGGCGGCGCCCGCGCGGGTGAGGGCCTGGGCAAGCATGCGGGCGACGGTGGTGAGGACGGACCGCTCGTCGGGGGTGAAGGCCACGGGGTGCGTGAAGGCGGCCATCCAGGCGCCCATGGTCCGCCCGGCGACGGTCAGCGGCACGAACGCCCAGGACTCCCGGCCGAAGTGCGCGGCGAGCGGCCAGGTGAGGGGGTAGCGCTCCTTGTACTGGCCGGGCGAGGAGAGATAGACGGCCCGGCCGGTGCGGACGACCTCGGCGGCCGGATAGTCCGTGTCCACGGACATATGGGTGAAGGGGCCCTCGTCGCCGGGCAGCTGCCCGTGGTGGCCGATGATCGTCAGCCGGTCGCCGTCGACCCCGAAGACGGCGAGCCCGTCCGGAGAGAACCCCGGCATCGCCAGGCCCGCCGCCACCCGCAGCACCTCCTCCGTGGACCGCGCCTCCGCCAGCGCCCGGCCCGCGTCCAGCAGGAACGCCTCCCGTGAGCGCCGCCAGTCACCGGTGACGGCGGTGCGTCCGGCGGGGGTGCCCGGGCGGGGCTCGGTGACCTCCTGGAGGGTGCCGATCAGCTCGTAGGCCCGCTCCTCGGGGTCGAAGGACGGCTTGGAGCGGCTGCGGACCACGCGGATGATCCGGCCCTGCTCGTCCATGATCCGGATGCGGACCTCGGCGAGGGTGCCCTCGGCGACGGCGAGCTGCACCACCCCGGTGATCTCGTTCCAGTCGACGGGGTGCAGCCGGGCCCGGGTCTGTGCCTCGCTGAGGACCGTCCCCTCGGCGGGCAGCCCGAGCAGCCGGGCGGCCTCGGCGTCGACCGTGACCTGCCCGGTGGCCGTACTCCAGTGCCACAGGCCGGTCGCGAGGGAGGCGAGAACCTCCCCCACGGCGGGCAGAGGCTCGCCAGCGCGCATTGCCCCACTCTAAGAAGACGGCGTCGAAAGGTGCCACCGATGAGCGGTTCGCAACCCGAGGGTGATCATCACCGACGCTATTGAGGGGAGGCGATCTTGGGCTGCCCGGTACCCTGGGGTTTGTTTCACGTGAAACGTGCCCCACGTGCCCCCTATCCGCGAAGGCTGGATGAACGACGATGCATCGGTACAGGTCCCACACCTGCGGCGAGCTCCGCTCCACTGACGTCGGCACCGACGTCCGGCTGAGTGGCTGGCTGCACAATCGGCGCGACCTGGGCGGCATCCTCTTCATCGATCTGCGCGACCACTACGGCATCACGCAGCTCGTCGCCCGTCCGGGCACGGCCGCGTACGAGGCCCTGGACAAGGTCAGCAAGGAGTCGACGGTCCGCGTCGACGGCAAGGTCGTCTCGCGCGGCGCCGAGAACGTGAACGCGGACCTGCCCACCGGTGAGATCGAGGTCGAGGTCGGCGAGGTCGAGCTGCTCGGCGCCGCCGCCCCGCTGCCCTTCACGATCAACACCGAGGACGGGGTGAACGAGGAGCGGCGCCTGGAGTACCGCTTCCTGGACCTGCGCCGCGAGCGCATGCACCGCAACATCATGCTGCGTACGGCGGTCATCTCGGCGATCCGTCACAAGATGACGGCGCTGGGCTTCAACGAGATGGCGACCCCGATCCTGTCGGCGACCTCCCCCGAGGGCGCCCGTGACTTCGTGGTCCCCTCCCGCCTCAACCCGGGCAAGTTCTACGCGCTGCCGCAGGCGCCGCAGCAGTTCAAGCAGCTGCTGATGATCTCCGGCTTCGACCGCTACTTCCAGATCGCGCCCTGCTTCCGTGACGAGGACGCGCGCGCGGACCGTTCGCCGGGCGAGTTCTACCAGCTCGACGTCGAGATGAGCTTCGTCGAGCAGGAGGACGTCTTCCGCCCGATCGAGCAGCTGATGACCGAGCTGTTCGAGGAGTTCGGCGGCGGCCGGCACGTCACCTCGCCCTTCCCGCGCATCCCCTTCCGCGAGGCGATGCTGAAGTACGGCTCCGACAAGCCGGACCTGCGGGCCCAGCTGGAGCTCGTCGACATCACCGACGTCTTCGAGGGCTCCGAGTTCAAGGCCTTCGCCGGCAAGCACGTACGCGCGCTTCCGGTGCCGGACGTCTCCGCCCAGCCCCGCAAGTTCTTCGATCAGCTCGGCGAGTACGCGATCTCGCAGGGCGCGAAGGGCCTGGCCTGGGTGCGCGTCGGCGAGGACGGCTCGCTCACCGGCCCGATCGCGAAGTTCCTCACCGAGGAGAACGTCGCCGAGCTGACCAAGCGGCTGTCGCTCGCCGCCGGTCACGCGATCTTCTTCGGCGCGGGCGAGTTCGACGAGGTCTCGAAGATCATGGGCGCGGTGCGCGTCGAGGCCGCCAAGCGGGCCGGCCACTTCGAGGAGGGCGTCTTCCGCTTCTGCTGGATCGTCGACTTCCCGATGTACGAGAAGGACGAGGACACCGGCGCGATCGACTTCTCGCACAACCCGTTCTCCATGCCGCAGGGTGGCCTCGAGGCACTGGAGACCCAGGACCCGCTGGACATCCTGGGCTGGCAGTACGACATCGTCTGCAACGGCGTCGAGCTGTCCTCCGGCGCGATCCGGAACCACGAGCCGGAGATCATGCTCAAGGCGTTCGAGATCGCCGGTTACGACCGGGAGACCGTCGAGGAGAAGTTCGCGGGCATGCTGCGCGCGTTCCGCTTCGGCGCCCCGCCGCACGGCGGTATCGCCCCCGGCGTGGACCGCATCGTCATGCTCCTCGCGGACGAGCCGAACATCCGCGAGACGATCGCGTTCCCGCTCAACGGCAACGCCCAGGACCTGATGATGGGCGCGCCGACGGAGCTGGAGGAGGCCCGGCTGAAGGAGCTGCACCTGACGGTGCGCAAGCCGCAGCCGAAGTAGCGTGGCTGAAAAGGGGCGGGAACCGAGGTCGGTTTCCCGCCCCTTTTCCGTTTCGGTGGCCGGTCGGTGGCCGGTCGGTCGCCGGTCGGTGGCCGAAGACTTCAGGTTTCTCAGGAACCCACAGTCGTCACCGAGGGTAGGAACAGCCTTCTTACCTACCGTCCGGGGCATGACGGGAAACACCGAAGAGAACCTGCCCGAGAACCAGACCGACAACAGGCCCGAAGGTCCCGCGCACAAGCGGAACATGACGCGCCGTAAGGTCGTCGTCGCGGGCGGCGCGGCCGTGGTCGGCGTCGGCGCGGCCGGGGCGCTCGCCATGACCGCCTCCGCCGATGAGGCGACGGACGCGGCGTCCGAGTCCGCCTCAGCCTCCGCGTCGAGCACGGCGGAGGTCTGCTACAAGCTCACCTCGGAGACCACCGAGGGGCCGTACTACATCGACGCGGACAAGCTCCGCACGGACATCACCGAGGACAAGGAGGGCATCCCCCTGACCCTCAAGCTCAAGGTGATCGACTCCGAGACCTGCAAGCCGGTGGCGAACGCGGCCGTGGACATCTGGCACTGCGACGCGCTCGGCTACTACTCGGGCTACGAGAGCTTCTCCGAGGGCGGCGGCACCGCCCCCACCGACGCACCCTCCGGCACCCCCACGGACGTCCCGACCGGCACGCCCACCGGTGAGCCCCCGTCCGGCGGCGGTGGCGGCGGCCACGAGGAGCCCACCAGCGACACCCGCTACCTGCGCGGCACCGCGAAGACGAACAAGAAGGGCTGTGTCACCTTCACGACGATCTTCCCCGGCTGGTACCAGGGCCGCTGCGTCCACATCCACACCAAGGTCCACGTGGACGGCGAGTGGACCGACGCCGGCTACGAGGGCGGGCACGCCTGCCACACCGGCCAGTTCTTCTTCGACGAGGAGACCGTGCTCCTGACGGAGGAGGTCGAGCCGTACTCGACGAGCACCACCACCCGCACCCTGCTCACCGAGGACACCATCTACGACCAGAGCGGCACGGCGGGCGGCCTGCTCAAGCTGAAGTACAACAAGAACGACATCGCCAAGGGCGTGACGGCCTCGATCACCGTCGGGGTCGACCCCGACGCGACGAACGACGGCACCAGCTGATCCGAGTACCGGCCCGGTAGGTCGATTTCCGGCCCCCTTTCGCCCGAGGCGCGAAAGGGGGCCGTTTTCTCAGCTCTCTGACAGGCTTCACACCTAGCTTCCATGCGCATGACAGCTGAGCACCAGGAACCCCAACTGACGCAAGATACAAGTGATCTGACGCGCCGTCGGGTCGTCGCGGTGAGCGCGGGCGCGCTCGCCGTGGCGGGACTCGGCGGCGGCGCGCTCGCGGTCGACGCGGTGGCCGGAGAGAGAACCCCGGACCCGAAGGGCGGGAGGCCCGGCGGCCTGCCGGAGGACTGCTACGTCCTCACCTCGGAGACGGTCGAGGGCCCCTACTACATCGACGCCGACAAGATCCGCCGGGACGTCACCGAGGACCGCGAGGGCATCCCCCTCCTCCTCAGCCTCAAGGTGATCGACTCCGAGACCTGCCGGCCCATCCGGAACGCGGCCGTCGACATCTGGCACTGCGACGCGGTGGGCGTCTACTCGGGCTACGAGGACATGGGCAACGGAGGCGGAGGCGGCGGCCCGGCCCCCACGGGCGAGCCCCCCACCGGCACCCCGACCGACGTCCCCACGGGCGCGCCGCCGTCGGGCAACCCGGGCGGCCACCAGGAGCCGACCGACGACACCCGCTACCTCCGAGGCACCTGGAAGACGGACCGCCACGGCCACGTCTCCTTCAAGACGGTCTTCCCCGGCTGGTACCGGGGCCGCTGCGTCCACATCCACACCAAGGTGCACGTGGACGGCGAGTGGACCGACGCCGGCTACGAGGGCGGCCACACCTGCCACACCGGCCAGTTCTTCTTCGACGAGGAGTCGGTCGTGGCCACGGAGACCGTGGAGCCGTACGCCTCGAACACAGCGGAGCGCACCCTGCTGACCGAGGACACGATCTACGACCAGAGCGGCGCGACGGGCGGCCTGCTCAAGCTCCGCTACGACAAGCGCGACATCACCAAGGGCGTACGCGCGACGCTGACCGTAGGCGTCGACCCCGCCGTGACCAACGACGGCCAGGGCGCCCCGCCCGAGCCGAGCGCGTCGGCCTCCCCCTCGGCGACCTGACGTCCCCTCGTCCCCCGGTCACTGCCGCTGACGCCGGCCGGCAGTGACCGGGCCTGCCCTTCTTCTCCATCCGCCCGTCTTGTCCGCCCCCTTGGAAACCTCACCGCCGTCACACAGGAATCCCGAGGGGCGATCACAGCGGGCTGTCTTCTCATAGAGGAGGAGGGAGCCGACGAGGGTCGGCGGACAAGGGAGGAACGGGCCATGGTTTTCACGATCGCGCTCTCGGTACTGCTGATCATCGGCGCCACGGCGTGCGTCCTGGCCCAACGCCGCTCCCGCCGGAACCGCCCCCCGTCCGACCTGGACGCGGAAGCGGAGGCCAACCACGCCCTGGTCCGCCTGACGGGCGGCCTGGTGCCCCCGAACGCCCGCGCCTGGTCCTCCGCCAACGCCGACACGGACCGCGCCCTGACCCGGGCGGCGGAATGCCAACGCGAGGCACGGACCCGCCTGGCTACGGCCCGCACGGCGGCGGAGTACGCGGAGGTGACCCGGTTGGCGAGGGAGGGCCTGGACCACCTCCGGGTGGCCCGCGCGGGGTTGGGCCTCGACTCGACTGCCGCCCCTGCCCTCGCGACTACGGCGCGCTGACACAGGGGCGGGCTTGACCGTCTCAGGCCTCGTCGAACAACTCCTCGGCCTTCTCCACCGTGCCGGCCCGTTCGAGCCAGTCGTCGACACGGTCGAGGTCCGTGCAGGTGGTGATGCGCTCGCGGACATGCTCGGAGATCGCGAGGCCCCGTACCTCCAGGACGCGCAGAACCCCTGCGGCCGCGCCTCGGGCTTCCCCTCGGACCATGGCCGCTTGATACGCCCCGTCATCCACAGGGTCGTCCGAGTCGTCGGTGAACAGGTCCTCCGCGCTGACAGCAGACAGGGAACGGTCGAACCAGACGGTGAGGGTGTCGAGGTCTGCACACGAGGTGATGCGCTCACGGACGCCGTCGGGAACCTCGATGCCGTGCTTGTCCAGCACGCGGAGGATCAGCAAGGCGCCTTCTTCGGCCTTACCCTTCAGATATTTCTCCTCGAACATCGTCCGATGGCCGGGGAAGTGGGTGACGAGGGTGTCCATCATGGTCTTCCATTTCTCCCTGATCGGAGTGTTCTCCAGACCGACTTCGACGCGTTCGGTCCAGTAGGCCGTGATGAGTGGGTCGAGGGACAGAAGGCCGCGGGCCAGCACTTCGAGTATGGCGGTTGCTCGCCGGTTCTCGCTATGAACGATGGCCGAGAGCGTCGCGACCGCCGGGTTTCGGGCGACCGTCGCCTCGTCCGTGATCTCTGGCACAGTGGTCGGCCCCAGCACGAACGGACGCGTGATCTGCGTCGTCCACGGGCCCACCGCGCACTCGAAGGGACCGGCCGCCCATTTCGCTGTGGGTCGGTCCCTGCAGACCGCCACCAGCAGCACCGGCATGTCGTACTTCGCCCGCAGGTGAGCCACGTAATAAGCCCAGCTCTTCCCCTTCTCCGGGTGCGGCTTCGTCTGCGCCTCGATGGCGAGCAGGAAGCTCTCACCCATCTCCGGCTCGAACTTGAGCACCGTGTCGACACGGCGTTCCAGCGGCTGGATCTCCGTCGTGTCCGGGGAGAGGGTGCCGAAATCCGATTTCGACGGCGGTGGAATTCCCAGCGCCTCGAAAACATGGGCGAGGGCCTCCGGGTGTTCCTGGAAGAGTCGGTGGGACGCCTCGTGCGTTGATGTGACCATGTGCGCAACCTAGGTCGATCAAGGAGCCGATTGTCGGGCGATTTTGGGGCGTTCACTCTTTCGAGGGGCGAAGGAACGTTCACGCCGCGACGCTGATCAGGTCGCACCAGATGTATTTGCCGGTGCCGATGATGTTCTTGTGGTCCGGCTGCTGAACCCAGCCCCATCGGTCCGAGCAGTCCCGTACGAGCGCCAGCCCTCGGCCCGCCTCCGCGTCCCATGAGGTGTCGCGCGAGGGGCGGGGCGGGGTCGGGTCGTTGTCCCAGACGCCGATGCGGAGGGTGCGGTGTTCCGCGCGGAGCTTTATGGCGGCGGGGCCCTTGGTGTGCTGCACGGCGTTGGTGATCAGCTCGGTGGCCAGCAGTTCGGCGGCGTCGGTGAGGTGCGGAAAGCCGTGGGCGGCGAGGACGGCACGGAGGGTCTGCCGGCAGATGCGGACGGCTCGGGGGTCGTTGGGGATGTAGAGGATGTACTCCCAGATGTCGGGGGCCGCTTCGGATTCGGGCATGGGGAAGTCCTGTTCGGTCGAGGGGAGTGGTGGGGGGCCCGTGGCTCCGTCGCCGCCGTCGTGGCATGACGGGGCGGTGCGCTTCCGGGGTCCGGTTTCGCAGGGTGTGCGTCGCGTCACCGAAAGTAGAGGAGAGATTTCTCCTCGCGCAAGCTGCTCGCGTAACCTGACACCCGAACGGGAACCCCAACCGGGCTCGTGAACAGCGTTGTTGAAGGGAAAACGATGGCGCCGAGGAGTCAGCCCACTGCCCGGCAGGTACGGCTCGGAACCGAGCTCCGCAAGTTGCGGGTGACGGCCGGGCTGTCGGCCCGCGAGGTTGTGCGGCTCCTCTCTTCGACCTCGGCACAAATGAGCCAGGTGGAAGCCGGCCTCTCGGGTGTGAGCGAAGAGCGCCTACGCAAGCTCGCGGCCCTCTACGGCTGCGGAGACGAGGCGTTGATCGACGCTCTCGCGGCCATGGCCGTCGACCGCACGCGTGGCTGGTGGGAGGAGTACCGGGGGGTATTGCGCCCTGAGTTCCTGGATCTCGCGGAACTGGAACATCACGCACGGTTCCTCCAGGTCATCGGCACGGCACATGTGCCGGGACTGCTTCAGACCGAGGACTACGCCCGCGCAGTGTTCGCATACTGGGTACCGCACCTTCCAGACAGCGAGCTGGAGGCCCAGATCGAGCACCGGATGCGGCGAAGGAACGTACTGACTGGTGACCGAGCCGTCGAGTACGAGGCGGTGGTGCACGAGTCTGTGCTGCGCACACGCGTGGCGGACCGCCGTGCGGCACTGGCTCAACTGGACGAAGTACTCCGGCAGTCGGAGCGCCCGAACGTGACCGTCCGCGTCATCCCATTCGACACCGACGGGTTCGCCGGTGCGAGCGCGGCGTTGCTCTACGCGGGCGGGGAGGTTTCCGCCCTGGACACCGTTCAGCGCGACACACCGTACGGCAGCGCCTTCCTGGATGACGCAGACCAACTCCTCGCCATGCGAACACTTTTTCGTAAAGTGGAGTCTGTGTCGCTCGACCCAGTGAAGTCCCGTGACTTCATCCACCGCTTGGCGAAGGAATTGTGAGGCAGCCATGACGCTACCCCTCAACTGGCAGAAGTCCTCGTTCTCCGGTGGCGCCGCCGGTAACGAGTGCGTCGAACTCGCTCGCAGCGACCGCTCGTTGCTCCTCCGTGAGAGCGACGACCCGGCTCGAATACTCCCCATTGCTCCCAGCAGCCTTGCTGCGCTTCTCCAGCGCCTGTGCGCGGACGGGACGGGACAGCTGTGACTCAGTGGCAGAAGTCCTCATTGTCCGGCGGCGCCGACGGCAACGAGTGCGTCGAACTCGCCGCCACCGAAACCGGCCTTCTCCTCCGCGAAAGCGACGAACCCACCCGAATACTCCCCCTCACCCCCACCACCCTCGCCGCCCTCCTCACCCGTCTCCGATCCGGCCGCCCCTGAAGTCGCCCCACGCGGGAATCTCCTCGCAGGCCTGTCGCCAAGCCGTCGGGACAGCCCCCGTCCCCGTCCGAGCGGCGACGACACCGCCCGCTATCGCGCACGTCGTGTCCCGGTCCCCCCACCCCCCGACCGTCTGCCACAACGCCTCGGGCAGGTCGTCCAGGTGCCCGGCCGCCGACCACAGGGCGAACGGGACCGTGTCCTGGGCCGAGAGGTCGGTCCCCGAGCCCAGGACGGACGCCGCGTGGCGGATCGACGTCCGCTCCGGGAAGTCCGCGGCGAGCCACAGACGCGAGCGGACCTCGCTGTTCGGCACGTACCAGGCGACCTGTCGCAGGAAGTCCCCCCGAGGCGGCGCCTCCCCCTCCGCCGAGGCCGCCGCCAGTGACGCCGCGACCGCCACCGCGACCGCTCCTGCCACGGCCTCACGGTGGGAGTGCGTGGTCAGCGCCGACAGCCACGCCTGCGCGGCGGCGATCGCCGGCCGGTCGTAGAACCACGCCCCCAGCGGAGCCGCCCGCATCGCCGCGCCGTTCCCGTGCGAGCCCATGCCGCCGAACTGGCCCGTGGTCACCTCACGCCAGTACTCGCCCTCCCCGATCCGGCGCAGCACCCTGTGCATCGACGGGCCGTACCCGCGGTCCGGGTCGCGCGCGTAGGCGGCGGCGAACTCCCGTGCCAGGTCGTCCTCCAGGACCTCCCCGTGCTCCGCCATGTGCGCGCACAGCACCAACGCCATAGCCGAGTCGTCCGTCCACAGCCAGGGCGCCGGACGCGGCTCCCTCGCCGCCCACAGCCCCTCCCTGTCCTCCTCCGAGCGCAGGAACCAGCCGTCCCCGAACGCATCCCCCAGAACCAGCCCCTCCAGGCTCCTGGTCATCAGCGCCAAGCGCACGGTGTTCACCGCATCCCCCCTGAGCGCGACGAGAGCCAAGTGTGTGCGCTCAGTCTCAGCGACACGCCGCATACACGGCGTGTCGCTGAGACTCGATCACCACTTGTCGCGTCGTAGGCCGTCGTACGCCGTCGTACGCCGTCGTAGGTCCGAGGGGGCTCACGCCTCCTCCGGTCCCGCCTCCGTCATCCCGTGCACCGCCGGGATCGTCCCCAGGCGGCCCTTCTGGAAGTCCTCGAAGGCCTGCTGCAGCTCGGCCTGGGTGTTCATGACGAACGGGCCGTAGTGGACCATCGGTTCGCGGATCGGCTGTCCGCCGAGGAGGACGACCTCCATGTCCGGCGTGTGGGAGTCCTGCCGCTCGTCCGCGCGGACGGTCAGCGAGCCGCCCGCGCCGAAGACGGCGGTCTGGCCGAGGCGGATCGGGCGGCGTTCCGCGCCGACCGAGCCCTTGCCCGCCAGGACGTACGCCAGGCCGTTGAAGTCCTCCCGCCAGGGGAGGGTGAGCTCGGCGCCGGGGGCGAGCGTCGCGTGGATCATGGTGATGGGGGTGTGGGTGATGCCGGGCCCCGCGTGGCCGTCCAGTTCGCCGGCGATGACGCGCAGGAGCGCGCCGCCGTCGGGCGTCGTCAGGAGCTGGACGTGGCCGCCGCGGATGTCCTGGTAGCGCGGCGCCATCATCTTGTCCTTGGCCGGGAGGTTCACCCACAGCTGGAGGCCGTGGAAGAGGCCGCCGGACATGACGAGGTGCTCCGGCGGCGCCTCGATGTGGAGGAGGCCCGAGCCGGCCGTCATCCACTGGGTGTCGCCGTTGGTGATGGTGCCGCCGCCGCCCTGGCTGTCCTGGTGGTCGAAGATGCCGTCGATGATGTAGGTGACGGTCTCGAAGCCGCGGTGCGGGTGCCAGGGGGTGCCCTTGGGCTCGCCCGGCGCGTAGTCCACCTCGCCCATCTGGTCCATCATGATGAACGGGTCGAGGTGGCGGTAGTGGATCCCCGCGAACGCCCGGCGCACCGGGAAGCCCTCGCCCTCGAAGCCGCTCGGCGCGGTCGTGACGCCGAGGACGGGACGCGCCACGGCCTCGGCCGGCGCGGCGACACGCGGCAGCGTCAGCGGGTTCTCGACGGTCACTGCAGGCATGGTCCCTACCTCCTTGGGCGACGTGCGACCCAGTTTAGTTGATTGTTGAACTTTCTGTCACCCTGAACGACGAAAGCCCGGAGGACATTCCCTCCGGGCTGCGCCGTCCCTCGAACGGGGGATCAGTTGCTGAAGTACAGGTACTTCCACGCGCCGTACGTCGTCGAGTTCACGCTGTCACCGGACGAGCCGTTGACGTACACCGAGCGCATCCGGGCCCGGATGCCCGACTCACCGGGCGCCCCGAGAGTGACGGCCGACTTGCCGTTCGTACCGATCGGGAAGTACTCCGAGTCCGCGGAGTACCACGAGCCCTGGTAGTAGACCTGGAGGTCGAAGCGCTGCTGACGGCCCGGGTAGTAGGTCATCGTCGTGGTGAGCAGCGGGTCGGTGTTCTTGTGGAACCAGTAGTACGACGTCGAGCCGATCTTCGCCGTCTTGTAGTGCCTGGAGACGGCGGTGGAGACCTTGACCCGCGCGTAGGCCGTGACCTTCACGGTCCTCGGCTTGTAGCGGGAGTCGCCCGCGAAGACCGCGGTGACGGTGGTGTCCCGGGTCATGTCCACCCAGGCGGCGATGTTGCCGCTGGAGTTGACCGTCCCCCTCTTGATCAGCTTCTTCGACTTGTCGCCGCCGAAGGGGTCCGCCCAGATCTCGACCGTGCGGTTCTTGTACGTCGTGCCGAGGTGCGCGGTGAACTTCACGTCGGTGCCGTAGTTGTACAGCTTGCCGTTGTTGTTCAGGCTCAGGCTCGTCGCGACGCGGGAGACCGCGACCTTGTCGGAGGCGGAGACCGCGGTGTGCTCGGTGTCGCCCGCGTACGTCACCTTGTAGGTGACGGTGCCGCCGGCCGGCGGGGTGTCCGTGAAGGAGTACGTGCCGTCCGCCCGGACCGTGACGGCGGCGAGCGCCTTGCCGCTCGGGCTGTCGAGGTCGGTGCGGGTGACGGAGAGCTTGACGCCGGTGGGCAGCGGGACCGTCGCCGAGATCTTGCCGGTGACGGTGAGCGGCTTGGCGCGGGTCGCGGAGCTCGGGGCGTTGACCGTGAGCGTCGGCACGTTCAGCGTCGGCTGGGTCAGCGCCTTGAGCGTGTAGGTGCCGCCGCCGGCCGGTGCGAGCGCGAAGATCCGCGAGGAGTCCGGCGCCCAGCGCACATCCGCGGCGGCGGTGTAGTCGGAGGCCGAGCCGACGGTGTACGTGCGCAGCGGCTGGGTGGCGTTCGGCCGGTAGACCGCGACCTTGCCGGGGGTGAACTGGGCGACCATCCCGTTCGACGCGACGTCGCCGCCCCACGCGGTGGGGTAGGCGCCGGCCTGGGTGAGGGTGCCGTTCGCGTAGGCGTGCCGGTCGGAGCCGTTGACGAGCACCTGGTCGGCGCCCGAGACGAGGTCGATGTCCCTGACGCCGTCGTTCAGGGCGTACGAGGTGTCGTGCCAGGCGACCACCTTGGCCGTGCCGCTCGACACGTCGAGGACGGCCTCCGTGCCCGTGGAGTCCCCGGTCTCGCCGACGGCCAGCAGACCCGGCCGCGTCGGGTCGGTGTCCAGCAGGGCCTGCCCCCACATCCCGGACCCCGTTCCCTCGGTCGGGATCTGGGCCATCGCCACCGGGTCGGCCCCGCTCGCCGGGTCCACCGCCGGGTCGACGGAACCGAGGTCGCCGTCCCACTGGTCGCCGTACGAGAACCACACCTTGCCCCCGGCGAAGGCCAGGTGGCGCGGGCCCGTGCCGGTCGGGATCGTGTACGTCTTCCTGACGTCCAGCGTGGCCGGGTCGAGCGCGAGGATCTGGTGCGTGTTGGGCAGGGCCGCGTACAGGGTGGTGCCGTCGTCCGACAGGGCCAGGTCGCTGACGCTGCCGAAACCGACGTTCAGGTCGACGAGGGTGCCGTTGTAGTCGGAGGCGAGGATCCGGCCGTTCGCCGCGTCGCCGACGAACACGCGCTGGAGGGTGCCGTCCACGACGAGACCGCCGGTGCCGGCGACGGTGGTGGCGGCGGCCGAGGCGGTCCCCGCCGCCACGACGCTCAGCGCCGCCGAGCTGAACAGGACCGCGAGTGCCGTCGCGGCCGAAGTGCTGCGCATGCGCACAGTGATGAACCCCCAGTGGAAACCCGGGTTCGCCGGGTAGATGAGAGCGCCGCGCGGCACCCGGACACGACCGCGGAGAGCGGTTGCGCACGGGGCGCGGCTGCTGGGAGCAACTCTATGGCATGCCTGTGACAACCTGGGATGGATTTCCCGCCCGGGGCCGTCCGCTCAGCCGTACATCCTGCGCATCGCGAACTCCACCATCTGCTCGACCGCCTTCGCGTCGAACACCATCCGGTGCTCGCCCTCCATGTCGAGGACGAAGCCGTAGCCGGTGGGGAGGAGGTCGATCACCTCGGCGCCGGTGATCACGAAGTACTTGGACTCCTTGCCCGCGTACCGGCGCAGCTCCTTCAGCGAGGTGAACATCGGGATCACCGGCTGCTGGGTGTTGTGCAGGGCGAGGAAGCCGGGGTTGTCGCCGCGCGGGCAGTAGACCTTGGAGGTCGCGAAGACCTGCTGGAAGTCCTCCGCGGCCAGCTGCCCCGTGGTGAAGGCACGGACGGCGTCCGCGAGGGAGGGCGGGGACGGCTCGGGGTACAGGGGCGGCTGCTGCCCGTACCCGCCGGGCATCTGCTGGTTCGGCGGCGGAGCGTACTGCTGCTGAGCAGCACCATTGTCCATGGGCTGGCCGTATCCGTACATGGGCGCAAGCGTACCGAGACCGCCCGGCCGGTGGGGCGGTACGAGGGCCCCGTGCAAAACACGGGCACTTCACAGGTTTGCCCCTGGAATCCCACAGTGGACGCCCATACCGTCCCCACATCAAAGAAAGCACCACGGAACGGCAAAGTCCGGACCCGGCACACGCACAGGCTCCGGACCCGGCACACGCACAGGCAAGGGGCACACCATGGCGCACGACCAGCACGGTCACCACGAAGACCACGAGCACGACAGAGGGCTCTCCTACGACCTTCCCGTCCTCGCCCGCCGCAGGATGATCCGGCTGTTCGCGGGGGCGGGCCTGATCCCGCTGGTCGGATGCGCCGGGAACGACGAGGAGACCGCCTCCGGCACGGGCTCGTCCTCGTCCTCCTCGTCCTCCTCGTCCGGAAGCGGTACGGGCTCCTCCTCCACCGAGTGCGCGACCATCCCCAACGAGACCGCCGGCCCCTACCCCGGCGACGGCTCGAACGGGGTGAACGTCCTGAAGGAGAGCGGTGTCGTGCGCAGCGACATCACCTCCAGCTTCGGCGACTCGGCGGGCGGCACCGCCGAGGGGATCCCGCTGACCGTCACCCTCACGGTCGTGGACGCCGCCTCGGGCTGCGGCACCCCCAAGGAGGGCGCCGCCGTCTATCTCTGGCACTGCGACCGGGACGGCAACTACTCCCTGTACTCGGACGGGGTCACCGAGGAGAACTACCTGCGGGGCGTGCAGGAGACCGACGACAAGGGCCAGGTCACCTTCAAGAGCATCTTCCCGGCCTGCTACTCGGGCCGCTGGCCGCACATCCACTTCGAGGTCTACGGCAGCCTGGAGGACGCCACCGCCGCGACCTCCATCACGAACACGTCGCAGCTCGCGTTCCCCAAGGACGTGTGCGACACCGTGTACGCGACGGACGGCTACAGCAAGAGCGTGAGCAACCTGGCCCAGCTCTCCCTGGAGACGGACAACATCTTCAGCGACGGGTACGACCAGCAGCTGGCGACGGTGGAGGGCGACGTGGACAAGGGGTACACCGCCACGCTCACGGTTCCGGTGTGAGGTCCGGTATGACGTCCGGTGTGAACCGTCACAGATGACCGGATCGGGGTTGCGGCTTATTACCGGCGGGTAGCATCATCGGTAGCTACTAGTTGGTAAGTGAACTGGCGCGAGGATCAAGTGCCTCGCCGATCTCTCTACGGAGCCATCGCCATGGGGCACTACAAGTCGAATCTCCGCGACATCGAGTTCAACCTCTTCGAAGTACTGGGACGCGACAAGCTGTACGGCACCGGCCCGTTCGAGGAGATGGACACCGAGACCGCGAAGAGCATCCTCGAAGAGCTCACCCGCCTCGCCGAGAACGAGCTCGCGGAGTCCTTCGCCGACGCCGACCGCAACCCCCCGGTCTTCGACCCGGAGACCAACACCGCGCCGGTCACCCCGTCCTTCAAGAAGTCGTACAAGGCGTTCATGGAGTCGGAGTACTGGCGCCTGGGCCTGCCCGAGGCGATCGGCGGCACCACCGCCCCGCCGTCGCTGATCTGGTCGTACGCGGAGCTGATCCTCGGCTCCAACCCGGCCGTGTGGATGTACTCCTCCGGCCCGGCGTTCGCCGGCATCCTCCACGACGAGGGCAACGACGTACAGAAGAAGATCGCCAAGATCGCCGTGGAGCGGACCTGGGGCTCCACCATGGTGCTGACCGAGCCCGACGCGGGTTCGGACGTCGGCGCCGGGCGGACGAAGGCGGTCCAGCAGGAGGACGGCTCCTGGCACATCGAGGGCGTGAAGCGGTTCATCACCTCCGGTGAGCACGACATGGAGGAGAACATCCTCCACTACGTGCTCGCGCGGCCCGAGGGCGCCGGGGCGGGCACCAAGGGGCTCTCCCTCTTCCTCGTCCCGAAGTACCTCTTCGACTTCGAGACCGGCGAGCTCGGCGAGCGCAACGGCGTCTACGCCACGAACGTCGAGCACAAGATGGGCCTGAAGGCCTCCAACACCTGCGAGATGACCTTCGGCGACCAGCACCCCGCCAAGGGCTGGCTGATCGGCGACAGGCACGACGGCATCCGCCAGATGTTCCGGATCATCGAGTTCGCCCGGATGATGGTCGGCACGAAGGCCATCTCCACGCTGTCGACGGGCTACCTGAACGCGCTGGAGTACGCCAAGGAGCGCGTCCAGGGCCCCGACCTCGCGAACTTCATGGACAAGAGCGCGCCCAAGGTCACCATCACCCACCACCCCGACGTGCGCCGCTCGCTGATCACGCAGAAGGCGTACGCCGAGGGCATGCGCGCCCTCGTGCTGTACACGGCGTCGGTGCAGGACGCGATCGCCGTCAAGGAGGCCGCGGGCGAGGACGCCAAGGCCGAGCACGCGCTGAACGACCTGCTCCTGCCCATCGTCAAGGGCTACGGCTCCGAGAAGGGCTACGAGCAGCTCGCCCAGTCGCTCCAGACGTTCGGCGGCTCCGGCTTCCTCCAGGAGTACCCGATCGAGCAGTACATCCGCGACGCCAAGATCGACACCCTGTACGAGGGCACCACCGCGATCCAGGGCCAGGACTACTTCTTCCGGAAGATCGTCCGCAACCAGGGCGCCGCGCTGAACTCTCTCGCCGAGGACATCAAGAAGTTCCTGGCGCTCGGCGAGGGCGGCGAGGAGCTGGCCGGTGCCCGCGAGCACCTCGCCAAGGCCGCCGTCGAGCTGGAGGCCATCGTCGGTCTGATGCTGACCGACCTCGCGGCCACCGAGCAGGACGTCAGGAACATCTACAAGGTGGGCCTGAACACCACCCGTCTGCTGCTCGCCTCCGGTGACGTGATCGTCGGCTACCTGCTGCTCAAGGGCGCGGCGGTCGCCGCCGAGAAGCTGGAGACGGCGTCGGCGAAGGCCGTGTCGTCCAAGGATGTGGCCTTCTACACCGGCAAGATCGCCGCGGCGAAGTTCTTCGCGGCCAACGTCCTGCCCGGCGTCACCCTGGCCCGCAAGATCGCCGAGGGTGTCGAGCTCGACCTGATGGAGCTGGACGAGGCAGCTTTCTGACGCCGCTTTCCGACGCCGCTTTCCGACGTTCTGGGCCGTCCCGTTTCTGACGTTCCGCGCCGGTCCCGCCCGGGGACCGGCGCGGCATGCTAGAAATGCGGCCCCGGTCCCCCACCCGGCCCCCACGTCTCCGACGGGAGCCGCCGGGCAGGGCTGCCCCTCCACACGTCCTCACGAGGGCCCGTTCCCGCGACCGGGAGCGGGCCCTCGTACGTCGTTAAGGTGAACCCCATGAGCAGCGAACCCGCCCGCTTCGGACCCGCCCGCTTCGACCGCGGCCATACCGACGACCTGATGTCCTTCCTCACGGTGAGCCCGTCGCCGTACCACGCCGTCGCGAACGCGGCCGCGCGGCTGGAGAAGGCAGGTTTCAGGCAGGTCGCCGAGACGGACGCCTGGGACGGGACGAGCGGCGGCAAGTACGTGCTGCGCGGGGGCGCGATCGTGGCCTGGTACGTCCCCGAGGGCGCCGAGCCGCACACCCCGTTCCGGATCGTGGGCGCGCACACCGACTCCCCGAACCTGCGCGTCAAGCCGCTGCCCGACACCGGCGCGCACGGCTGGCGCCAGGTCGCCGTGGAGATCTACGGCGGACCGCTGCTGAACTCCTGGCTCGACCGCGACCTCGGCATCGCCGGCCGGCTCACCCTGCGGGACGGCTCCACCCGCCTCGTGGACGTGGGCCGCCCGCTGCTGCGGGTCCCCCAGCTCGCCATCCACCTCGACCGCGCGGTCAACAGCGACGGCCTCAAGCTCGACAAGCAGCGGCATCTCCAGCCCGTCTGGGGCCTCGGCAACGACGTGCGCGACGGCGACCTCATCGCCTTCCTGGAGGAGGAGTCGGGGATCCCCGCGGGCGAGGTCACCGGCTGGGACCTGATGACCCACTCCGTGGAGCCGCCCGCCTACCTGGGCCGCGACCAGGAGCTGGTGGCCGGCCCGCGCATGGACAACCTGCTGTCCGTGCACGCCGGTACGGCGGCCCTGGCGGCCGTCGCCACGAGCGGCGCCGACCTGCCGTACGTCCCGGTGCTCGCCGCGTTCGACCACGAGGAGAACGGCTCGCAGTCCGACACCGGTGCCGACGGACCGCTCCTCGGCACCGTGCTGGAACGTTCCGTCCTGGCGCGCGGCGGGTCGTACGAGGACCGGGCGCGAGCCTTCGCGGGCACGGTGTGCCTGTCCTCCGACACGGGTCACGCGGTCCACCCCAACTACGCGGAGCGGCACGACCCGACCCACCACCCGCGCGTCAACGGCGGCCCCATCCTCAAGGTCAACGTCAACAACCGCTACGCCACGGACGGCACCGGCCGTGCCGTGTTCGCCGCCGCCTGCGAGAAGGCGGGCGTACCGTTCCAGTCCTTCGTCTCCAACAACTCCATGCCCTGCGGCACGACCATCGGCCCCATCACCGCGGCCCGGCACGGGATCCGGACCGTCGACATCGGCGTGGCGATCCTGTCGATGCACAGCGCCCGCGAGTTGTGCGGCGACGCCGACCCGTACCTGCTGGCGAACGCGCTGGTGGCGTTCCTGGAGGGGTAGTTCACGAGCGAGGGGGTACCCGCAGGCGGTGGCCGGAAGGGCCGGCCGCGCTACAGGGGAGGCGACACTCATGGGCCTCGGCGGGTGCATCATCCTCATCGCCGTGGGAGCGATCCTGGCCTTCGCGACCGACTGGGACATGCAGGGGGTCAACCTCGACCTGGTCGGCGTCATCCTGATGATCGTGGGGCTGATCGGCGTGACCACGTTCAGCAGCATCGCCCGGCGCCGGCGAGTGGTGGTCCCGCCGCCCACCACCATCGTCGAGGACGACCGGCGCAGGGAACCCCCTTTCTGACAGCTCATCACGAACAGGACCCACAGGAAAAATTCAGACAACCGTGAGCAAGACGTTACTCGGGACAACTTGTCGGGTTGTAGGGATTTCGTGAAGACTCGTGGGGACTGAGGGGCCCCGGGGGTGAGCAGTGCCGGGCCCGCAACCGCACCAGGGGGTCCCGGCGTGCTCGACCTCGCGCCACCGAGTGCTCCGCGAGCCCATCGCGCCCGCCGCCATGCCTCCCGCCGCGCCCACGCGGCCCCCGAGGAACCGGCCGAGCGCCACCGGCTCGCCGTCCTGATACCCGCGCACAACGAGGCGGACCGCATCGCCGCAGCCATCGACGGCCTGCGGGACCAGACCCGGCGGCCCGACCTCGTCGTCGTGGTCTGCGACAACTGCACCGACGACACCGCCGAGATCGCCGTCGCGCACGGTGCCCAGGTCTTCCACACCCAGGGCAACACCCACAAGAAAGCCGGCGCCCTCAACCAGGCCATCGCCTGGATGCTGCCCCATCTCGACGACCGCGACCTGCTCCTCGTCCAGGACGCCGACACCGTCCTCGACCCCTGGTTCGCCGAGACCGCGCTCGGCACCTTCAACCGCAAGGTCGGCGCCGTCGGCGGGGTCTTCTACGGCGAGGAGGGCGGCGGCTTCCTCGGCCTGCTCCAGCGCATGGAGTTCCACCGCTACGCCTGGGAACTGGAGCGCACCGGCGGCAAGGCGCAGGTCCTCACCGGCACCGGCACCATGTTCCGCGCCCGCGTCCTGCGTGAGGTGCGCGCCGCCCGCCGCGCCGGGGTGATCGGCGGCGGTACCGGCTACTACAGCCTCGCCTCGCTCACCGAGGACGACGAGATGACCAAGGCGGTCAAGACCCTTGGCTACCGGGCCATGTCCCCGGCCGGCTGCGCGGTCGTCACCGAGGTCATGCCGAGCCTCGGCAAGCTCTGGCACCAGCGGCTGCGCTGGCAGCGCGGCGCCCTGGAGAACCTGCGCGACTACGGCTGGACCAAGGTCACCGCCCGCTACTTCATGCAGCAGTTCCTGATGGGCTTCGGCGCGCTGTCCTTCCTGATCTACCTCACCTACATGACCACCCTCAGCACGCTGTACGGGTGGCCCGGCTTCTCGCCGTTCTGGACGGCGATCGGCCTGATCTTCATGGTCGAGAAGACCGTCTCCGTACGCCGCGCGGGCCCGAAGGCCGTCCTGGTCGCGGCGCTCATGATCCCGGAGATGCTCTACGACCTCTTCCAGCACGCCGTCTACTTCACCTCGCTGTGGGGCCTGCTGCGCCGCAGCGAGGAGAAGTGGGTGGCGACCTGAGCCCCACACCCCCTCACCACCCTTTGCACCCACCCTCGCTAGGAGAAGCACGATGTACGGAAGAGTGATCGGCGCCGGGACCACGGGCGCCGGCGGCGCCACCCTCGCCGCCACGGGCCTGTGGATGAACAGCATGGCGCTGGTTGTCACGGCCACCACCCTGGTCGCCGCGGGCGTCGCCCTGTGGAAGCTGGCCCCGCGCCCGCGCCGCCGCTGACCAAACCAACGCCGGCCGGTCCGCCGAGCCTTCGGCGAGGCGGACCGGAACTCCCCGGTCCCGCTGGTTGTCCGGCCTGCCGACCGGACTAGTGTGCGTTGAGTCTCACAGACCGCCAACGTGACCTGGGGTTTTGGCGGCCTTCCCTGAGACTCGGCGCACAATTGCCCCGCTCGGGCCGGCTTGTGTCCTGTCGTCGCGTCGGGCTCGTCGGCTTCTGCTCGGGCGCGTTCACGATGGCGGAGGCCGGGGTGCCTTCCGGGCCCGCTTCCCGCGCGTGCGCCTCGAACCGGACGTGCTCTTCGTCGACGACGGCGACATCCTCACGGCGTCGGGCAGCGCTTCGGCACTCGACCACCGCTGCTGGAGTGGGCCCGGGCGCGGCTGCGTGAGCCCCTGACGGTGGCCGGTCTCGCGGCCCGGGCCGCCGTCTCCCCCCGCCACCCTGCACCACCGGTTCCGCGCCCAGCTCGGCACGGCCGCGAACCTACGCGCGTGCGGCGCGAGACCGGGCTCAGCCCGTCGGCGTACCGGCGGCGGTTCGGGCCGGCGGGCGGGATGACCGGCGGGGTGACGGTGTCGTAGTCGCGTCGGTGGGAGGCGCCGTGGCCTCGCCCCTCAACTGCTGCATCCATGCCGCCCCCACGGCCTTCGGGACGGTCTTCAGCAGGCCGTCCTCCTTGGTGAAGGCGAGCGCCCGGCTGTAGCCGCCCCCGCCGCAGCCGTCGGACTGGTGGAGGAGCCGTACGTCGACGGATTCGTCGATGAAGGGGGTGGTGGCGCCCTTGCGGGTAACCCTGAAGCGGACCGGCGCGCTGTCGGGGTCGGCGTCGTCCGGCAGCGTCAGGAACGCCCTGGAGATGTCCTCCTGCTTCAGCGTGCCCTTCGCGCAGTCACCCCGTGTGCACACCTCGGCGGAAGCCCCCGCGAGATCGCCGTAGCCGTCCTGTACGAAGTAGACACCGACTTCGGACACCACACCCCAGCCGGCGCACGGCGCGGGCCCCGCGCACCCGGACCCGCCCACGAGCAGCGCGCCCGCGAGCAGCGCGCCCGCGCAGGCCAACACATACGGCCGGGTCGTCCTTCTGATCATTTCCCGCCCCCCTCCGGGAAAGATCTTCTCAGTCGGGGAAGCAGTCCCGGTATGAGATTTCTCGTACGCGACCGGCTCCTCGCCTTCGGTGACGACTACTGGATCGAGGACGACCACGGCAACCGGGTGTTCCTCGTCGACGGCAAGGCGATCCGGCTGCGGGACACCTTCGAGCTGAAGGACACGCAGGGGCGGGTCCTGATCGACATCCATCAGAGGATGTTCGCCCTGCGGGACACGATGGTGATCGAGCGGGACGGCGAACCGCTGGCCACCGTGCGGCGCAAACGGCTGTCGCTGCTGCGCAACCACTACCGCGTGGCCTTGGCGGACGGACACACCGTGCTCGACGTCAGCGGGAAGATCCTCGACCGGGAGTTCGCGATCGAGTACGACGGTGAGCTCCTCGCCGTCGTCTCCCGGCGCTGGCTGCACGTGCGGGAGACGTACGGCGTGGACGTCGTACGGGAGGACGCGGATCCGGCGCTGCTGATCGCGGTGACGGTGTGCGTGATCCACCTCGCCGAGAAGGACCGGGAGGACTAACGTCCAGGGGCCTTCAGGCCCAGCACGCGGTCCTTCAGGGCCGGGAACTGTTCGCGGGTCGTGGCGACCTTCGCCGGGTCGAGGTCGACGGTGAGGATCTCCTCGCCGGGGCCGGCCTGGCCCAGTACCTCGCCCCAGGGATCCACCACGATCGAGTGACCCGCCTGGGGAACTCCGGCGTGCGTGCCGGCCGTTCCACACGCGAGCACGAACGCCTGGTTCTCGACCGCCCGCGCCTGGGCCAGCAGCGTCCAGTGCGCCCGGCGGCGCTCCGGCCAGCCCGCGGGGACGACGAGGGTCTCGGCGCCGGCGTCGACGAGACCGCGGAAGAGTTCGGGGAAACGGAGGTCGTAACAGGTGGCCAGACCGATGGTCGTCTCCGGGAGACGGACCGTCACCAGCTCCCGGCCCGCGCCCATCAGCACGGCCTCGCCCTTGTCGAAGCCGAAGCGGTGGATCTTGCGGTAGGCAGCGGCGAGCTCACCGGAGGGGGAGAAGACGAGAGAGGTGTTGTAGAGGGGGCCCTCTGGGTCACGCTCGGGGATCGAGCCCGCGTGCAGCCACACGCCCGCGTCGCTCGCGGCCTTGGCCATCGCCTCGTACGTGGGCCCTTCCAGCGGCTCGGCCTCGCTGCCGAACTCCTCGTAGGCGAAGGCCCCGGTCGTCCACAGTTCCGGCAGCACCACGAGATCCGCGGCACCGGCCTGCTCCCGCACGAGCGAGGCGACCCGCACCCGCCGCGATTCGACCGATTCGCCCTCTTCTACGGCGATCTGGATCAGCGAGGCGCGCACACTACCACCGTCCTGGCATTCGAGTAGGCCACACGGGCCTACGATCGTCACACGAAAGCACTGCCGGGGTGCCTCACAGCAGCGTAACTTAGCGTTTCACGACACCCGCCGACAGCCGCCGCCCGTACGCCACCTCCCGCTGGCAACGCCGCCATCCGCCGTCACCAATCCGCCCGTGTACCGACCGCCGAGGGGTCCCGTTCCGTGAGTCTGCATCCCACCCTCCAGCCCTACGCCGACGCCTGGACCCACTCCATCGAAGCGATATCCGAGTTGGTGCAGCCGCTCGTGGAGGGCGAGTGGAACTGGCGGACCCCGTGCCCGGGCTGGTCGGTCCGCGATGTGGTCTCGCATGTGATCGGCCTGGACAGTGAGATGTACGGCGATCCCCGCCCGATCCACTCACTGCCCCGGGACCTTTACCACGTCACCAACGACCTCCAGCGGTACATGGAGATGCAGGTCGACGTCCGCCGTCACCACACCGCGCCGGAGATGACGTCCGAGCTGGAGCTGATGATCATCCGGCGCAACCGCCAGCTGCGGGGCGAGTCGCGCCAGCCGGGGACGGTCGTGCGCGGACCCCTCGGTGCGGAGCTGACCCTCGAGGATTCCATGCGGAGCCACGCGTTCAACGTGTGGGTGCACGAGCAGGATCTGCGCGCCGCCCTCGGCCGTCCCGGCAACCTGGACTCCCCCGGCGCGCACATCGCCCGTGACGTGCTCCTCGGCGAGCTGCCGGCCGTCGTCGCCGAGCGCGCCGACGCCCCGCGCAGCTCCGCGGTCGTCTTCGACGTGCACGGCCCGATCGAGTTCCTGCGCACCGTCCGGGTCGACATGCAGGGCCGCGGCACCCTGGAGACCGCCCCGGCGCTCGGCCCCGCCGCCTCCTTCGCCCTCGACTGGGAGACGTACGTCAAGCTGGCCTGCGGCCGGGTGACACCGGAGGCGGTCGCGGACCGGGTGAAGGCGGAGGGCGAGCCGGCGCTGACGGCGGCGATCCTGCGGAACTTCGCGGTGACCAAGTAGCCCGCGGGCAGGTGCGACGGAACGGGCCCGCCGTGTGGATCACGGCGGGCCCGTTGCGTATGTACCGGCGAGCGTCAGCTGATCTTCGCGTAGCCGTAGTTGATGAGCTTCTTCACGTCGGCCGTGCGGCTCGCCGCGTCGGGAGCGGTGAGGACGGTGCCCATGACCGACTCGCCGTTGAGGGTGGCGGCGAAGATGAGGCAGTACTTGGCCTCGGTGCCGGAACCGGTCTTCACACCGAGCGTGCCGTTCCAGCCGAGCAGCGTGTTGGTGTTGGTCCAGGTGCCCATGGTGCGGGTGGCGCCGGTCTTGGTGATGGTCTTCGCCGTGTACGACTTGGTCTTCACGACGGCCTTGAACGTGGTGTTCTTCATCACGCTGCGGGCGAGCTTCGTCAGGTCGCGCGGCGTCGAGTAGTTGGAGCCGTTGCTGAGGCCGTCGAACGAATCGAAGTGCGTGTTCGTCATGCCCAGGGTCTTGGCCATGTTGTTCATCTTGGCGATGAAGTTCTTGGTGCGGGCCGCGACCGTCGTGCCGGTGCCGAACTTGTCGGCGAGGGCCATCGCCGCGTCACAGCCGGACGGCAGCATCATCCCGTACAGCAGCTGACGGACGGTGACCTTGTCGCCGACGATCAGCCTGGCCGACGACGGGTAGCCCTCGCGGACCATGTAGTCGCTGACGGCCTGCTTGATCGTGACCTTGGTGTCCAGGTTGAGGTTCGACTGCGAGAGCACGACCTTCGCGGTCATGACCTTCGTGGTGGAGGCGGTGAGCCTCTTGGTGTCGGCGGACTTGCCGTAGAGCGTCGTGCCCGTCGCGCTGTTCATCAGGTACGCGCCCTTGGCCGTGAGGGTGGGCGCCGTGACGGCCTGCGCGGGTGCCGCGGTGAGGACTCCTCCGGCGAGCACTGCACTGGCCGTGACGACGACGGCGGCGGCTCGAGCGCGGATGCCCTTGGTGGCGGTTATCAACTGAAATACCCCGATTATGTCGAATGCCCCTGAGGTGCGGCCGAGTTGGCATGGGGAAAGTTGGTGGGGCCGCACGTGTGTGACATGTAAGTAGCACAGAAGGTTGTGCGCCTGCTGGGACGAATTTCTGATTACCCCGAGCGCGAACGCGCCCGCGGGCGACTCGGGTTCCGGATGCTGGACGCTCCCGCCTTTGCGCACATGTTGTATCTATCCTGTGGGCATGCCGTCGTCCGCCCCGCCCGCTCCCGCCTCCACCAACGACTCCCCGTCCGTCTCCCTCAAGCAGCCCCCCGCCGCCGACCGGGTCTACACCCACGTCAAGCAGGGCGTCCTGGACCGCCGTTACGAGGGCGGCACCCTCCTCACCGAGGGCGAGCTGGCCGACGCCGTAGGGGTCTCCCGGACCCCCGTGCGCGAGGCGCTGCTCCGCCTGGAGGCGGAGGGCCTGATCAAGCTGTATCCGAAGAAGGGCGCCCTGGTCCTGCCGGTCTCCGCACAGGAGATCGCGGACGTGGTGGAGACCCGGCTGCTGGTCGAGGAGCACGCGGCGCGCAAGGCGGTGCCCGCGCCGCCCGGCCTGATCGAGCGCCTGGAGGAACTGCTCGCGAGGCAGAAGGAGCAGGCCGCCGCCGGCGACCTCGCGGCGGCCGCGGTCACGGACCGCTGCTTCCACGCGGAGATCGTCCGCAGCGGGGGCAACGAGATCCTCTCCCGCCTCTACGACCAGCTCCGCGACCGCCAACTGCGCATGGGCGTCGCCGTCCTGCACTCCCACCCCGACCGCGTCGCGAAGACACTGACGGAGCACGAGGAGATCCTCCAGGCGCTGCGCGCGGGCGACGCCGAGGCCGCCGTGGACATCGTCCACCGGCACGTCGGCTGGTTCTCCCACCTCGCCCGGGGTGAGGTCCGATGAGCGTCACCCGCGGTGGATCCCACTCCACCCTTCCGGGGGATCCACCCGGAGGACGGCGCGCGGTGGCCGTCTGGGGGATCGGTGTCTCGGTCTACTTCGTCGCCGTCATCTTCCGTACGTCGTTGGGGGTCGCCGGACTCGACGCCGCCGACCGCTTCCATGTGAACGCCTCGGCCCTGTCGACCTTCTCGATCCTCCAGCTCCTCGTCTACGCGGGCATGCAGATACCCGTCGGCCTGCTCGTGGACCGCCTCGGCACCAAGCGGGTGCTGACGATCGGCGTGGTCCTGTTCACGGCGGGCCAACTCGGCTTCGCGTTCTCCCCGTCGTACGGCATGGCGCTCGCCTCGCGTGCGCTGCTCGGCTGCGGCGACGCGATGACGTTCATCAGCGTGCTGCGCCTCGGCACCCGCTGGTTCCCGGCCCGACGCGGGCCCCTGGTCGCCCAGTTCGCCGGCCTCGCGGGCATGGCGGGCAATCTGGTCTCCACCCTGCTGCTGGCCCGGCTGCTGCACGGGATCGGCTGGACGGCCGCCTTCGCGGGCAGCGCGCTCGCGGGCGTGGTCGTGCTGGTCCTGCTCGTCCTCTTCCTGAAGGACCACCCCGAGGGCCACGAGCCCGAGCCCTTCCCGCACCACGGCGCGGCCTACGTACGCCGGCAGATCGTCGCCTCCTGGCGGGAGCCGGGGACACGGCTCGGCCTGTGGGTGCACTTCACGACGCAGTTCCCGGCGATGGTGTTCCTGCTGCTGTGGGGCCTGCCGTTCCTCGTGGAGGCGCAGGGCCTGTCCCGGGCGACGGCGGGTGAACTGCTGACGCTGGTGGTGCTCTCCAACATGGCCGTGGGCCTGGTCTACGGCCAGATCGTCGCCCGGCACCACGGCGCGCGGCTCCCGCTGGCGCTCGGCACGGTGGGCGCGACGGCCCTCGTGTGGGCGGTGACCCTGGCGTACCCCGCCGACCACGCGCCGATGTGGCTCCTCGTCGTCCTCTGCGCGGTGCTGGGCGCCTGCGGCCCCGCCTCGATGCTGGGCTTCGACTTCGCCCGTCCCGCGAACCCGCCCGAGCGTCAGGGCACCGCCTCCGGCATCACCAACATGGGTGGTTTCACGGCCTCCATGACAACCCTGTTCGCGGTCGGTGCGCTGCTGGACGCGACCGGCGACGACTACACGATCGCCTTCTCCTCGGTGTTCGTCCTCCAGGCCCTCGGCGTCAGCCAGATCCTGCGACTGCGCAAGCGCGCGGCCCGCCGGGAACGCGAACGGCTGGTGGCAAGCCGCGTGGAAACGGTCCACGTACCGGCACAGGAAGTCGGCTAGCCGGGCACACGGACCGTCACCCCTTCGACCGGGCGGGCCTGGCGTGCGGACGGCCGGACGGGCCTAGGGCGGGCAGCCGGGCGTGCGCTCGCCGGACGGCCGGACGGGCGGACGGGCGGACGGGCTGGCCGCCGGGCGGGGGGGCCGGGCGGACATACAGGCAGGCGGCTGGTCGGACGTGCGGGCAGACGGCTGGCCGGACATGCGGGCCGCCGGGCTGGCGCGCGCCGGACAGCCAGACGTGCGGGCGGCCGAACATGCAGGCAGTCGGGCAGACGGCTGGCCGGACATGCGGGCCGCCGGGCTGGCGCGCGCCGGACAGCCAGACGTGCGGGCGGCCAGGCGTGCAGACAGCCGGACGAGCGGCTGGCCGAACATGCAGGCAGTCGGACATGCGGGCCGCCGGACGGGCGCGCGCCGGACGGCCAGACGTGCGGGCGGCCAGGTGGCCGGGCAGCCGGACGGGCAGGCCGCCGGGCCGGGGGCGGCTGGCCGGACATGCAGGCGGCCGGGCGGGCAGCCCGGCGGCCAGGCGGGCGGGCGGCAGCCGGGAAACCCAGTTGTCCGTACGCCCGTTCGGCAATTAGCGTCAGCGTCGTCGACGTGTAGCTCAGCAGCCAGAGCGCCGGGCTGCAAACCCGGAGGGCGCGGGGGCGGATCCCGCCACGTCGGCCGATCGACGTGTAGCTCAGCAGCAGAGCACCGGGCTCCTATCCCGGAGGGCGCGGGGGCGGCACCCGCCACGTCGGCCGATCGACGTGTAGCTCAACAGCAGAGCACCGGGCTCGAGACCCGGAGGGAGCGGGGGCGGCACCCGCCACGTCGGCTTATGAACAGCGACGCTGACCAGCAGCACCTCGCACAGGCCAACCCGGGGTACGCCGCCGGGCAGCTGGCCAAGGCGCTCAGGACCGCGCTCACCCACGCCGACCCCGACGCCCGCCGCCGTGCCGGCGAACGGGGCCGCTCCTGGCGGTCCGTCCTCACCGGCATGGCGGAGGGCGTCCTCACCATCGGCTCCCGCACGCCCGTCTCGGGGCTCCCCGCGTGGGTGACGCCCAAGGTCCTGCGGGGCGGCTTCGCCACCGGCGAGCCCAGCGCCTCCGGACCCCTGACGGAGTACGAGACGGAGACGGCGCGCCGTGCCGCGGTGCCGTGCGAGCGACAGGAACTGTTCGCGTACTGGCTCACCGCGGACGGACTGGCCCGGCTCTACGACCTCCTGGACAGCGGACGCTACGAGGTGACCGTGCCGGAGGAGGCCGCCCTGCTCACCGTGGCCTGGCTGGCCCGGGCCGGACGGACCGAGGCGGCGGCCGGACTCGTCGCGGAACTCGCCCCCTTCGCCGGGCGGCTGCGTTTCACCCCGCGGCCGGCCACCCGGCCCGTGCCCGAGGCCGATGCCGTGCACCGGCAGACCGTCGCCGACGCCGGGGAGACCCTGGCGCGGCGCCGGCCCAGCACGGCCGTGGAGACCCAGCGGGAGGCGCTGACCGTGTGGCAGCCGTTCGGCGACGAACTCCTCGCGCACTGGCTGGAGACCGCCGACGCCGAAGGCACCGTCCATGTCCCGGCGCGGGCAGCCCACGCCGGCTGGTACGAGCGCGGGACCGAACTGCTGGCCCGCTACGGCGAGCTGGCGCTTCGGCACACCTCCTGCACCAAGCACCTCGACCCCAAGCAGAATCTGGCGATCCTGCGGGGCGCGCTGGAGGACACCGTCACCGGCAGGGGGCCGGACGCGCGCCGGCTCGGGCTGCTGCGGCACGCCGTCACCGCGATGGTGCGGCGGCGCGGACTGCCCGGTTCCGCCCCGCACACGGCCCTGCGCCGGGAGCAGGCCGCGCAGGCGGCGCTGCCCTCCCACCACGCGCTGGCCCAGCTGGTGCTGCGCCGGCTGTCCGGGCTGGAGCAGACGACGGGCGTGGCCGATCCGGAGCCGCTGCTCGTCGCCGTGACCGAGGCCGAGGCGCGGGAGACCGGGCTGCCGGTGGGCGCGGGGATCCCGGCCGGCGTCCGCCGGCCCGTCGAGGGCGCGCTGAGCGCTCCCCTGGAGACGCTGGTGGAGCGTGGTCTGGTGCCGTCGGCGGAGGTACTCGCCGAGATCGTGCCGCAGCTCGTCGCCGTCACCGCCGCCGAGGCCTACCCGGACGGCGCCCTGCGCACGCTGGCCGTCGCGAACCACCGCGCCTTCGCCGGCCGCCGTTCGCTGCTGCTGCTCAACCTCCAGCAGCAGGTGCGGATCGAGGAGCTGCCGTGGGTGCGGGCCGTGGCCGGGCAGCGGGCCGAGGGCGGGGCGGGCGAAACGGCGGCGGTCGCGCTGCGGCGGCTGGGCGAGCTGGCCGTGCAGGCGTTCCCCGCGACGATCCTGCCGAACCCGCTGGTCCGCGAGCTGTCCGTGCTCGCCCGTCAGGCCGACCTCGGCGCACCGCTGGTCGAGGAGCTGGCCAACGACATCTTCATGGGCGCCTTCAGCCCGAAGTTCCTCGCGGCGGCACGGGTGGCGGCGGACTTGCTCGGCGGCGGTTCGCTCTACGAGCGCTACTACCGCATCGACTACGCGGCCGTCCGCGACCTGGCGATCGCGGAGGCGGGCGAGGCGCAGACCCGGACCCACCGGCCGCGGACGCACGGGCCGCGGACCTCGCCGGGGTTCGGGCGGCTGTGCGTGGACCGTGCGGAGGCCTTCTCCGCGGGGACCTGGTCCCGGTCCTCCTCCTGGTCGGTGGCCGGGAACGGCAAGGTCATCGAGCAGGCGCAGATCCTCACCACGCACAACCTGGCCACCCTGGTCCACCGGGTCGGCATCGCCCCGGCCCCGGGCTGGGAGGACCTGGCGCGCCGCTGCTTCGTCACCGTGTGCCGGCTGACCGCCCGGGTGCACGGCCAGGCGTTCCCGCTGGCCACGATCAAGGACGCGGCCTACGCCTGGCGGCAGATGGTGTTCCAGCTGTCCCTGTGCACGGCGCGGGAGCGGGCCCGGACCCTCGCCTGGCTGTCCGAGGAGGCCGCCCGCCACCCCGGCCATGTCGGCGCCCGTCTCGCCCCGGCCGTGACAGGCCTGCGCCAGGTCGCGGAGGGCGGCCACGCCGACGACGGCACCGGCCGCCTGTTCCTGGGCTGGGCGATCGGCGGCCACTGGATGCAGGAGGAGCGGAAGCAGTACCGGGGCTAGGCCCTGTCGTCAAATTCCCGTCGTCGCCCGGAGGGCGGCCACGCGGCGTCAGGTGCGTGCTCTCGGTGTGCCGGGCCCTGACCCTCGTACTGGACGTACTCGGGTCTGGGCCCGGTGCGGCGAGAGGGCGTGCATGGCGTCGCGGGGCAGGTGGGAATTTGACGACAGGGCCTAGGCCGCGCGCCCTGAACAGAGCGCGCGGCTCCCCTCAGCGCTCGATCACGCCCAGGTGATCAGCCGCTTCGGCTGTTCCAGGATCGCCGCCACGTCGGCCAGCACCTTCGAGCCCAGCTCCCCGTCCACCAGGCGGTGGTCGAAGGACAGCGCCAGGGTGGTCACCTGGCGGGGCTTCACCTTGCCCTTGTGGACCCACGGCTGGAGTCTGATCGCGCCGACCGCGAGGATCGCCGACTCACCGGGGTTGAGGATCGGGGTGCCGGTGTCGACGCCGAAGACGCCGACGTTGGTGATCGTCACCGTGCCGCCCTGCATGGCGGCGGGAGACGTCTTGCCCTCGCGGGCCGTGGAGACCAGTTCGCTCAGGGACTCGGCCAGCTGCGGCAGTGTCTTGGCGTGCGCGTCCTTGATGTTCGGGACGAGCAGACCGCGCGGGGTGGCCGCCGCGATGCCCAGGTTGACGTAGTGCTTGACCACGATCTCCTGCGCCGGCTCGTCCCAGGAGGCGTTGATCTCCGGGTTGCGCCGGATCGCGACCAGCAGGGCCTTGGCGATCAGCAGCAGCGGGTTGACCCGCACCCCCTGCATCCCGTACTGCTCGGGGGCCCGCTTCAGCTCCTCGACCAGCTTCAGCGTGCGCGTGACGTCGACCGTGATGAACTCGGTGACATGCGGCGCGGTGAACGCCGAGCCGACCATCGCCGCCGCCGTCGCCTTGCGGACGCCCTTGACCGGGATACGGGTCTCGCGTGCCGAGTCGTACGACGCGACGGGCGCCGGCACGGGCGCCGTGACCGGCACCGGAGCCTGGGTCACCGGCTCGGGCGCGGGCACCTGGGCCGGAGCCACCGGAGCCGCAGCCGCCGCAACCGTGGCCTCCGGGGCCGCCGCCGCGTGCACGTCCTCCCGCGTGATGATGCCGTCCGGGCCGGTCGGGACCACCGTGGTGAGGTCCACGCCCAGGTCCTTGGCGAGCTTGCGTACCGGCGGCTTGGCCAGCGGGCGCTCCTTCACGGCGGGGGCGCTGCCGTGGCCGTTCAGCTCGGACTGGACGGCTGCCGTCGCGGGCTCCTGGACCGGGATCGCACTGCTCTTGCGGGGGCGGCGCTTGGTGGAGGAGGCGGCCACGCCGTACCCGACGAGCACCGGCTGGCGGCCGGAACCCTCCGGCTTCTTCTCCTCGGCGGCCGGCGCGGCAGGGGCGGCGGACGCCTGGGCGGGCGCCGGTGCCTCGGCGGGGGCCGCGCCGCCCGTCACGTCCACCGCGATGATCGACGTGCCCACGTCCACCGTGGTGCCCTCGGGGAAGTGGAGCGCGCGGACCACACCGTCGTAGGGGATGGGCAGTTCGACGGCGGCCTTGGCCGTCTCGACCTCGCACACCACCTGGCCGTCGGTGACCGTGTCGCCGGGCTGGACGTACCACTTGAGGATCTCGGCCTCGGTGAGACCCTCGCCCACGTCCGGCATCTTGAACTCGCGTACGGACGCTTCCGTCATCGTCGTCACGACCCTCTCCTCAGTACGCCAGGGCACGGTCGACGGCGTCGAGCACCCGGTCCAGGCCCGGCAGGTACTCCTCCTCCAGGCGGGCCGGCGGGTACGGGGCGTGGTAGCCGCCGACCCGGAGCACCGGGGCCTCCAGGTGGTAGAAGCAGCGCTCGGTGATCCGGGCGGCGATCTCCGCGCCGGAGCCGAAGAACACCGGTGCCTCGTGGACGACGACCAGGCGGCGGGTCTTCTCGACCGAGGCCTGGATGGAGGCGAAGTCGAGCGGGGAGACCGAGCGCAGGTCCAGGACCTCGAGGTTCTTGCCCTCCTCGGCGGCCGCGGCGGCGACCTCGAGGCAGGTCTTCACCATCGGGCCGTAGGCGGCCAGGGTCAGGTCGGTGCCCTCGCGGACCACCTGGGCCTTGTGCAGCGGGCCGGGGATGGCCTCTGTGTTGACCTCTCCCTTGTCCCAGTAGCGGCGCTTGGGCTCGAAGAAGATCACCGGGTCGTCGCTCTGGATGGCCTGCTGCATCATCCAGTACGCGTCGGAGGCGTTGGAGGGGGAGACCACCTTGAGGCCGGCGACGTGCGCGAACAGCGACTCCGGGGACTCGGAGTGGTGCTCGACCGCGCCGATGCCACCCCCGTAGGGGATGCGGACGACGACCGGCATCTTGACCTTGCCCAGGGAACGGGCGTGCATCTTGGCGAGCTGGGTGACGATCTGGTCGTAGGCCGGGAAGACGAAGCCGTCGAACTGGATCTCCACGACCGGCCGGTAGCCGCGCAGGGCCAGGCCGATGGCCGTGCCGACGATACCGGACTCGGCGAGCGGGGTGTCGATGACACGGCTCTCGCCGAAGTCCTTCTGCAGGCCGTCCGTCACCCGGAAGACACCGCCGAGCTTGCCGACGTCCTCGCCCATGACGATGACCTTCGGGTCGGTCTCCAGTGCGCGCCGCAGCGACTCGTTGATCGCCTTGGCCAGAGCCATCTTCTCCGCCATCTCACTTACCCCCGTCTTCGTCCGCGAACGACGCCTGGTAGGCGGCGAACTGGGCCCGCTCCTCGTCGACGAGCGCGTGCCCGTCCGCGTACACGTTCTCGAAGATGGCGAAGTGGTCCGGGTCCGGCATGGCACGGACCGCTTCGCGCACTCGCCTGCCCAACGCCTCGCTCTCGGCCTCGAGTTCCGCGAAGAATCCCTCGTCCGTGTGGTTTGAGGCTTCCAGGTGGCGGCGCAGGCGCAGGATCGGGTCCTTCGCCTCCCAGGCGAGGCGCTCCTCGTCGCCGCGGTAGCGGGTCGGGTCGTCGGAGGTGGTGTGGGCGCCCATGCGGTAGGTGTACGCCTCGACGAGGGTGGGGCCCTCGCCGTTGCGGGCCCGCTCCAGGGCCCAGCGGGTGACCGCGAGGCAGGCCAGCACGTCGTTGCCGTCGACACGGACGCCGGGGAAGCCGAAGCCCTGGGCGCGCTGGTAGAGCGGGACGCGGGTCTGCTTCTCGGTCGGCTCGGAGATCGCCCACTGGTTGTTCTGGCAGAAGAACACCACGGGCGCGTTGTAGACGGCGGAGAAGGTGAAGGACTCGGCCACGTCGCCCTGGCTGGAGGCGCCGTCGCCGAAGTAGGCGATCACCGCGCTGTCCGCGCCGTCCTTGGCGACGCCCATCGCGTATCCGGTCGCGTGCAGCGTCTGGGAGCCGATGACGATCGTGTAGAGGTGGAAGTTGTTCCCGTTGGGGTCCCAGCCGCCGTTGTTCACACCGCGGAACATGCCGAGCAGGTTGGTCGGGTCGACCCCGCGGCACCAGGCGACGCCGTGCTCGCGGTAGGTCGGGAAGACATAGTCGTCGTCGCGCAGCGCCCGGCCGGAGCCGATCTGGGCGGCCTCCTGGCCGAGCAGCGACGCCCACAGGCCGAGCTCGCCCTGGCGCTGCAGGGAGGTGGCCTCGGCGTCGAAGCGGCGGGTGAGCACCATGTCGCGGTACAGGCCGCGGAGCTCTTCGGGGGTGACGCCGGCGACGTACTTGTCGTACGCGGCGTTCTTGACGCGCTTGCCCTCGGGCGTCAGCAGCTGTACGAGCTCGGGGTCGGTGCCTGGCGCGTTCCTTGCGGTCGTGCGCTTGCCGGCCGTGCTCTTGGTTCCGGCGCTGCGTCGCGGTTTGCGCGCGGCAGTGCTCTCCACGGTCACGTGTGCTCCTCCGTCGGTCCGGCTACCCGGGTTCGCCGGGTGCCAGTGCGGCTCACCTGCGCCTTCCTGCCCGCACAGGGTGGGTGCGGCCACATCGGGCACAGATGTGACAGGTGCCCCGGCGAGCGCCCTGCAACAGGCACGTTACCCAGAAGTCCACATTTCTGTGAAACCCCTCCTGACCTGCGTTTTTGCTTGGATTTCCAAGTAAAAACGCGAAATCGGGAACTCTTCCTGGTCACAGCCTTGCAGGGGGCCGGAACAACGGCACGTTATCCCGGTGACCCAGGTCACGGGAAGAGTCCCCGAATGCACTACGCGCGCGTGGCCCAGGGAAAGGGCTTCACGCGCGCGTGGCTGAAAAATGCGGGACGGTCGGTCAGCCGCCGACGGCACCGAGGGTGGTGTTGCCCTGAGTCGTGCCCTGTGTGGAGCCCGCGTCGGTACCGCCGGCGTCGGCGCCACCGTCACCGGTGCCACCGTTGTCGGTGCCGTCGGTCTCCGAGCCTGTCGGCTCCTCCGAGGTCTCCGGGTCCGTCTCCGTGTCGGTCGGCTGGCTGGTGGCCGTTTCGGAGGGCGTGTACGACGGGGTGTGCGAGGGCGTGTACGACGGGGTGTAGTTCGAGCCGGAGTCCGAGCCGGTGCTGTCGTCGGAGGTGTCGTCCGAGGACTCCTCGGTCTCCTCCTCGGTCGGCGACTCACTGGCCTCGGTGGTCTGGGACTGCGTGACGGTCGGCGACTCGGTGGTGTCGGCGTCGCCGCTGCCCGTGTTCTTCGTGTTCAGCGCGAGCGCGACACCCGCGGCGATGGCGATCACCGCGAGGACGGCCAGGATCCACAGCTTGCCGCTGCCGCTGCCCTTGTTGCCGTGCCCCTCGAAGCCGCCGTCGTCGCCGCTGCCGTAACCCGTGGGCAGGATCGGCTGCGGGATCTGCGAGGTCATCGAGCCGTCGTGCTGGGGCATCATCGTGGTGCCCGCGTAGGGGCTCGCGGCCCCGCCCCGGCCGTCGTGCATCGTGACCGGGCCGGTGTTCCAGGTGCCGGTGTGGGCGCCCTGGTCGTAGAGCATCTGCAGCGCGTACTGGACGAGTCCGCGCATCTCCTCGGCCGTCTGGAACCGGTCGTCGGGCTCCTTGGCGAGGGAGCGCATGACCAGGCCGTCGAGCTCCGGCGGGCACTGGCCCTCGGAGGTCTGCGACGGCGGCACCGGGATGTCCTGGACGTGCTGGTAGACCACCGACAGCGGGGTCTCGCCGATGAACGGCGGGCGCAGCGCGAGGAGTTCGTAGAGGAGGCAGCCCGTCGCGTACAGGTCGGAGCGGTAGTCGACGGCCTTGCCGAGCGCCTGCTCCGGGGAGAGGTACTGCGGGGTGCCCATGACCATGCCGGTCTGCGTCATCGTCGTGGACGCGCCGTGCAGGGCGCGCGCGATGCCGAAGTCCATCACCTTGACGGCGCCGTTGTGCGTGATGATCACGTTGGCCGGCTTGATGTCGCGGTGCACGATGCCGTGTTGGTGCGAGTAGGCGAGCGCCTCCAGCACACCGGAGACGATGATCAGGGCCTGCTCGGGCCCGGGCGCCTCGGCGTTGATCAGGAGGTCGCGGATCGTGCGCCCCTCGACGATCTCCATCACGATGTACGGCACGCTCTGACCGCCGACGAAGTCCTCGCCGGAGTCGTACACGGCGACGATCGCGTGGTGGTTGAGGCCGGCCACCGACTGGGCCTCACGTGTGAAGCGGGCCTTGGAGGTGGGGTCCTCGGCGAGGTCGGCGCGCAGCAGTTTGACCGCGACGGTGCGGCCGAGTCGTACGTCCTCGGCCGCGAACACCTCGGCCATACCGCCCCGGCCGAGTCTGCGGGTCAGCCGGTACCGGCCGTCGCCGACCAGCCCGCCGTTGCCCCAGTTCTCCGGCGCGTCTGACATACCGCCGCCAGTCGCCTCGGGGTCGGACGGGCCCTGGGGCTGCTGCTGTGCCATCAGTCCTCGCCGTCGTTTCTGCCCGCGGTGCGCGCGGTGTTGTTACGGTCTCCGTCGGCCACGCTACAGCCTTTGCGCAAGCCTCCGGTCCTCGATGAGTTCCTGATGAACTCCGCCACCGGTCCGAGACGGACCGGTCATCAAACCCGTACCACCTGCCGGCGTGCAAATTCTGTGTACCGGCCGCAAGCCACCGGTAACGCTTCCGCGACGCTTCTTTCTCGTAGGGTCACGGAACGGGCACCGAGCTTGACGTGTCAGTGCCCTGCGGCAGACTTGGCCGGGAATAGCACTTTCGATCAACGGCAGTCAACAGCAGAGAGACGCCCGGCGGCGGACGACGGCGCCTCAAGGGCCTACGGGGGACGCGGAACATGAGCCAGGACGGCGCACAGGGCGCGCACGCGGGGCGGGCGCTGGCCAATGGCCGGTATCAGCTGCGCGATCTGCTCGGCCAGGGCGGCATGGCCTCGGTGCACCTCGCCTACGACTCGGTCCTCGACCGCCAGGTCGCGGTCAAGACGCTCCACACCGAACTCGGCCGTGAACAGGCCTTCCGTGAGCGTTTCCGCCGCGAGGCCCAGGCAGTGGCCAAGCTCACGCACACCAACATCGTCTCGGTGTTCGACACCGGCGAGGACGAGATGGGCGGGTTGACGACTCCGTACATCGTCATGGAGTACGTCGAGGGCCGCCCGCTCGGCTCCGTGCTCGACGAGGACGTACGGCAGCAGGGCGCGATGCCCGCCGACAAGGCGCTGAAGATCACCGCGGATGTGCTGGCGGCGCTG
The DNA here is from genome assembly GCF_048159505.1 of Streptomyces sp. T028. Classification (NCBI taxonomy): domain Bacteria; kingdom Bacillati; phylum Actinomycetota; class Actinomycetes; order Kitasatosporales; family Streptomycetaceae; genus Streptomyces; species Streptomyces sp. T028. The sequence continues at coordinate 57,884 of NZ_JBLRVZ010000009.1, forward strand.
GAGATCAGCCACGAGATGGGGCTGGTCCACCGCGACATCAAGCCGGGCAACGTGATGATGACCAAGCGCGGCGTCGTCAAGGTGATGGACTTCGGCATCGCGCGCGCGATGCAGTCCGGTGTGACGTCGATGACGCAGACCGGCATGGTCGTCGGCACCCCGCAGTACCTCTCGCCCGAACAGGCCCTGGGCCGGGGCGTGGACGCCCGCTCCGACCTGTACTCGGTCGGCGTCATGCTGTTCCAACTGGTCACCGGGCGGCTGCCGTTCGACGCGGACTCGCCGCTGGCGATCGCGTACGCGCATGTGCAGGAGGAGCCGGTGGCGCCCTCCTCGATCAACCGTTCGCTACCGCCGGCCGTGGACGCGCTGGTAGCCCGCGCGCTGAAGAAGAACCCGAACGACCGCTTCCCGACGGCCGTCGCCATGCGCGACGAGTGCCTGCGCGTCGCCGCCTCCTTCCAGGCGGCCCCGCCGAGCATCGTCCCGGGCACCTCGGCGCAGAGCGGCTCGGGCGTCGGCTCGGCGGTGTTCCCGCCGGTCGGCCAGAACACGCCGCAGCCGCCCGTGGGGCATGTGCAGACGCCGTACCAGCCGGCGCCCACCCCGAACCCGTACAGCGCCCCGACCCCGCCGTCCTACGGCTACCCGCAGCAGCCCGGCTACCAGACGCCCGCCCCGGCCTACGGCCACCAGCAGGGCCCGCCCACGCCACCGGCGTACAACCTCACCCCGCAGCCCTCGGCCCCGGTGCCCTCGGGCGGCGGCAAGGGCAACAAGCCGGTGGTGATCGGTTCCGCCGTGGTCGCGGTGGTGGCGGTGGGCGCGCTGCTCATGAGCCTCGCCTTCAACGGCGGCGACGACAACGAGGGCGGCAGCGGCGGCTCCAGCGCCTCCCCCTCGGCGACGAAGGCGGCGAACTACCGCGGCCCGGACACCTCCAAGACGATCGAGTCGACCGAGTGCTCCGAGCCGGACGAGTCGTACAACGACCCCGACAAAATCCGGGTGCCGGACTTCAAGTTCAAGTACATCAAATCGGTCAAGTCCTGCTTCCAGGCGGCCGGCTGGAAAATGAAGATCAAGTACGTGGACGAGAACACGTACGGCGAGGGCGCGGTCATGGACCAGTTCCCCTCCGCCGGGACGGACGTCGACCCGTCGGACGTACCGGAGATCGAGCTGAGCGTGTCGACGGGCAACCCTGCGTCCTGACCCGCACGGTGATCATTCGTCCGGTGACATGAGAGAGGGCCCGGCTTCGGCGCCGGGCCCTTTGTCGTCTACGGCTGTGAAGGGTCGCTGCTCCTAGAGGTACGGCCCGCCCGAACGGCCGCCCGTACGCGGGTCGTCGGCGCCCTCGTGACCGCCCATACCCGGCGGCAGCGCCCGGCGCATCTGCTCCAACTGCGCGCGTGCGGCCATCTGCTGGGCGAACAGCGTGGTCTGGATGCCGTGGAAGAGGCCCTCCAGCCAGCCGACCAACTGGGCCTGCGCGATCCGCAGTTCCGCGTCGCTGGGGGTCGACTCCTCGTTGAACGGCAGGGAGAGCCGCTCCAGTTCCTCGACGAGCTCCGGCGCCAGGCCGTCCTCCAGCTCCTTCACCGAGCTGGCGTGGATCTCCTTCAGCCGGGCCCGGCTCGCCTCGTCCAGGGGAGCCGCGCGCACCTCCTCCAGCAGCTGCTTGATCATGCTGCCGATCCGCATGACCTTCGCCGGCTGCTCGACCTGCTCCGTCACGGGGATCTCACGGGAGTCCTCGTCGGGGTCGACGCCACCGAGTGCCATGCCGTCCTGGCCCACGACCAGGATCTTCTGGGCGGTCTCCGGTGACCCTTCGTTCCTCGGCATCTCCATGCCGCCATTCTCTCGCACGCCTACACCTCATCACCGAGGTGCCCCCCATGAAGGAAGATCCACCGTTTTCGCACGGCACGCGTTCGGTGTAGTCCGGTATGCGGGGATATGGGGGCGGTGTGAGTCTGGAGGGCGTGACTCGATTGCGGCGGGGGTTGTGCGCGCTGGGGGTGCTCGTGCTGCCGTACGGGGTCGTGTCGACGTACGCGGCCGCCTCGTCGTACGGGAGCGTTTCGTCGTACGGGGCCGTTTCGTCGTACGGGAGCGTTTCGTCGTACGGGAGCGTTTCGTCGTACGGCAGGAACGAGGCGGACGGCGGGAACGGCACGTATGGCAGGGGCGAGACGCGTGACAGGGGCTCGACGCATGGCACGCGGCCGCTGGCGGTCCCCTCGGCCTCGGCCTCCGCTTCCTCCTCCCGCGAGCCCGACCGGGCCGGGAGCCGGGCCGGTGAGGGGCGGGCGCGGCCCGGGCGGGCGGACGAGGAGGGCACGGCGGAGGACGAGGACGGTACGGGTCAGGAGCCGGACGACGGCGAGGAAGGGACGGACGGCTCCGACGGCCCGGCGGCCGAGCCCGAGGGTGAACCGGACGTCGGCACCGCGGAGGCGTCGGCGTCCGAGGCCGCCGTCGTGCCGGAGGCCTCCGTACCGCAGGACGGGGTGGGGCAGGCCGCCGCGCCGGGGGAGCGGGCCGAGGGGCCCGTGCCGCGGATCCTGCCGCTGGGCAGCGGACTGGTCCTGATCGGCCTCGGGCTGGGCCTCGGCCTCGCCGCGCTCCGGCTACGGCGGTCCTGAGCGGCGCCCTACGGCACGACCAGCAGCACCTTGCCCACGTGACCGCTCTCCTCGACCACCCGGTGTGCCGCGGCGGCCTCGTTCATCGGGAGCTCGCGGTCGACGACGGGGCGGACGTGGCCCGCCGCGAGGAGGGGCCAGACGTGTTCGCGTACGGCCGCGACGATGGCCGCCTTCTCGGCGAGCGGACGGGCCCGCAGCGAGGTCGCGCTGATCGCGGCCCGCTTGTTCAGCAGCGCCGCGATGTTCAGCTCGCCCTTGATGCCGCCCTGCATGCCGATGATCGCGAGCCGCCCGTTCACGGCGAGGCTCTGGACGTTGCGGTCCAGGTACTTCGCGCCCATGTTGTCGAGGATCACGTCGGCGCCCGCGCCGCCGGTGGCCGCCTTCAGCTCGGCGACGAAGTCCTGCTCGCGGTAGTCGATCAGGATGTCCGCGCCCAGCTCGGCGCAGCGCTCCAGCTTCTCCTTGGTGCCGGCGGTCACCGCGACCTTGGCTCCGACGGCCTTGGCCAGCTGGATCGCCATGGTGCCGATGCCGCTGGAGCCGCCGTGCACGAGCAGCGTCTCGCCGGGGCGCAGATGGGCGACCATGAACACGTTCGACCAGACCGTGCAGGTCACCTCGGGGAGCGCGGCGGCCTGCCGCAGGTCCAGGCCCGCGGGCACCGGCAGCAGCTGCCCGGCCGGGACGGCGACCTTCTCGGCGTATCCGCCGCCCGAGAGCAGCGCGCACACCTCGTCGCCGACGGTCCAGCCGGAGACTCCGGGGCCGATCGCGGCGATCCGGCCGGAGCACTCCAGGCCGGGGTAGGGGGAGGCGCCGGGCGGCGGGTCGTAGAAGCCCTGCCGCTGCAGGATGTCGGCGCGGTTGACGGCGCCGGCCACCACCTCGACCAGGACCTCGCCCTCGGCGGGCACGGGATCGGGGACCTCGTCCCACACCAGCGCCTCGGGACCACCAGGTTCGGGAATCGTGATCGCATGCATGAAGGGGACGCTACCGCGCGCTCCGGGCGCGGGATCCCTCAGGAAACGTGGCTGTCTTCGGGCCGGTCACCATGCGGCTCCACAACCGCAAGTGACGGCTGCCCGGCCGTCGGCCGCACGGCGGCTCAGGCGAGTCGGGCGGCTCAGGCGACTCAGTCGACGCGGACGATCGTGATCAGCCGGTCCGTCAGTTCCAGAACGCCGACGGCGGGGTCGTCGTAGGCGAGGACCCGGTGGCCGCGGACGACGCTGACCACCAGGTCGTCCGTCTCACGCGGACCACGGCCCGCCTCCGCCTTGGCGACGGTCCGCTCGACGAGGTCCAGCCCGCTGCCCTGCTGTATGAGGTCCTCCATCACCAGCCCGGCCGACGGGCTCAGCACGGACAGGCCCAGCAGCCGTCCGGCCGCTCCGGCGCTGGTGATGACCTCGTCGGCGCCGGACTGCTTCAGCAGCGGCGCGTTCTCCTCCTCGCGTGCCGCGGCCACGATCTTCGCGGCCGGGTTGAGCTGGCGGGCCGTCAGCGCCACCAGCACGGCCGTGTCGTCGCGCTGGGTCGCGATGATGATCCGCCCGGCCCGCTGCACCTCCGCCCGCCGCAGCACATCACTGCGGGTGGCGTCCCCGACCACGCCCTCGTAGCCCTCGGCGCTCGCCGTGTCGATCGCCTTCGCACTGGGGTCGATCACCACGACCTGGTCCTTGCGCAGCCCCGAGGCACAGGCCGTCCGGATCGCGGACCTCCCCTTCGTACCGAAGCCGACGACGACAATGTGGTCGCGCAAGGGGACCTCCGGAGCGGGAACGGACACGGTCCAAGGACCGTGTCGCTCAGGGACCGTGTTGCTTCATGACGGGCACGGACCCGCCGGGAACCATGGTGCCCGTCGATCGGATCACGGCCACAGGGGGCGCGCGATGAAGGACCAGGAACGACAGCCCACCAAGGCGGTGCGGGTCTCTCTCGTCAGGTCCCTCTGGTACCGCTCCGGCCAGGAGGCACGCGACGACGCCGAGGCGGGGCGCTCCATCACCATGCCGGTGAGCGTCGGCGCGCCCCCGCTCCAGCAGGTGCTGCGCCGCCTCGCCATGGCCTTGCTGGTGCTGGTCCTGACCACCCTGATCGTCTACGCCGACCGCGAGGGCTACCACGACAACTCCGACGGCTCCGTGGACTTCCTCGACGCCGCCTACTACGCCACGGTCACCCTCTCCACCACCGGCTACGGCGACATCACCCCCGTCAGCGACACCGCCCGGCTGGTCAACATCCTCGTCATCACCCCGCTGCGCGTGCTGTTCCTGATCATCCTGGTCGGCACCACCCTGGAGGTCCTCACCGAGCGCACCCGGCAGCAGGTCCGCATCCACCGCTGGCGCATGCGCACCCGCGACCACGTCGTGGTCGTCGGATACGGCACGAAGGGCCGCCACGCGGTGGAGACACTGGTCGGACAGGGCATCGCCAAGGACCGGATCGTGATCGTGGACAGCCAGCGCAAGGCCGCCGAAGCAGCCGGCGACGACGGGCTGGTGGCGATCACCGGGGACGCCACCCGCAGTGATGTGCTGCGGCGCGCCGAGGCCCAGCACGCCTCTCGGGTGATCGTCGCCCCGCAACGTGACGACACGGCCGCCCTGGTCACCCTGACGGCCCGGCAGCTCAACCGGCGCGCCACGATCGTCGTGGCCGCCCGGGAGGACGAGAACGTGCCCCTGCTCCGGCAGTCCGGCGCGAACACCGTGGTCACCAGCTCGTCCTCCGCCGGCCGGCTGCTCGGCGTCTCCATGGTCAGCCCGACCGTGGCGAAGACCCTGGAGGACCTGATGACCCTCGGCAGCGGGCTGACCCTCTTCGAGCGCCCCGTCACCGAAGGGGAGGCGGGACAGTCGCCGCGCAGCTCCGCGGACCTGGTCGTGGCCGTCGTGCGGGGCAAGCAGCTGCTCGACTACGCCGATCCCCGGCTCACCCGGCTCCAGCAGGGGGACCGGGTGGTCACGGTCCGCCGGGCCGTCCCGGCGCCGGAACAGGCGTGAGCAGGCGGCCGTGCGGGGGTGACGGGTCCCCCTTGCGGGTGTTTCACGTGAAACAGGCGGTTTGTTTCACGTGAAACAGGGCGTGTCCCGAACCGGCTGTTTCACGTGAAACAGGCCGCGACCCCGGCCGTCGCCCACGGCAGGTCGAGAAGCTCCACCCGCTGACCCGCCCGGGCGCCACCGGGCGGTACGACGGCCAGCGCGTCGGCCGCCGCGACTCCCCGGAGCATCGCCGGACCGTTGTAGTGCAGCGGCACGACATGGTCGCCGCGCAGCGCCACCGGGACGAGCCGGGTGTCGTACGGATGCCCGTGCACCTCGTCCCGCAAGGGCAGCCCATACCGCTCGGGAGCGGGCCGGGAGGAGAGGGTGTCCAGCAGGGGTTCGGCGAGCGTGAGGAGCCCGGAGACGGCCGCGAGGGGGTTGCCGGGCAGGCCGACGAGGTGCTGGTCGTCCTTGGTGCGGGCCAGCAGCATGGGGTGGCCGGGGCGCACCTTGACGCCGTCGACGAGGAGCTCGGCGCCGACGCGGCGCAGGACGGGGTGGACGTGGTCGACGGGGCCGGAGGCAGTGCCGCCGGTGGTGACGATCAGGTCCGCGGAGGACTTGCTGACGGCCTTGTGCAGGGCCTTCTCGTCGTCACCGATCCGCCGTACGGCGACGACCTCGGCGCCCAGGGCCCGCAGCCACGGCGGCAGCATCGGGCCGAGCGCGTCCCGGATGAGACCGTCGTGCGGGCGGCCCTCGGTGAGCAGTTCGTCGCCGAGGACGAACACCTCGGCCCGGGGCCGCGGTACGGCGGCCAGCGTGTCGTACCCGGCGGCTGCGGCGAGGCCGAGGACGGCCGGGGTCACCACCGCGCCGGCGGGCAGCAACTGGTCGCCGCTACGGCACTCCTGGCCGCGGGGGCGGATGTCCTGGCCGTGGCTCATGTCCCGGGTCGGGTGCAGCCGGCCCTGGGCGTCGGTGCGACCGTGCTCGCTGCGCAGGACCGCCGTGGTGTCCGGGGGAATCCGGGCGCCGGTGGCGATCCGGACGGCCTCGCCGTCGGCGAGGGGCTCCGGCGCGGCGCTGCCCGCCAGCACGCCCTCGTCCCGGACCCTCCAGGGGCCGGGGCCCGCGACCGCCCAGCCGTCCATGGCGGAGGTGTCGAAGGAGGGCAGGTCGGTGAGGGCGGTCAGCGGGGCGGCCAGGACGAGACCGAGTGCGTCGCCGAGGGTCACGGAGACGGGGGCACGGCGGGCTGCCTGGGACCGGGCGGCACGGGCGGCGACGGCCCGGGCCTCGGGCCAGGGGGTGGCGTGGTGCCGGTGGCCTTTCCCGTGTCCGTGCCGGTCGCCCGGAGGGGGCGTGGAGGCAGCGGAGGCCGCGCCAGTCGCCCCGTGAGCGGCATCCGGGGTGTGGGTGCCGTGAGCGGGGCCGGCGGCGCGGCCTTCGGCGGGGCCCTTACCGTCGTTCACGAGGGCGAGCACCTCCTCGACGTCGAAGCCTTCGGCATCGAGGGCCTGTGTGTCCCGGCCCTCGTGGATGCCGCGGCGGGTCATCCTGCGTCCGGTGCCGCGTCACCGCGCCGGTCGGCAGCGGCTCCGGAGGAGCCCTCGGAGGAGCCCTCGGAGCCTTCCTGTTCGGCCTCCTTCGCCCAGCGCAGAGCCAGGGCGGCGGCCTTGCGGGCGGCCTCGGCGACGGCCTCCGGTCCTCCCTCGGCCCGGGCGGCCGCATAGCCGACCAGGAACGTGGTCAGCGGCGCGGCGGGCCGGGCCACACCGTGGGCGGCGTCCCGGGCGAGATCGAGCAGCACGCCGGTGTCGACGTCGAGGTCGATGCCCAGCTCGTCCTTGACTGCGGAAATCCATTCGTCCAACACGTGGTCATGCTCCCTGATACGTGCCCTGGCGGTGGCGATGTCGTCCCAGGTGTCGCAGTCGAACGACGCGACGGGGTCGGGGACGCGGGTGAGGTGGAGACCGGCGGTCAGCCGGCGCAGAGGCAGCCCCGTGATGCCGCCGGAGGCCGCGCCGAGCGACGCCAGCTCGCGGCGCAGGGCGGCCGTGCGGTACGCGGCGACGAGCGGCTGGTCGCGGCCGTCGGCGTCGGTGAGCAGCGCGCCCTCGGCGCCGGCCGTGCGCAGGGCGGCCAGCAGCCGCCGTACGGTGCCGGCCGCGAGGAAGGGCAGGTCGGCGGAGAGGACGAGGACGTCGTCGGCCGTGGCGCCGCGCAGCCCGGCGTCGAGCGCGGCCACGGGGCCCGCGCCCGGCGGGTCCTCGCGCGCCCAGCGCACGGGCCGGGCGGTGGGCCGGGGGTCGGCGACCACGACGGTGGTGCGGGCGTCGGCACAGGCGGCGAGCACCCGGTCGAGCAGCATCCGCCCGCCCACGCGCACACCGGGCTTGTCGGCGCCGCCGAGGCGCCGGGCACCGCCACCGGCGAGCACGACGGCGTCGTACGGGGCGTCGTACGCGGCGGCGGTGCCGGAGGGCTCGAACGAGGTCACCTCACGAGTATGCGGGGCCTCCTCGATCGCGGGGAACGCGGGGATCCTCGCGTTCCCCGCGATCACACAGTGCGCAGGAGCACCGCCGGCTGTTCCACGCAGTCCGCGACGTACCGCAGGAAGCCCCCGGCGGTGCCGCCGTCGCAGACCCGGTGGTCGAAGGTGAGCGAGAGCTGGACGACCTGGCGCACGGCCAGCTCGCCCTCGTGCACCCACGGCCTGGGGACGATCCGGCCGACGCCGAGCATGGCCGCCTCGGGGTGGTTGATGATCGGCGTGGAGCCGTCGACGCCGAACACGCCGTAGTTGTTGAGCGTGAAGGTCCCGCCGGTCAGCTCACCGGGCGTGAGACGGCCGTCCCGGGCCGCCTCGGTGAGCCGGGCGAACTCGGCGGTGAGCCCCTCGGCGTCCCGGGCGTGCGCGTCGCGGACGACGGGCACGACCAGCCCCCGCTCGGTCTGCGCGGCGAAGCCCAGGTGCACCTGGTCGAGCCGGACGATCTCCCTCGCCTCCAGGTCGACGGTGGAGTTCAGCTCCGGGAACCGGGCCAGGGCGGCCGTGCAGATACGGGCGAGCAGCGCGAGGAGGGAGATCTTCGGGCCGCCGCCGGCGTTCATCGCGGCGCGGGCCCGCATCAGCTCGGTCGCGTCGGCGTCCACCCAGCAGGTCGCGTCGGGGATCTCACGACGGCTGCGGGAGAGCTTGTCGGCGACGGCACCCCGGACGCCCTTGAGGGGGACGCGATGACCGCCGGTGAGGGCGGGGGAGACGGGGGCGGGGGCGGGCGAGGGTTCGGGAGCGGCCACCGCCGCCCGCAGGGCGTTCTCCACGTCCGCGCGCAGGATCAGCCCGTCGGGACCCGAGCCCGTCAGCTCCCTCAGATCCAGGCCCCCCTCGCGGGCCAGCCGGCGCACCAGCGGAGAAATCACCGGGACCGGGCCCTCGGGCAGCGCACGGCCACCGCCGCCGGCGCCCTGCGGCTCCGAAAGCGGACCGGCGGGACCGGCAGGAGCGGCGGGTGCGGCGGGACCGGCAGGAGCGGCGGGCGTCATCGGCGGCGCGGGAGCGGCGGGCGTCGGCGGAACAGGCCGTACCCGCCTGCGCCGCGCCGGGGCCTCCGAGGTGCCGTACCCGACCAGCACGTTCCCGGAGCCCTCCGCCGGACCGCCGGAGGCCGGCGCGCCGACCGCGACCGTGATCAGGGGGGCGCCGACGGGCAGTTCGGTGCCCTCCTCGCCGAAGCGGGCGGTGACGACACCGCCGTAGGGGCAGGGCACCTCGACCATCGCCTTGGCCGTCTCGACCTCGACGACGGGCTGGTCCACGGCGACCACGTCGCCTACCTGGACGAGCCAGCGCACGATCTCCGCCTCGGTGAGCCCCTCACCGAGGTCGGGGAGCTTGAACTCCAGCACTTGTGCCATCAGTTACCGGCCTCCCACTGCAGCCGTGCCACGGCGTCCAGGACGCGGTCGACGCCGGGCAGGTGGTGGCGCTCCAGCATCGGCGGCGGGTAGGGGATGTCGAAGCCGGCGACACGGAGCACCGGTGCCTCCAGGTAGTGGAAGCAGCGTTCCGTGACGCGGGCCGCGATCTCCCCGCCGGGGCCGCCGAAGGAGCCCGACTCGTGGACGACGACCGCGCGTCCGGTGCGGCGGACCGAGGCGGCGACCGTCTCGTCGTCGAAGGGCACCAGGGAGCGCAGGTCGACGACTTCGAGGTCCCAGCCCTCGGCGCGGGCCGCCTCGGCGGCTTCGAGGCAGACGGGGACCGAGGGGCCGTACGTGATGAGGGTGGCGCTGCGGCCGGGGCGGCGGACCACGGCCCGTCCGATGGGGTCGACGGTCTGCGGGTCCTCGGGGTTCCAGGTGTCCTTGGACCAGTAGAGGCGCTTGGGTTCGAGAACGACGACCGGGTCGTCGGAGGCGATGGCGGCGCGCAGCAGGCCGTAGGCGTCGGCGACCGTGGCGGGCGTGACGACATGGAGGCCCGGAGTCGCCATGTAGTAGGCCTCGGAGGAGTCGCTGTGGTGCTCGACGCCGCCGATGCCGCCGCCGTAGGGGACGCGGATCGTGACCGGCAGGGGCATCCGGCCCCGGGTGCGGTTGCGCATCCGGGCGACATGGCTGATGAGCTGCTCGAACGCCGGGTAGGCGAAGGCGTCGAACTGCATCTCGACGACCGGGCGCAGTCCGTACATGGCCATGCCGACGGCGGTGCCGAGGATGCCGGCCTCGGCGAGCGGGGTGTCGGTGCAGCGGTCCTCGCCGAACTCCTTCGCGAGCCCGTCGGTGACCCGGAAGACGCCGCCGAGGGTGCCCACGTCCTCGCCGAGGACGTGCACGGACGGGTCGGCGGCCATCGCGTCGCGCAGCGCGCGCGTGAGGGCCTGCGCCATGGTGGCGGGCTTGAGGGCGACGGTGGTCATCGGTGGGCGCCTTCCTGCTCCGCCGCGAGTTCCGCCTCCAGCAGGGCGCGCTGTTCGCGCAGCTGGGGGGTGTCCTCGGCGTACACGTGGGCGAAGAGGTCCATGGGGTCGAGGGCCGGGTCCTGGTTCATCCGGGCGCGCAGGTCGGCGGCCATGGTCTCGGCGGCGTCCCGCGCGGCCTGCCTGGCCCGGTCGTCGAGCAGCCCGCGCGCGGTGAGCTCACGTTCCAGCAGCAGGATCGGGTCGTGCTCGCGCCAGGTCTCGACCTCGGCGTCGCCCCGGTAGCGGGTGGCGTCGTCGGCGTTGGTGTGGGCCTCGATGCGGTACGTCACGGCCTCGATGAGGGTGGGGCCGCCGCCCTCGCGCGCGTGCCGTACGGCATCGGTGAGGACCTCGTGCACGGCGGCGGCGTCGTTGCCGTCGACCAGGCGGCCCGGCATGCCGTACCCGACGGCCTTGTGGGCGAGGGAGGGGGCGGCGGTCTGCTTGGCCAGCGGGACGGAGATCGCGAAGCCGTTGTTCTGGACGAGGAAGACGACCGGGGCCTGCCAGACGGCGGCGAAGTTCAGCGCCTCGTGGAAGTCGCCCTCGCTGGTGCCGCCGTCGCCGACCATGGCGAGCGCGACCACGTCGTCGCCCTTGAGGCGGGCGGCGTGCGCGAGGCCCACGGCGTGCGGGAGCTGGGTGGCGAGCGGGGTGCACAGGGGGGCCACGCGGTGCTCGTACGGGTCGTAGCCGGTGTGCCAGTCGCCGCGCAGCAGGGTGAGTGCCTCGACGGGGTCGACGCCGCGGGCGACTACCGCGAGGGTGTCGCGGTAGCTGGGGAAGAGCCAGTCGCGGTCCTTCAGGGCCAGCGCGGCGGCGACCTCGCAGGCCTCCTGGCCGGTGCTGGAGGGGTAGACGGCGAGCCGCCCCTGCTTGGTGAGGGCGGTGGCCTGGGCGTTGTAGCGGCGGCCGAGCACCAGCTGGGCGTACAGCCGCCGCAGCAGCTCCGGATCGGCCTTCGCGGCCTGCTCGGTGCCGAGAACGCGGTAGGGCTCCGCGTCGGGCAGCAGCGGCGCGGGGTCGGTGCGGGGCTGCCAGGCGGGCGGCGGGGTCGGCCGGTACGCGCCCCGCTGCTCCATGACCGTCATGACGGCACCTCCTCGTGGGAGCGGCTCAGGGAGGCGTGCCGGCTTGTGACCCGCCTCACCTACCGATTGTTCGGTCGTCGGCACATTTTGGCTACAGGCCCCCTCAGGCTGTGGACAAACGGTTCTCCACAGCCTGAGATGGACGCAGGACGTCCATGCCGGAGAGGCGGGGGGACATGGCACCTGAACAAATGGCCGAGTACCCGGAGAACCAGGAGGGCGGGCAGAGCGGGGAAGGCGCGCAGGAGCCGCTCCCGGCGCGGCCGCTCGACGCCATCGACCGGGACATCCTGCAGATGCTCCAGGCGGACGGCCGGGCCTCGATACGGTCGGTCGCCGAACGGGTGCACGTCTCGCGCGCCAACGCCTACGCGCGGATCAACCGGCTCGTCGAGGACGGAGTCATCCGGGGCTTCGGCGCCCGGGTGAACCATGAGCGCGCGGGCCAGGGGACGAGCGCGTACATCACCCTGAAGATCGTGCAGAACACCTGGCGGACCGTGCGGGAGCAGCTCAGACAGCTGCCCGGCGCCTCCCACATCGCCCTCGTGGGGGGCGATTTCGACGTCCTGCTGCTGGTGCACACGCCGGACAACAGGGCGCTGCGCGAGGTGGTGCTGACCCGGCTCCAGGCCATCCCCGAGGTGCTCAGCACCCGCACGCTGCTGGTGTTCGAGGAGGAGGACCTGGAGCCGCAGGGGTAGCCTCCGGGGCCTGCCCTGTCCTGGTCTAGTGCTCGGTGCGCAGGCCGGCGAAGACCAGGCGCACCACCGCGTCGGCCACGTCGCCCTCGACCATCCCCCGGCCGCCGGGCCGGTACCACTCGACGATCGAGTTGATCATCCCGAAGACCAGCCGGGTGGCGAGCCGCACCTCCACGTCACCGCGTACGTCCCCGTCGGCGGCGGCCGCCTTCAGCAGTTCGGCGACGCGGTGGTCGAAGTCGCGGCGCCGCTCCAGGGCCCACCGCTCGGTGTCGGTGTTGCCGCGCACGCGCAGCAGCAGCGTGACGTACGGCAGTTCGCCGATGAGGACCTCGACCATGCGCCGTACGACGTACTCCAGGCGTTCCACGGAGCGCCCCACGCGCGCGTGCTCCTCCTCGAGGATCCCGAACAAACCGTCCAGGGCACGGCTGACGGCCCGGCGCAGCAGCTCCTCCTTGCCGGCCACGTGGTGGTAGATCGACGACTTGGAGATGCCGGCCGCGCGGGAGAGGTGCTCCATGGACGTGCCGTCGTAGCCGCGCTCGTTGAAGACCTGGACGGCGACGGAGAGCAGGGTCTCGGGGGTGTACGTGTCGCGCTTGGCAGTGGTCACGAGGCGCCCTCCCGCTTCTCGGTGGCGAAGGAGTGCCGGTACAGGGCGAGGGACGGCGCGTAGCGGCCGGAGGGGTCGCGCTCGTGCAGGTCGTCCAGGAGCGAGAAGGCCCACATACGGCCCAGGCGGCGGCTCCACTCGAAGGGGCCGAGGGGGTAGTTCACCCCGAGGCGCATCGCGGTGTCGATGTCCTCCTCGGTGGCGACGCCCTTGGCGACGGCGTCGTGCGCGAGGTCGACGATCCGGGCGACCGTGCGGGCGACGATCATGCCGGGGATGTCGCCGATGACGCTGACGTCCTTGCCGAGCGCCTGGAACAGGCCGATCGCCTCGGACAGGGTCTGCTGCGAGGTGTCCTGGGAGGCGGACAGGGCGATCCGGGTGGCCTTGCGGTAGTCGAGGGCGAGGTCGAAGTAGACGACGTCGCGGAACTCCACGGAGGTCTGGCCGTCGGCGAGGGCGAGCTGGCCGCCGCCGGGCAGCACCAGCCGGGTGCCGTGGTCCTCCTCGTCCGCGCGGACCTGGATGCCCGCCTCGCGGATCAGCGCGAGCAGCTCGGAGGCGGGGCCCAGGTCGCCCTCGGCGAGGACGTAGGCGGGCGGCTGCTGCCTCTCGGCGGTGTGCGGCTCGGCCGTCTCGCCCTCCTCCCCGTGGTCGTACCAGCCCTGGCCGGTCTTGCGGCCGAGGCGGCCGGACTCGACGAGGCGGCGCTGGGCGAGCGAGGGGGTGAAGCGCACGTCCTGGAAGAAGGCCTGCCACACCGAGTGGGTGACGGACTCGTTGACGTCCTGCCCGATCAGGTCGGTCAGTTCGAAGGCGCCCATCCTGAAGCCGCCGGACTCGCGCAGGATCGCGTCGATGGTGGCCGGGTCGGCGCCCTGAGCCTCGTAGACGGCGAACGCCTCGGCGTAGAAGGGCCGCGCGAGGCGGTTGACGATGAAGCCGGGGGTGTCGGCGCAGGCGACCGGGGTCTTGCCCCAGGAGCGTGCCGTCTCGTACGCGCGCGTGGCCGACGTGACGTCGGTGGCGTACCCGGAGACGACCTCGACCAGCGGCAGCAGCGGCGCCGGGTTGAAGAAGTGCAGGCCCACGAGACGGCCGGGGTTGCGCAGGGCGCCGCCGATGGCCGTCACCGACAGGGAGGAGGTGTTGGTGGCGAGCAGACAGTCCTCGCCGACCACGTCCTCCAGTTGGCGGAACAGCTCCTGCTTGACGTCGAGCTGCTCCAGGACGGCCTCCACGACCAGTCCGCAGTCCGCCAGGTCGGTGAGGCTGTCCGCGGCCAGCAGACGGGCACGTGCGATGTCCCGGTCGGAGGCGGCGAGACGGTTCTTCTCCACGAGCCGGTCGAGGCGGGCGCCGATCGCGGCGGCCGCTTCCCCGGCCCGGCCGGGGACGGCGTCGTACAGCCGTACGGGGTGGCCCGCGACCAGCGCGACCTGGGCGATGCCCTGGCCCATGGTGCCGGCGCCGACGACGGCCACGGGGCTGCTGAGGTCGAGTGCTGTCATGTGCGCGATCCTCCCGCACGGGGTTTTCCACAGATGCGGCAGGCCCCCTTGTCCCGACCGATCGTTCGGTTACTCTAGCCCTGACTGGCTGTTCCTGCCCAGGCTTCCGCCAGGTCATGAGCTCGACGGAGAGTTCTCAAGACGAGGAGTTGGTCCCGCATGGCCGCCGCCGAACCGACCGCGCACGCTCTGATCGCCCAGCACCGGCCCACCCTCGACCAGGCCCTGGAAGCGATCCGCACCCGCGCTTACTGGTCCCCCCACCCGGAGCACCCCAAGGCCTACGGGGAGAGCGGCAGCCTGGACGCCGCGGCCGGCAAGGCCGCCTTCGACGCCCTTCTGGGCACCCGCCTCGACCTCGGCCAGCCCGGCACCGACGACTGGGTGGGCGACGAGACCTCCCCGTACGGCATCGCCCTGGGCGTGACGTATCCGCACGCGGACGTGGACGTGCTGCTGCCCGCCATGACGGCCGGACAGCGCGCCTGGCGCGAGGCGGGCGCGGAGGTCCGCGCGGTGGTCTGCCTGGAGATCCTCAAGCGCATCGCCGACCGGACGCACGAGTTCGCGCACGCGGTCATGCACACCTCCGGCCAGGCGTTCATGATGGCCTTCCAGGCGGGCGGCCCGCACGCGCAGGACCGCGGCCTGGAAGCGGTGGCGTACGCCTACGCCGAGCAGGTCCGCACCCCCGGCACGGCGGAGTGGAGCAAGCCCCAGGGCAAGCGCGACCCGCTCGCGATGACCAAGACCTTCACCCCCGTCCCACGCGGTGTCGCCCTGCTGATCGGCTGCAACACCTTCCCCACGTGGAACGGCTATCCGGGCCTGTTCGCCTCCCTGGCCACCGGCAACGCGGTCCTGGTCAAGCCGCACCCGCGCGCGGTGCTGCCGCTCGCGCTGACCGTGGGCGTCGCGCGCGAGGTGCTCGCCGCGGCCGGCTTCGACGCGAACCTCGTCGCCCTGGCCGCCGAGCGCCCGGGCGAGGGTATCGCCAAGACCCTGGCGACCCGCCCCGAGATCAAGATCATCGACTACACGGGATCCACCTCCTTCGGCGACTGGCTGGAGGCCAACGCCCGGCAGGCGCAGGTCTACACCGAGAAGGCCGGCGTCAACACGGTCGTCGTGGAGTCCACCGCCGCCTACAAGGGCATGCTCGCCAACCTGGCGTTCTCGCTGTCCCTGTACAGCGGCCAGATGTGCACCACCCCGCAGAACCTGCTGATCCCCCGCGACGGCATCCGCACCGACGAGGGCCCGAAGACCTACGACGAGGTGGTCGCCGACCTCGCCCGCTCCGTCGACGGCCTGCTCGGCGACGACGCGCGCGCGAACGCGTTGCTCGGCGCGATCGTCAACCCGGACGTCAAGGCCAGGCTGGAGGCAGCCGCCGGCCTCGGCGAGGTCGCCCTCGCCTCCCGCGAGGTGAGCAACCCCGAGTTCCCGGACGCGGTCGTGCGCACGCCGGTGATCGTGAAGCTGGACGGGGCGCGGAAGTACTGGGAGGGGGCGGACGACGAGGCCGCGTACATGGGCGAGTGCTTCGGTCCGGTCTCCTTCGCCGTCGCCGTCGACTCCGCCGCGGACGCGCTGGCGCTGCTGCGGCGGACGGTACGGGAGAAGGGGGCGATGACCGTCGGGGCGTACACGACCGACCCGGTGTTCGAGCGGGACGTGGAGGAGGTGTGCCTCGAGGAGGCCGCGCAGTTGTCGCTGAACCTCACGGGTGGGGTGTACGTCAACCAGACTGCCGCGTTCTCCGACTTCCACGGGTCGGGGGGCAACCCGGCGGCCAACTCCGCGCTGTGCGACGGGGCGTTCGTGGCGAACCGGTTCCGGGTGGTCGAGGTGCGGCGGGACGCCTGAGAGGTCGGGAGCCTCGGGGATTGCGCGACTGCGGGTGCGTCGTGGCTGGTCGCTCCCCCACTCTCGGCGGAGCCGCATGTCAATACAGCCCCGCGCCCCTTACGGGGGCGCTGTGCGCCCCGTCAGGCTCCAGTGGTACAGCGTCATCGCCACGCTCGTCGCCAGGTTGTAGCTGGAGACCTGGGGGCGCATCGGGAGGGACAGCAAGTGGTCGGCGCGGGCGCGTAGTTCGGTGGAGAGGCCGGTGCGTTCGGAGCCGAAGGCCAGGAGGGCGTCGTCGGGGAGCTTGACGCTCCGCAGGTCGTCGCCCTCGGGATCCAGGGCGAACACCGGGCCTGTGGGCAGCTCGGACACGGCCAGTCGCTCCACCGCGGTCGCGAAGTGCAGGCCCGCCCCGCCGCGTACGACGGTCGGGTGCCAGGGGTCGAGCGTGCCGGTGGTGACCACGCCGGTCGCCCCGAAGCCGGCGGCCAGCCGGATCACCGCGCCCGCGTTGCCCAGGTTGCGCGGGTTGTCGAGGACCACGACGGGCGCGGTGCGAGGGGTGTGTGCCAGCCTCGCCAGCTGGGCCTCGCGGGAGGGGCGTACGGCCAGGGCGGCCACGGCCGTGGGGTGCGGGCGCGGGACCAGGGAGACGTACGTCGTCTCCGGGACCTCCGTCAGGAGGGCGTCCAGCGTGTCCCGTACGTCCGGGGCGAGGTCGTCGGCGAGGGCGAGCGCGGCCGCCCGGTCGGCGGTGACCGCGACCGGCACCTCCGCTCCGAAGCGCACGGCGTGCTTGAGGGCGTGGAAGCCGTCGAGCAGGACGTGCGAGTCGGCCAGGCGGTGCCAGTCGCTCACGGTCATGTGGGGGAGCCTACGTGGGTGGGCTCGGAGTTCTCCGGAGCGCGCTGCTGCGGCACCGGCGCACGGCCGTCGCGCGAGAACACCAGGACACGCGCGCGTACCGCCCATCCGCCCAGTCGGCGCAGGAACGGCGTCGGCAGGAAGACCGCGTCCGCCGCGATCATCGCCAGTGAGAAGAACGGCAGCCCGAGGATCACGGCGATCGCGGCGTGCTCGGTCATCATCACCGCCAGCAGCACGTTCTTCACCCGCCGGTTGAACAGCGTGAACGGGAAGGCGACCTGCACGACGACCGTGCCGTACGTCACCAGCAGCACCATCGTTCCGCTGCTCGACAGCAGGTCGCCGAGGGCGGGCCAGGGGGAGAAGTAGTCCAGGTGCAGGGGGTAGTAGACGGCGGTGCCGTCCTGCCAGCGCGAGCCTTGGATCTTGTACCAGCCGGCCGTCGCGTAGATCAGACAGGCCTCGGCCATGATCACGAACAGGGCGCCGTTGTGCAGGATGTTGGCGATCACGTCCAGCAGGATCCGGGGCTCCGCCGACCTGGCGCGGCGCCCGACGAGCCACCACAGGGCCTGCGCGGCCCACACCGTCCACAGGAGCGCCGGAATCGTCCACTGGCTGTGGAACCGGCCCATTGCCGTCACCGTGATCAGCACGGCCCCGAGGACCAGCCACAGGGCGGGCCCGACCCGGTCGGTGACCCGCTCCCCACGCGCGCGTGCCTCCTCGGCGCGGCGCGCCCGGCGGGCGTCCAGCGACCACACCCGGCCGCAGCGCGTGAACAGCAGGTAGATCGACATCAGGTGCAGGACGTTGTCGCCGCCGTCCCCCATGAAGACGCTGCGGTTCTGCAGCGAGAGCACGCCGACCATGAACAGCACGGACATCGTGCGGGTGCGCCAGCCGACCAACAGCAGGACGCTCGCGAGCACGGCGACGGCGTACACGATCTCGAACCAGACCCGCCCGTCCGACCACATCAGGGCCGTGAACGCGCCATTGGTGTCGATCAGCTGCCGGGCCAGGATCCAGTTCCAGGGACCGTCGGGGCCGTAGAGCTCGGCGCGGTGGGGGAGCTCGCGCAGCAGGAACATCAGCCAGGTCGCGCTGAAGCCGATACGGACCACGGCGCTCTGGTAGGGGCCGAGCGCGGACTCGGTGACGCGCGCGATGGCGGCGGACACCGTCAGGGTGAACCGGTTCACCGCGCACCTCCCTCGGCCTCGGCGTCCGGCACCGTCCACCAGGGCAGCACCCGGTACATCGGCGTCGACGACGTCTTCTCCTCGCTCCACTTCGGCGGGGTCACGTTGACGGTCCGGGAGCGGACCTGGACCCGCTCGAGCACCCCGTCCTCGCCGGCGGCGCCGCCGTGCTCCAGGCGCAGCTCGACGATCCGGCGCAGATAGGTCTCGGAGAGGGCGCCGCGCAGACCGACGGGGCGGTTGTCGGAGCCGTGCGAGGCGGTGAAGAAGTCCCAGGCGCGGCGCAGCTCGTTCTGCTGGGTGTGGCTCGGCACGATGTTGCGGTCGATGGCCCGGCCGTCCTGCGCGGACAGGTCGTACCAGCCGGTGGTGCGCGAGCCGCCGTCCGCGGTGCTGATCTCGGCGCGGACCTGGACCGCGATGTTCTGCTGGAGCGGGTTCGGCGCGAACAGCTTCCAGTTCTGTTCGAACTCGGGGTAGACCCAGTCGTCGATCGCCTCGCCGTGCGTCTTCGTCACCGTGTTCGAGGGCGCGACGTGCAGGAACACCATTCCCAGGTGCACACAGACGGCGACGGCGACGACGGCGAGCGCCAGGGCCGCGCCTATCTGGTAGCGGGGGGAGAGCGCGGCCACACCGGTGCGGGGTTCGGGCGGAGGCGCGCCGTCCGGGGGCGCGCTGCTCAGGGGCGTGGCGCCCGTCGGTGGGGTGTCCTCCGGCGGGGTGCCCTCCGGTATGGCGCCCTGCGGCTGCGTACTCACCGGCGCGGCGGCCGTCGGCGGAGTCTCCACCTCCGGTTCCTGCGCCGTCCCCGGCGCCCGTGCGGCGTCAGGCCCTTTGTCGTACGCGTCCATTCCGCCCCGTTCCCCGATCCCGGTCGACTTCCCGTGTCTGCTGCGTCGCGCAATCGCGAACGGTACTCAGCCCCACCCGCTCGGCGCAGCCCCTCCCCGCCCGCAGGTTATCCACAGCGGTTGACACCTTACGACGGCCGTCCCACCATGGAATCGAACGGACCGAACGATCGGTCGGGAGCGCCGGGAAAGATCCGGGCGACAGATCCGGGAAGACAGATCCAAGAAGACAGAGGGGGACCTCATGGCGACAGCTACCGCGCCCCGCGCGGCCGGCGACGAGGCGTACCAGCACGCCTTCGACGCCGCCGTGGCCGCCGACGAGCGCATCGAGCCCCGCGACTGGATGCCCGACGCGTACCGCGCGACCCTGGTGCGGCAGATCGCCCAGCACGCCCACTCCGAGATCATCGGCATGCAGCCGGAGGCCAACTGGATCTCGCGCGCGCCCTCTCTGCGCCGCAAGGCCATCCTGATGGCGAAGGTCCAGGACGAGGCCGGCCACGGGCTCTACCTCTACAGCGCCGCCGAAACCCTCGGCGTCGGCCGCGACGAGTTGCTCGACAAGCTCCACACCGGTCGCCAGAAGTACTCCTCGATCTTCAACTACCCCACGCTGACCTGGGCGGACGTCGGCGCGATCGGCTGGCTCGTGGACGGCGCCGCGATCACCAACCAGGTCCCCCTGTGCCGCTGCTCGTACGGGCCGTACGCGCGCGCGATGGTCCGCATCTGCAAGGAGGAGTCCTTCCACCAGCGCCAGGGGTACGAGCTGCTGCTGGCCCTCAGCAGGGGCACCCCCGAGCAGCACGCCATGGCGCAGGACGCGGTGGACCGCTGGTGGTGGCCGTCGCTGATGATGTTCGGCCCGCCCGACGACGAGTCCGCGCACTCCGCGCAGTCCACGGCCTGGAAGATCAAGCGCCACTCCAACGACGAGCTGCGCCAGCGCTTCGTCGACATCTGCGTCCCCCAGGCGGAGTCCCTCGGCCTCACCCTGCCCGACCCGGACCTCCGGTGGAACGAGGAACGGGGGCACCACGACTTCGGCCCGATCGACTGGACCGAGTTCAAGGAGGTCCTCAAGGGCAACGGGCCGTGCAACGAACAGCGGATCACCCAGCGCAGGCAGGCCCATGACGAGGGCGCGTGGGTCAGGGAGGCCGCCGCGGCGCACGCGGCCAAGCACACCGGCGAAGCGGCTGGACACACCGGCGAAGCGGCCGGGCACACCGGCGACAGGCACGAAAGGGAAGTGGGACAGGCATGACGAACACCGACTGGCCGCTGTGGGAGGTCTTCGTGCGCTCCCGGCGCGGCCTCTCCCACACCCACGCCGGCAGCCTGCACGCGCCGGACGCGGAGTTCGCCCTGCGCAACGCCCGCGACCTGTACACCCGGCGCGGCGAGGGCGTGTCCATCTGGGTCGTGCCGTCCTCGGCGGTCACCGCCTCCTCGCCGGACGAGAAGGACCCGTTCTTCGAGCCGTCCGCCGACAAGCCGTACCGCCACCCGACCTTCTACGAGATCCCGGAGGGGGTGCGGCACCTGTGACCACGACCGTCCCGGTGACCGCCGCCCTCTGTCTCGGCGACGACGCCCTGGTGCTCTCCCACCGCCTCGGCGAGTGGATGGGCCACGCGCCCGTGCTGGAGGAGGAGGTCGCCCTCGCCAACATCGCCCTCGATCTGCTGGGCCAGGCCCGCGTCCTGCTGTCGATGGCCGGCGACGAGGACGAACTGGCCTATCTGCGCGAGGAGCGCGCCTTCCGCAACCTCCAGCTGGTCGAGCAGCCGAACGGCGACTTCGCCCACACCATCGCCCGCCAGCTGTACTTCTCGACGTACCAGCATCTGCTGTACGCCGAACTGGCCGCCGGTGACGGGCCGTTCGCCGGGCTCGCCGCCAAGGCCGTCAAGGAGACCGCCTACCACCGCGACCACGCCGAGCAGTGGACGCTGCGCCTCGGCGACGGCACGGACCTCAGCCATGAGCGGATGCGGACGGCGTGCACCGCGCTGTGGCGGTTCACCGGCGAGATGTTCCAGCCGGTGGAGGGGCTCGACGGCGTGGCGCCCGAGGCGCTGCGGGACGGCTGGCTGGAGGCGGTCGGCGCGGTGCTGCGGCGGGCCGGTCTGACGCTTCCCGAGGGACCGCGGTCCGGTGCCTGGACGGCCGGCGCGGGCCGGCAGGGCCTGCACACCGAGCCCTTCGGCCGGATGCTCGCCGAGATGCAGCATCTGCACCGCAGCCACCCGGGGGCGTCATGGTGACCGCCACCGCCCTGGAGGCGGAGCTGCTCGCGCTGGCCGGTTCGGTACCGGACCCGGAGCTTCCGGTGCTCACGCTGAGCGAGCTGGGCGTGGTGCGCGGGGTGCGGGTCCAGGACGCCGGCCCGGTCGAGGTCGAGCTGACACCGACGTACACCGGCTGCCCGGCGGTCGAGACGATGGCGTCCGACATCCGGCGGGTGCTGCGGGAGCACGGAGTGCGGGACGTCACCGTGCGCACGGTGCTGGCCCCGGCCTGGTCGACGGACGACATCACGGACGAAGGCCGCCGCAAGCTGCGGGAGTTCGGCATAGCGCCGCCCCGGACGACACGGGACACCGGCCCGGTCGCGCTCACCCTGGGCCCCACCAGGACGCTCGACGAGGACCCGGTGCGCTGCCCGCACTGCGGCAGTGCCGACACCGAGCTGCTCAGCCGGTTCTCCTCCACCGCCTGCAAGGCGCTGCGCCGCTGCCTGTCCTGCCGTGAACCCTTCGACCACTTCAAGGAGTTGTGATGGACCGAGCTGTGGCGGCCCGAGCCGTGACGGCCCGCTTCCACCCGCTCCGCGTGGCCGCGGTGGACCGGCTCACCGACGACTCCGTCGCCCTCACCCTCACCGTCCCCGAGGCCCTGCGCGAGGAGTACCGGCACGCGCCCGGTCAGCATCTCGCCCTGCGTCGGGTGGCCGACGGCACCGAGATCCGGCGGACCTACTCGATCTGCTCCCCCGCCCCCGACCCGGCCGGCGAGGGGCCGCGCACCCTGCGGGTGGGCGTGCGGCTGGTCGAGGGCGGCGCGTTCTCGACGTACGCGCTCAAGGAGATCGGCGTCGGTGACGAGCTGGAGGTGATGACCCCGGCGGGCCGCTTCACGCTCGACCCGGCGCCCGGACTGTACGCGGCGATCGTCGGCGGCAGCGGCATCACCCCGGTGCTGTCGATCGCGGCGACCCTGCTGGCGCGCGAACCCGGCGCCCGGTTCTGTCTGATACGCGGCGACCGTACGGCCGCGTCGACGATGTTCCTGGAGGAGGTCGCCGACCTCAAGGACCGCTGGCCCGACCGGCTCCAACTGGTCACCGTGCTCTCGCGGGAGGAACAGCAGGCGGGGCTGCCGTCCGGACGGCTGGACCGGGAGCGGCTCACCGGGCTGCTGCCGGCGCTGCTGCCGGTGGCGGAGGTGGCGGGCTGGTTCCTGTGCGGGCCGTTCGGGCTGGTGCAGGGCGCCGAGCGGGCCCTGCGGGAACTGGGGGTGGCCCGGTCCCGTATCCACGAGGAGATCTTCCATGTGGACAGCGTCGTCCCGCCGCCGGCCGCGGCGGCGCCCGCGCACGCCACGGTGACGGCCCGGCTCGACGGCCGCGGCGGCAGCTGGCCCGTGCGGGACGGGGAGTCGGTCCTGGACACCGTGCTGCGCAACCGGCCCGACGCGCCCTACGCCTGCAAGGGCGGGGTGTGCGGGACCTGCCGGGCCTTCCTGGTCTCCGGCGAGGTGCGCATGGACCGCAACTTCGCCCTGGAGCCGGAGGAGACGGAGGCCGGGTACGTGCTGGCGTGCCAGTCCCATCCGGTGACGGAGGCGGTGGAGGTGGACTTCGACCGGTAGGTGAGGTGCGGGCCGTTCCCCTGAGGTGGGGTGCGGGGCGTTCCCTTCTTCTAGAACCTGTTCTATCTTGACGGATCGTCAGATCCGGGCGGAGCCGCGCGCCGGATCAGCCGACCCGTCGGAGAGGACAGGCCGTGGACTTCACCTTCAGCGAGGAGCAGCAGGCGGCGGCCGAGGCGGCGCGCGGGGTGTTCGCCGGGGTCGCGCCCGACGCCGTGCCGAGCCCCGCGCTCACCCAGGGCCGCCCGGTGGCCGACGACCTCGACCGGGAGCTGTGGGGCAGGCTCGCCGCCGCGGACCTGCTCAGCCTGCTGCTCGACGAGGAGTACGGCGGGGCCGGCCTGGACGCCGTCGCGCTGTGCCTGGTGCTGCGGGCGGCCGGGAAGGTGCTGGCGCGGGTGCCTCTGCTGGAGAGCGGGGCCGCCGCAGCGGCCGTACAGGCGTACGGCGGGCCGGAGTTGAGGTCCGAGCTGCTCGCCCGGTCGGGGCGGGGCGAGGTCGTGCTCACCGTCGCCTCGAACGGCCGTACCGGGCACGACGCGGCCGAACTCGCCGTGACCGCCCGGCAGGACGGCGAGGGAAGCGAGGGAAGCGAGGGAGGGGCCGACTGGATCCTGGACGGGGTGCAGACGGCGGTGCCCTGGGCCCATGAGGCCGACCACATCCTCGTACCGGCGCGCACCGGCGACGACCGCAGCGTCCTCGCCGTGGTCGCGCGGGAGCGGGAGGGGGTCGTCCTCGCCGAGCAGATCTCCACCACGGGGGAGCGGCTCGGCGAACTGCGCCTGGAGTCGGCGCGGATCCCGGCCCGGTACGTCCTCGGCGCCGACGGTGCCTGGGAGTGGCTGCGGCAGCTGCTGGCCACGGGGACCTGCGCGCTGGCGCTCGGCGTGGGGGACCGGGTCCTCGGGATGACCAGCGACTACGCGAGCAAGCGGGAGCAGTTCGGGCACCCGATCGCCACGTTCCAGGCCGTCGCCGTGCAGGCCGCCGACCGCTACATCGACCTGCGGGCGATGGAGGTCACCCTGTGGCAGGCCGCCTGGCGGATCGCCTCCGGGGCACCGGGCGCGCTGCCCGCCTCCGGCGATGTCGCCGTGGCCAAGATCTGGGCCTCGGAGGGGGTACGGCGCATCGTGCAGACGGCGCAGCATCTGCACGGCGGGTTCGGTGCCGACGTCGACTATCCGCTGCACCGCTATCACGCCTGGGCCAAGCACCTGGAGCTGTCGCTCGGGCCTGCGGCGGCGCACGAGGAGGCACTGGGCGACCTGCTGGCCGCCCATCCCCTCGTCGGCTGACGCGGCCGCGCCCTGAAGGGGCATGGGGCTGCGTCGACATTGCGGCTCCGCGGCACATCCCGCGGAGCGGTTAGGCGGCGCTGGAAGGCGCCGGGAAGCGCCACGTGGCGCCGGAAGGCCCCGGGAGGCTACAGAACAGCCCCCGGCCGTCCGTCGTCCGTCACGACGGGACGGCCCAGGGCCTGCCAGACCTGCATGCCGCCGTCGACGTTCACGGCGTCGACGCCCTGCTGGGCGAGGTACATGGTGACCTGGGCCGAGCGGCCGCCCGAGCGGCAGATCACATGGACGCGGCCGTCCTGCGGGGCCGCCTCGGTCAGCTCGCCGTAGCGGGCGACGAACTCGCTGATGGGAATGTGCAGCGCGCCTTCGGCGTGACCCGCCTGCCACTCGTCGTCCTCACGGACGTCCAGCAGGAAGTCGTCGTCCTTGACGTCGCCGACCTCGACCGTGGGCACCCCAGCTCCAAAACTCATGCCCCCGACGCTACCGGACGTGACGGACCCGGCTCCCTACCCCACGAGCTCGGCGAGCTCCGCCTCCTTCTTGGCGACATCGGCCAGCAGCTGCTCGGCGATCTCGTCGAGGAGGCGGTCGGGGTCGTCCGGGGCCATCTTCAGCATGGAGCCGATGGCGCTGTCCTCCAGGTTGCGGGCGACCAGGGTGAGCAGTTCCTTGCGCTCGGCGAGCCACTCCAGGCGGGCGTAGAGCTCCTCGCTGGGGGTCGGGCGGCGCTCGGCGGGCGGCGGCCCGGCCGCCCACTCGTCGGCGAGCTCGCGCAGTGCGGCCTCGTCGCCACGGGCGTAGGCGGCGTTGACGCGGGTGATGAACTCCTCGCGCCGCGCCCGCTCCCCGTCCTCCTGCGCCAGGTCGGGGTGGGCCCTGCGCGCCAGCTCGCGGTAGAGCTTGCGGGCCTCGTCGCTGGGCCGCACCCGCTCCGGGGGCCGCACCGGCTGCTCCGTGAGCATCGCCACGGCCTCAGGGAAGAGTCCTTCGCTGTCCATCCAGCCGTGGAACAGCTCCTCGACCCCCGGCATCGGCAGCACCCGGGCCCGTGCCTCCTGCGCCTTGCGCAGGTCCTCGGGATCGCCGGTGCGGGCCGCCCTGGCCTCGGCTATCCGGGCGTCCAGCTCGTCGAGCCGGGTGTACATGGGGCCGAGTTTCTGGTGGTGGAGCCGCGAGAAGTTCTCGACCTCGACGCGGAAGGTCTCCACCGCGATCTCGAACTCGATCAACGCCTGCTCGGCGGCCCGCACGGCCTGCTCCAGCCGCTCCTCGGGCCGCGGCTGCTCAGCTTCGGGGGTCGTCACCCGACCAGCGTAGGCCAAGCCCGCACGACCCGAGACAGCTCCCGGCCTCACCGTCGCGTTCCACACGTTCCACGCACCTCACCGGGACGTCGCCCTTCTCACACCCCCGTCTCCGCCGCGATCCTTCCCGCCCGTACCGCCGTCACCAGGTCGTTGTGGTCGGCCTCGGTGCGGTCGGCGTAGGTGACGGCGAAGGCGGCGATCGCCTCGTCGAGTTCCTCGTTCTTGCCGCAGTAGCCGGCGATCAGACGCGGGTCGGCGCTGTGGGAGTGGGCGCGGGCCAGGAGGGCGCCGGTCATCCGGCCGTAGTCGTCGACCTGGTCGGCGGCGAGCGCGGCCGGGTCGACGCTGCCCTTGCGGTTGCGGAACTGCCGTACCTGGAAGGGCCGCCCGTCGACGGTGGTCCAGCCCAGCAGGATGTCGCTGACGACCTGCATCCGCTTCTGGCCGAGGACCACCCTGCGGCCCTCGTGGTCCTCGGCCGGTGTCTCGAAACCGGCTGTCCGCAGATGCGGCACCAGGGCGGAGACGCGCGCCTCCTTCACCTGGAGGATCAGCGGCTCGCCCCGGTGGTCGAGGAGCAGGACGACGTACGAGCGGGTGCCCACGCTGCCCGTGCCGACGACCCGGAAGGCGACGTCGTGCACCGCGTGGCGGGCCAGGAGCGGGTGACGGTCCTCGGAGAGGGTGGCCAGGTAGGGCTCCAGGGACAGCGCCACCGCCGCGGCCTCCTCGTCCGGGACGCGGCGCAGCACCGGCGGGGCGTCGACGAAGCGGCGGCCGCCGTCCTCGGTACGGGTGGTCGACTTCGCCGCGAACCGTCCGCTGGTGTTGGCCCGCGCCTTCTCCGAGACCCGCTCCAGCGTGCCCACCAGGTCATGGGCGTCGGTGTGCGAGACGAGTTCCTCGTCGGCGATCGCGTTCCACGCGTCCAGCACCGGGAGTCTGGCCAGCAGCCGCATGGTGCGGCGGTAGGAGCCGGCCGCGCCGTGGGCGGCCTGGCGGCAGGTGTCCTCGTCGGCGCCGGCCTCCCGGCCCGCGAGCACCAGGGACGCGGCGAGCCGCTTGAGGTCCCACTCCCAGGGGCCGTGGACCGTCTCGTCGAAGTCGTTGAGGTCGATGACGAGGCCGCCGCGGGCGTCCGCGTACAGACCGAAGTTGGCCGCGTGGGCGTCACCACAGATCTGGGCGCCGATCCGGGTCATCGGGGTACGGGCGAGGTCATGGGCCATGAGCCCGGCCGCGCCACGCAGGAACGCGAACGGGGTCGCCGCCATCCGGCCGACCCTCATCGGCGTCAGCTCCGGGATACGGCCCTGGTTGGACTCCTCCACGGCCGTCACCGCGTCCGGGCGGGACGCGTCCAGATCGAGCACGGCATGTGTGGAACGCGGCACCGCGTCCCGCAGCGCCTTGCCGCGCTCCTTCGGCGTGAGGGTCCCGACGCCCGCCTCGTCCCCCGCCTCGGCCTCCGCCGCGGACCGCCCGGCGAATCCGCGCACGTGCGGCAGTCTGCGCGCCTCGCCCGCCACCGCCGCTGCCCCTGCCCCTGCCCCGACCTCGGTCACGGCGACCGCCTCCCCCGCATCCACGTCCATGTCGATCAATTCGAGCCGACGGTACAGCGCGACGGCCGGATCACGTCAGCCCTGTGGACAACTCAGAGGTTGTGGACAACTCCGCACCGGCGTGACCTCGTACGTCGAGGCGCGGACGGTCGCGGATGAACGGTTACGAACGGCTGCGAACGGTACGGAGCACGGCAGGGTGTTCGGCGGAACGAGGAGGCTGTGCGGCGGCATCGCCAGTCTCATCGGTTTCCTACGGTTTCGTTCGGAACATGCAGGTCACAGCCGCGTGTGGGGCCACAGTCGTGCCATGACCACTTCTCAGGTACCGCAGCCGGCCGACCCGGCCGTCCCGAACGAGACTCCCGCAGCGGAGCCGTTCCTCACTCTGCACACCACTGTCGTGCTGCTCGCCGCGCTCGTGATCGGGCTCGTCATCGGCGGTCTGACGGTGTTGACCGGGGCTCCCGTGGCCGCTTCGGTCATCGCCGGACTGACCAGCTTCGGCGCCACCATCCCTGTCCTGCGTGCCCTGGTCCGCTGATCAGCGGCCGTTGAAGGCGTCCTTCAACCTGGAGAACAGTCCCTGTTCTCCAGGTTCGAACTGCCCTGCGGGTGCTTCTTCACCCCGCAGCCTGGCCAGACGGCGCACCAACTGTTCCTGTTCGACATCGATCCGGGTCGGTGTCCGTACCTCGATGTGGACAAAGAGGTCGCCGCGGCCGTCGCCCTCTGCGCGCGTGATGCCCTGACCCTGCAGACAGATCGAGTGCAACGACTGGGTACCGGGCTGGATTTCGACGTTGCGCAAGCCGTCGAGCGTCTCCAGGGGCACCTTCGTTCCGAGGATGGCGGCGGTCATCGGAATGGTGACCGTGCAGTGCAGGTCGTCATCGCGGCGCTCGAAGAACGGGTGAGGCAGCACATGGACCTCGACGTTCAGGTCGCCGGCGTCGCCTCCGCAGACTCCTGCCTGGGCTTCGCCCCGCAACTGGATCCGAGCGCCGTCCTCGGTACCGGAGGGGATCGCGACGGTGAGCGTACGACGTGACGGCACACGACCCTGGCCTCCGCACTGAGGGCAGGGGTTCGGTACGACCGAGCCGACGCCCGCGCACTTGGGGCACGGTCGTGACCGCATGACCTGCCCCAGAAAACTCCGGGTGACCTCGGACACCTCGCCACGGCCCTTGCACATGTCGCACCACTGCACCGAGGTGCCCGGTGCGGCGCATCCCCCCTGGCAGGTGTCGCACGAGACGGCCGTGTCCAACTCGATGTCCTTGGTCGCGCCGAACGCGACGTCCGAGAGCTCGATGTCCAGAACGACAGTGATGTCCCGCCCTCGTCGAGCACGGCTACGGGGCGTTCGCTTCGTGGTGCCGAAGAAGGCGTCCATGATGTCGCTGAAGTCCGTGGGCCCTTCGGGCCGGGCGTCCTCAGCCTCTGTCGGCTTCTTTTCGCTGATCGCATCGTCGTCGACGGCGCCGTTCCCGGACTCCGGCGCCGCGCTCGGAGGCGCCGCGCTCGGAAAGGAGACGGCGTTCAGCCGGGCCGAGGCCTCACGCTCGGCCTCCTCACGGATACGGGCGGCGTCCGCCGCGGCCTGCTCGCGCTGCTGCCGCGCCTCGTCCCGGGCCGCCGCGAGTTCGTCCGCGATCGTGCTGCGCAGCCGGGCCCGTTCGGTGGCGGCCTGGTCACGTTCGGCCTGGGCCTGAACCAGGAGTTCCTCGGCCCGGGCCGCGGCCACGGCCCTGATGCTTTCGGCTTCCTTCTCCGCCGCCAGCAGAACACGGTCCTGTGCCGCGCTCGCCGCATTCCCCACGTCCGCCACGTCCGCCGCGTTCGCCGCGTCGTGCCGGCTCGCCCCGTCCGGGCCCGGTCCGTCCGTGCCCGGTCCGTCCGGGCTCGGTCCGTCCGTGCCCGGTCCGGCCGGACCAGCTGCCGAGGCAGCCGTCGTCCGCGCGTTCGAAGCCGCTTCGGAAGCCTCCGGCGGCGCGGGGTTCCGACCGGGGCGTTCTTTGATGCGCAGCCGTTCCAGTTCCTGCCAGCGAAGGCGCCAGGGCTGAAGTCGGCTGTCGGTGCGCTGGACCGGACGGCCCTCGTCCAGGGCCAGGAGTGTCTGAACCATGGCGATGAGGTAGTCCTGGCGCGGCAGCCGCCTGCCGTTGAACGCCTCGCTCAGCGCCGCGGTGGACAGCGGGCGGGCGCGGGGCGCGTTCTGCTGCAGTGTCCGCAGCGACGGACTTCCGCACGAGATGCGCAGCTCCGTCAGGGCCTCGGCGAAGCGGGCCAACTCCTCGCCGTACGACCGCGTAGACGGCTGGGCTGAGCTGTCGTGGTCGGTCACGATGTCCCCCTGGCGGTATGCGATATCACCGTAGAGGACGCGTTCGGCGAACGGCACCGAAATCGACCGAACGGCGGCAGAACCGGCCGAGCACGCTGCCGCGCAGGGCGAGCACATATCGTCCCATTGACGTCGCCGCCGTACACGCCACCACCCGCCCGGCCCGTCTTCCTCCGCGCCACGTCCCCTTGGAGAGACTCCATGGCACAGACCCCCACCCCGCAGAAGGAATTCCTGAGGGGAAAGGGAGCGGCCTCCCGGGTGCGCGGGATGATGCTCGGCCTTGCCCTGGGGGACACGCTGGGCGCGGCCCAGGGCAAGCCTCCGACCGGCGTCCCGCTGCGGGCCGGGGTCAGCACCCAGTTGGCCTGCTTCACCGCCGAGGGCACGATCCGCGCGTGGGTGCGCGGCAATCACAAGGGCGTCTGCCATCCGCCGTCGGTGGTGGGGCACGCGTACTGCCGTTGGGCGGCCCTGCAGGGGATCGAGGTCGAGCGGATGCGCCGACGCTGGGCCCACGGCACGTATGTGTGGCCGGACGGCTGGCTCGCCCAGGTGCCGGTGCTGGCCGAGCGGCGCGGTTCGGCACCGGCGACCGTGGCGGCCTTGTCCAAGATCGAGCAGGGCGACATGGGGAAGCCGACGACCAGTCGCGGCTGCCACGCGCTCACCCGTACCCTTCCCGTCGCCGTGGTCGGCGCCGCACACGGATCGAAGCAGTCGATCAAGCTGGCCCAGGAGATCGCCGCCCTCACCCACGGCGACCCGGCCGCGCAGTCCGCGGCAGCCCACGCGGCTGTGCTGGTCCAGCACTGCCTGACCAGCGTCCCCGAGTCGAAACACTCTCCTTTCGGTGAACGGCCGCAGGTGCGGCAGGCCCTGATGGCCGGCGTCCATGCTCTTTCCGCTGCCGCTGCCGATGCCGCTGCCGACACCGCGGCCGACGCCGACGCCGACTCCGACGCCGACTTGACCGTCGGCGAGCGCGACCGGCTCATCGCGGCACTACGGCAGGCCGAGGATCAGCCCGCGGACGCGGGACGGCTCGCGAGGCTCGCCCCGGACGCCACCGCGCCCTCGGCACTGCTCGGCGCCCTGTATGCCGCCGCCTCCTTCCCCGACCGGGACCAGGTGGGTGCCGCACTGCGCTTCGCCGCCGGGGCACCGGACGGCGACTCGGTCGCCTGCGTGACCGGCGCGCTGCTCGGAGCGGCGCACGGCGTCGAGGCGCTGCCCGTCGATCTGGTCAGCCGCCACGAACTGTCCTGGGTCCTCGACACCCTGGCCCGCGACCTCGTCGCCGAGCTCACCGACTCCCCCAGCGGCAGCGAGTACACCCCGGGCTGGGACCCGCACTGGTGGGACCGCTACCCCGGCTGGTGACCCTACGGCTCCTCCATCGACCGGCCTCGCCCCGCGTCACCGAAGGTCTTTTCGGCCAACGGCGGCAACCAATCGTCCAGCGGCGACCACTGCGGTCCGACACAGCCGTCGGGCCGAAGGAACCGCGCCATGAGACAGCCCCGTACGACCAGTTGGACGCTCACCTTCGAGTTCGCGGGGGGCGAGAAGGTCACCCAGGGCTGGAACGCCGAGTGGAAGCAGTCCGTCACCACCATCACCGTGAAGAACACGAGCTGGAACGGCTCGCTGTCCACCGGGACCACGGTCACCGCGGGCTTCCTCGGCTCGCGCGCCGGCGCGACTGGACTCCCGACGGGGTCGGCGGCTTCATCATGAACGCCGGCAGCGCGACCGAGATCACCGAGTTCGACGAGTGGATGGTCCGGGACTTCTGGCGCCACATCAAGAACCGCTTCGGCTACTGACCCCGCCACCTGTGCACGCGCCGCACGCGCCGCACACCCACGCACCCACGCACGTACGCACACGCACGTACGCAAGGAGAACTGTCACATGAGCCACTTCGGACGGCATCGGAAACGGTGGACGGCGACCGGCCTGCTGATCGGCGTGCCCGCCGTACTGGGCCCGTACCTGCTGCTCTCCGCCGAGTCGGAGTCCGAGGCCGCGACGATCGACGTCAACGCCTACTACCGGCTGGTGTCGGTACGCAGCGGAAAGGTGCTGGAGGTCGAGGGGAACTCCACGGCCGACGCCGCGAAGGTCGTGCAGAGCACCGACGACGGCGGCACGAACCAGCAGTGGCGGCTGAAAGCCACCGGCGACGGCTACTACGAGCTGGTGAACCGGGGCAGCGGCAAGCTGCTGGAGGTCAAGGGCGCCTCGAAGTCGAACAACGCGGCGGTCGACCAGCTCACCGGCTCCGGAGCCGCGCACCAGCAGTGGAAGATCGCCGAACTCGGCAGCGGCGCGCTCAAGGTCGTCAACCGGGGCAGCGGCAAGCTGCTGGACGTCAAGGCGAAGTCGAAGGCGGACGGCGCGGCGATCGTCCAGTACAAGGACAACGGGGGCACCAACCAGCAGTGGAAGCTGGCGGTGGTCCCCGGCACCGCGTCCTCACCGAGCCCCTCGCCGTCGGCCACGGCGTCCGCGTCGGCGTCCGCGTCGGCCTCGCCCACCGCGTCGCCGTCCGCCACGACCCCCACGACCGCCGCCGGCACCTCGCTCGCCGAACACCTCACCGTGTCCAAGGTGACGCTGCCCACGGCCTTCTCCTACCTGGAGTCCGGCTACAACGGCCTCCCGCAGTGGACCCGGGTCGACACCCAGGCGGCGCCCGACGGTTCGCTGCGGGTGGCGTGGCCCGCGTCCGACGGCGTGCATGTGACCTCGCTGTCATCGAAGCTGGCCCGCGAGGGCTCCGACACGGTGGTCCCGGGCACTAAGGAGGTCAGCGGCCTGGTCGCCCACGACGACGGCTTCGCGCTGCTGACCCGCGTCGCGGACTCCAACAAGTGGAACGACACGGCCGCCGCCCTCGTCCGGTACAAGAACGGCTCCGCCCTCTTCAACAAGAAGCTGACCGGCACCGCCAGCAACGACACCTCGCCGGTCCTCGACGGCGCGCTGAGGTGGAACGGCAGCCAGTACGGCGCCTACTTCGTCGTGCACGGCGCGGGCGGCTTCGCCGACGGTCACTACGGTGACAAGCAGGTCTACGTCGACGGCACCGGGACCACCAAGTCCGGCGGCTGGGACTGGGGTTGCAGCCACAACGAGGGCATAGCCCTGGCCGCCGGGGACTCCGGCGCCTTCCCCTCCGTGTGCTTCGACGACTGGCGCTCCGGACTGTTCGTCAGCACCGGGATCGCCGCGCCGGACGAGGCCCCCGTGGTGCAGCGCGAGCAGTGCTGGGCGGGTTACTGCGGCGGCGCGTACCCCAGCTCCTCCGGCGACCTGGTGAAGACCTCCACCGGCGGCTACGCCACCGCCTTCGCCGACCGCGGTGCCGCCTCGGCCGTCAAGAACAGCGCGGACAGCAGCGGCCGCGGCTGGACGGTCACCCCGAAGACCGACACCCACCAGGTCACGGTCGCGCTGCTGAAGAACGCCTCCACCCCCGGCAGCACGGTCACGCTCACCGACGACAAGGGCACCGACCACGTCAACGTCCACGTCGCCCCGTACGGCAAGAACCTGCTGGTCTCGTGGGAGAGCGTCGCGAACGCCACCTGCAAGGACGGCACCTGCACGGGGAAGTTCACCGGCACCCACCTCCAGGTGATCGACCCCACCGGGAAGCCGGTCGGCGAGGACGAGGTCGTGGACGCCCATATCTCCGGTGACATCACGACCCTCCCGGACGGCAGCCTCAGCTGGGCCTTCGTCTCCGCCACCCCCGACTACGGCTCCTCGCTGTCGGGCGCCTCCCCGACCACCACGACACTCTCGATCGCACGCCTCGCGAGCTGAACCCGGACCGCACGGGACGAGGGGCCGAACCGCACGCCGGTTCGGCCCCTCGTCCGTGTCTCAGCAGGCATCGAAGCCGAACTCGCCGACCTGCTGTCCCCTGGACCGGACCGCTCACCGGTCTCTTGACGACGTCGGCTACTGTGCACGCCTGAGTGACGCAAAGGGGGCAGACCAGGCGGAGGGCGAGGCTGTGTCGGACGAGGGACGGCTCGTTGCCGGGCGGTACCGGCTGGTCGAGCGCATCGGCCGTGGAGGCATGGGCACGGTGTGGCGTGCCGAGGACGAACTGCTCGCCCGCCAGGTCGCGCTGAAGCAGCTCCACCCGCGGCCGGACCTGTCCGAACCCGAGGTCGCCACGCTGTACGAACGCACCCGCCGCGAGGCGCGCAGCGCCGCCCGGGTCGCCCATCCCAACGTGGTCGTGGTGCACGACGTCGTCGAGGACGACGGGCGCCCCTGCATCGTCATGGAGTACGTCCCCGCGCCCACCCTCGGCGACCTCCTCGACGGCGGCCGGACCGTGCCCCCGGAGGAGGCCGCCCGCATCGGCCTCGGCATGATCGCCGCCGTCCGGGCCGCGCACACCGCCGGCGTCCTGCACCGTGACATCAAACCGGGCAACGTCCTCCTCGGTGCCGGGGGCCGGGTCGTCCTGACCGACTTCGGCATCGCGACGACCACCGACACCTCGACCCTCACCCGGACCGGGGAGATGATCGGCTCCATCGACTTCATGGCCCCGGAGCGGATCCGCGGGCGGACGCCGGGCCCCTCCTCCGACCTGTGGTCGCTGGGGGCGACGCTGTACCAGGCGGTCGAGGGGCGTCCGCCGCACCGCCGCGGCACCGCCATGGAGACCGCGTACGCCATCGCCGTCGACCCGCCGGCGCCGATGCGGCAGGCCGGTGCGCTGGAACCGCTCATCGAGACCCTGCTGGCGAAGGACCCCGAGGCCCGCCCCACGGCCGAGCAGACGGAACGCGCCCTACGGGCCACCTGCTCCCCCGCCCCCGAGCCGTCGACCCGCCCCGCCCACCACAGGCCCGTCCCCGCCCCGACGAACGAGCCGTCGTCCGGCTTCGCCCGCCACGGATCCACCACCGCCACGACCGAGCCGTCGGCCCGCCTCACCCACCCCGGGACGGCCGCGAGCCCGGACACAGCGCCCGTCTCCCCGACGCGGCGGGCGGAAAGGGCCCGACGGGGCCGCAAGCGGGGGCGCCGTGCCCTCGTGTCCCTGGTCACCGTCCTGGCCGCGACCGCCGCGGGCGTGGCCGTCTACGCCTCCCTGCCCGAGGGCGGGACGGCCGGCGGGACGGCGCCGGAGATCGGCAGGGCCAGTAGTGACGTCACCCCGTCGGCCACGGTCCCGCCCGTCCCCGACGGCTACCACCTGGTCCGGGACCAGCAGCTCGGCGTCTCCTTCCCGGTGCCGGACGGCTGGACGGAGAAGAAGGGGCAGAGCGACGAGGTCACCTACGCCGACCCGACCGGACTGGCCGGCATCACCATCGGCATGGTGGACCCGGCGGGCTCGCACCCCGTCGAGCACTTCACGGACATCGAGACGAACACCAAGGCCAACTACCCGACGTACCGCAGGCTGCGGCTGCAGAAGACCACGTTCAGGGAGCAGCCGGCCGCGATCTGGGAGTTCACCTTCCACGGCCGCGCCCGTGTCTTCCGCGCCATCGACCTCGGATACGGCAGGGCGGGCGGCCGGGAGTACGACATCTACCTGTCGGCCCCGGACGCCCAGTGGGACACGTACCGTCCCGTCTTCGACGCCGTACGGGACGGGTTCACCGGCTGACCTGCCGGCCCTGAGACCTTCCTCACAAGCCAACAGCAGCCACCAGCAGCCCGCGGCACAAAAAGACGGACCGCGTGTTTCTCCCCACACAACGGATCGGGCGGCATCGTGATCACGATGCCGCCCGATCCGTCACTGCTCTGGTGCGCGAGGGGGGAGTTGAACCCCCACGCCCTTGCGGGCACTGGAACCTGAATCCAGCGCGTCTGCCTATTCCGCCACCCGCGCATTGGGTGTGTCCTCCGGCTTTGGGCGTTTCGTCCCGGTGCCTTCCGACATGCAGAACACTAGCACGGTGGACAGGGTGCGTTCACATCCCTTATCCGGGGCACAGGTCCCCTGAGAGACCGGCGGCAACCTCGTACGTCTCGGCGGTGACTGGTTCACGTATCAACCTCGTACCTGTGGTGGCCGTCTCCCCAGGAGCCGGACCAGGTCCACAGTCGGGTGCGGGACACTGGTCATCGGCCACCTCTACGATCCTGGTCAGAAAACAGGCACGGAAGCGGGTCGGAAGCAGGACGGAAGCAGGTACGGAGACAGGTGCGGACGACGGCGTCGACACCCGTCGACGGGGCCGACAGGGGGAACCAGCCGATTCACCCGCGCGTGGATACGATCAGTAAGCAGTACCAGGTAAGCAGCAGGACACGGGACGCAGGTCACAACGGAGGAGGTGCCCCATGGGAGTCCTGAAGAAATTCGAGCAGCGTCTCGAGGGTCTGGTCAACGGCACCTTCGCCAAGGTCTTCAAGTCCGAGGTCCAGCCCGTGGAGATCGCGGGAGCACTGCAGCGCGAGTGCGACAACAACGCGACGATCTGGAATCGCGACCGGACCGTCGTACCCAACGACTTCATCGTGGAGCTGAGCGCGCCGGACTACGAGCGCCTCAGCCCCTACTCCGGCCAGCTGGGCGACGAGCTCGCCGGCATGGTGCGCGACTACGCCAAGCAGCAGCGCTACACCTTCATGGGGCCGATCAAGGTCAACCTGGAGAAGGCGGACGACCTCGACACCGGCCTGTACCGGGTGCGCAGCCGTACGCTCGCCTCCTCCAGCAGCCAGGCCGCCGCGGGCGCGCCCGGCGCCGGCGCGGGCCAGCGTCCCGGCGGCTACGGCTACCCGCCCTCGGGCGGCCCCGCCGCTCCCCCCATGCCGTCCGCGCCGCCGCCCGGCGCAGGCGGCCGTCCCGGCGGGTACGGCTATCCGCCCGCCGGAGGTGCCCAGCGCCCCGGCGCGGCGGGCGGCGGCCTCGCCGGCGCCCCGGCGCCCGGCTCGCGCACCCGCCACTGGATCGAGATCAACGGCACCCGCCATCAGATCTCCCGTGCCACCCTCGTGCTGGGCCGCTCCACCGAGGCCGACGTGCGGATCGACGACCCCGGCGTCTCACGCCGGCACTGCGAGATCCGGACCGGTTCGCCCTCGACGATCCAGGATCTCGGTTCCACCAACGGCATCGTGGTGGACGGGCAGCACACCACCCGCGCTACGCTCCGCGACGGCTCGCGGATCGTCGTGGGCAGCACCACCGTTATCTATAGGCAAGCCGAAGGGTGAAGCGGGGGCAATGTCAGAGCTGACCCTCACGGTCATGCGGCTGGGTTTCCTGGCCGTACTGTGGCTGTTCGTGATCGTGGCCGTGCAGGTCATCCGCAGCGACCTGTTCGGTACGCGCGTCACCCAGCGCGGCTCGCGACGGGAAGCGGGACGACCGCAGCAGGCACAGCGCCAGCAGGCGCCCCCGCAGCAGCGCCAGCAGCCCGCCGCCGCCTCCGGTGGCCGCCGGGGCCGTAACGCCCCGACCAAACTCGTCGTGTCCGAGGGCACCCTCACCGGCACGACCGTCGCGCTGCAGGGCCAGACCATCACCCTGGGCCGGGCGCACGACAGCACGATCGTGCTGGACGACGACTACGCCTCCAGCCGGCATGCCAGGATCTACCCGGACCGCGACGGCCAGTGGATCGTCGAGGACCTGGGCTCCACCAATGGCACGTACCTCGACCGAACGCGGTTGACGACCCCCACGCCGATCCCGCTGGGCGCGCCGATCCGTATCGGCAAGACCGTCATCGAGCTGCGGAAGTAGTGCTACATCATGACTGAGCGCGAGCGGAGCGAGCACGCCACGGCGGCCGGCACCCCGGTCCCCGGCGCGCTCCCGACCGGAGGGTGGGCAGTGTGGCTCGACACGACCGGCTGTACCCGGGGCCGACGGGCGAGGTGGGCATGAGTCTGTCACTGCGTTTCGCAGCCGGATCGCACAAGGGCATGATCCGCGAGGGCAACGAGGACTCCGGTTACGCCGGTCCCCGTCTGCTCGCGATCGCCGACGGCATGGGCGGCGCCGCCGCCGGTGAGGTCGCCTCCTCCGAGGCCATCTCCACGATCGTCGCCCTGGACGACGACGTACCCGGCTCGGACGTCCTCACCTCGCTGGGCACCGCGGTCCAGCGCGCCAACGACCAACTGCGCTCCCTGGTCGAGGAGGACCCCCAGCTCGAAGGCATGGGGACCACCCTGACCGCCCTGCTGTGGACGGGCCAGCGCCTCGGTCTGGTGCACGTCGGCGACTCGCGCGCCTACCTGCTCCGGGACGGCGTACTGACCCAGATCACCCAGGACCACACCTGGGTGCAGCGGCTCGTCGACGAGGGCCGCATCACCGAGGAAGAGGCCACCACCCACCCCCAGCGCTCCCTGCTGATGCGGGCGCTCGGCAGCGGCGAACACGTCGAGCCGGATCTGTCGATCCGTGAGGTCCGGGCCGGTGACCGCTATCTGATCTGCTCCGACGGTCTGTCCGGGGTGGTCTCGCACCAGACGCTCGAGGACACCCTCGCCAGCTACCAGGGCCCGCAGGAGACCGTGCAGGAGCTGATCCAGCTCGCGCTGCGCGGCGGCGGACCCGACAACATCACCGTCATCGTCGCCGACGTCCTCGACCTGGACACCGGCGACACCCTCGCCGGGCAGCTCTCCGACACCCCGGTCGTGGTCGGCGCGGTCGCCGAGGTCCAGCACCAGTTGCAGGACAACGGCATCATGCAGACCCCGGCCGGCCGCGCCTCCAACCTCGGGCGCAGGCGCCACGCGGGCGGCGGGGGCGGCGAGTTCGGCCCGCCCGGCTCCGGCGGCGACATCACCGGCTTCATCGACACGGGCGGCTTCCCCGAGTACACCGACGACGACTTCGTCAAGCCGCGCAGGGGCCGCAAGTGGCTGAAGAGATCCTTCTACAGCGTCCTCACCCTCGCCGTCATCGGCGGGGGTCTCTACGGCGGCTGGCGCTGGACGCAGACGCAGTACTACGTCGGCACCAACGGCGAACACCTCGCGCTGTACCGGGGCATCAGCCAGGACCTGGCCTGGGTCTCGCTCTCGAAGGTGGAGAAGGACCACCCCGAGATCGAACTCAAGTACCTCCCGGAGTACCAGCAGAAGCAGGTCCAGGCCACGATCCCCGAGGGCAGCCTGAGCAGCGCCCAGAAGAAGATCGAGGAACTGTCGGTCCAGGCGTCGGCGTGCCAGAAGCAGGCGGAGACCGACGCGGCCAAGACCACGGCCAGTTCGAAGACCGGCTCCGGCCAGGCTTCCGGCGGCACGGGAACCACCCCCGCGTCCCTCACGTCCAAGGCTTCACCGAGCCCGACCCCGAACCCGAGCGAGTCCTCGTCGGGTACGTCGTCCCCGTCCCCGTCCGCGACCGCCAATCCCAGCCCCGGCCCCACTCTCTCGGAGGAAGAGCAGAAGGTCGTCTCGCGGTGCGGTGAGCAGTAGGCAAGCCGTGAGAGGCCCTGTTACGACATGAGCGGTACGAATACGTCGCATTCGCCGACGCATCACACGTCCACGATCGGCTCGATCGGCACCCCGAGCCGGCGCAACACCGAGCTCGCGCTGCTGGTGTTCGCCGTCGTGATCCCGGTCTTCGCCTACGCCAACGTGGGCCTCGCGATCAACGACCAGGTGCCCTCCGGCCTCCTGGCCTACGGCCTGGGCCTCGGCCTGCTGGCCGGCGTCGCCCATCTCGTCGTACGCAAGTTCGCGCCGTACGCCGACCCGCTGCTGCTGCCGCTGGCCACCCTGCTCAACGGCCTCGGGCTCGTCGCGATCTGGAGACTGGACCAGTCGAAGCTGCTCCAGCAGATCAAGCAGGCCGGCACGGCCGCACCCCGGCAGCTGATGTACACGGCGATGGGCATCGCGCTCTTCATCGTGGTGCTGATCTTCCTCAAGGACCACCGCGTCCTGCAGCGCTACACCTACATCTCCATGGTCGGCGCGCTCTTCCTGCTGCTGCTCCCGCTCGTCCCCGGTCTCGGCCAGAACATCTACGGCGCCAAGATCTGGATCTCGGTGGCCGGATTCTCCATCCAGCCCGGTGAGTTCGCGAAGATCGTGCTGGCGATCTTCTTCGCCGGCTATCTGATGGTGAAGCGCGACGCGCTCGCCCTGGCCAGCCGCCGCGTCCTCGGCCTGTACCTGCCGCGCGGCCGTGACCTCGGCCCGATCATCGTGGTCTGGCTGGTCTCGATCCTGATCCTGGTCTTCGAGACGGACCTCGGCACCTCGCTGCTGTTCTTCGGAATGTTCGTCATCATGCTGTACGTCGCCACCGAGCGGACCAGCTGGATCGTCTTCGGTCTGCTGATGTCCTCGGTCGGCGCGGTCGGCGTGGCCCAGTTCGAGAGCCACGTCCAGCAGCGCGTCCAGGCCTGGCTCGACCCGTTCAACGAGTACAAGCTCTCCCAGGACGGCGTCATCGGCCACTCCGAGCAGGCCATGCAGGCGCTGTGGGCGTTCGGCTCCGGCGGCACCCTCGGCACCGGCTGGGGCCAGGGCCACTCCGAGCTGATCAGGTTCGCCGCCAACTCCGACTTCATCCTCGCCACCTTCGGCGAGGAGCTGGGCCTGGCCGGCGTCATGGCGCTCCTGCTGCTGTACGGCCTGATCGTGGAGCGCGGCGTGCGCACCGCCCTCGCCGCCCGCGACCCGTTCGGCAAGCTGCTCGCCATCGGCCTCTCCGGCGCCTTCGCCCTGCAGGTGTTCGTCGTCGCCGGCGGTGTGATGGGCCTCATCCCGCTCACCGGTATGACGATGCCCTTCCTGGCGTACGGCGGTTCCTCCGTCATCGCCAACTGGGCCCTGATCGGCATCCTGATCCGGATCAGCGACACCGCGCGCCGTCCGGCCCCGGCCCCCGCCTCCAACCCCGACGCCGAGATGACCCAGGTGGTCCGCCCGTCATGAACAAGCCCCTGCGCCGGATCGCGATCTTCTGCGGCCTTCTCGTGCTGACCCTGCTGCTGCGGGACAACTACCTGCAGTACATGAAGGCGGACAGCCTCGCCAGTGACACCGAGAACCGCCGCGTCAACATCACGCGCTACTCCACCCCGCGCGGAGACATCATCGTCGACGGCAAGGCCATCACCGGCTCGGTCGAGACCACCGGCGACTACAAGTACAAGCGCACCTGGAAGAACGGCGCCATGTGGGCGCCGGTCACCGGCTTCTCCTCGCAGGCGTTCGGCGCCAACCAGCTGGAGAAGCTGGAGGACGGCATCCTCTCCGGCAACGACGACCGGCTCTTCTTCCGCAACACGCTCGACATGATCACGGGCAAGGAGAAGGAGGGCGGCAGCGTCGTCACCACCCTCAACGCCGCCGCCCAGAAGGCCGCCTACAACGGCCTCGGCAACAAGAAGGGCGCCGTCGCCGCGATCGAGCCGTCCACCGGCAAGATCCTGGCCCTGGTCTCCACGCCGTCGTACGACCCCTCGAAGTTCGCCGGGGCCTCCGACAAGGACCAGGAGGCGTGGGAGGCGGTCAAGAAGGAGAACAACCCCGACGACCCGATGCTCAACCGCGCGCTGCGCGAGACCTACCCGCCGGGCTCCACGTTCAAGGTGGTCACGGCCGCCGCGGCGCTGGAGAACGGCGAGGTCGACGGGATCGACGACAAGACCGACACCCCGGACCCGTTCCCGCTGCCGCAGTCCACGAGCGAACTCACCAACGAGCACGGCGAGTGCGAGAACGCCTCCCTGCGGTACGCGCTCATGGTGTCCTGCAACACCGTCTTCGCGAAGATGGCCGACAACGTCGGCAACGCGAAGATGATCGAGCAGGCGGAGAAGTTCGGCTTCAACGAGGACAAGCTGGACACCCCGGTGCGCGCCGCCGAGAGCGTCTACCCCGAGGACAACCGGCCGCAGAACGCCCAGGACGGCATCGGCCAGGCCTCCAACCGCGCCACCCCGCTGCAGATGGCCATGGTCGCCTCGGCGGTCGCCAACGACGGCAAGCTGATGAGGCCGTACATGGTCGACGAGCTCAAGGCCCCGAACCTGGACACCCTGGAGACGACCGAGCCCCAGGAGCTGTCCCAGGCGGTCTCCGCGGAAACCGCCCAGAAGCTCCAGGACATGATGGAGACGGTCGTCAACGACCCGCAGGGCACCGGTGGCAAGGCGAAGATCTCCGGCGTCACCGTCGGCGGCAAGACCGGTACCGCCCAGCACGGCCTGAAGAACAGCGAGAAGCCGTACGCCTGGTTCATCTCGTACGCCAAGCTGTCCGACGGCAGCGCGCCGGTGGCCGTCGCGGTCGTCGTCGAGGACGGCGCGGCCAACCGTGAGGACATCACCGGTGGTGGTCTCGCCGGTCCGATCGCAAGGGACGTGATGAAGGCAGTCATCGACAGCAAGAAGTGACCCCCATCACGTTGCCTGCACATCGGTGCACGTTGCGATACCGGTCCTGCATCGGGTGACGGGCTTGGCCAGGTCACAGACCGCCGTCCGGGTACGGTATGCCCGGACGGCAGCCTTCGACCGCACACCTGTGCCGGTCGGGACCGACGGAGAGGGCTGGTAGGTAGCTATGGAAGAGCCGCGTCGCCTCGGCGGCCGGTACGAGCTGGGCCATGTGCTCGGTCGTGGTGGCATGGCGGAGGTCTATCTCGCGCATGACACCCGCCTCGGCCGCACCGTGGCGGTGAAGACGCTGCGCGTGGACCTCGCGCGCGACCCTTCCTTCCAGGCCCGGTTCCGCCGGGAGGCCCAGTCGGCCGCCTCGCTGAACCACCCCGCCATCGTCGCGGTCTACGACACCGGCGAGGACTACATCGACGGGGTGTCGATCCCGTACATCGTCATGGAGTACGTCGACGGCTCCACGCTGCGCGAACTGCTCCACTCCGGCCGCAAGCTGCTGCCGGAGCGGACGCTGGAGATGACGATCGGCATCCTCCAGGGCCTGGAGTACGCGCACAGAAGCGGCATCGTGCACCGTGACATCAAGCCGGCGAACGTCATGCTGACGCGCAACGGCCAGGTCAAG
The DNA here is from genome assembly GCF_048159505.1 of Streptomyces sp. T028. Classification (NCBI taxonomy): domain Bacteria; kingdom Bacillati; phylum Actinomycetota; class Actinomycetes; order Kitasatosporales; family Streptomycetaceae; genus Streptomyces; species Streptomyces sp. T028. The sequence goes on from NZ_JBLRVZ010000009.1 coordinate 100,637, forward strand.
GTCATGGACTTCGGCATCGCCCGCGCGATGGGCGACTCCGGGATGACAATGACGCAGACCGCGGCCGTGATCGGCACCGCTCAGTACCTCTCGCCGGAGCAGGCGAAGGGCGAGCAGGTCGACGCGCGCTCGGACCTGTACTCGACGGGGTGCCTCCTCTACGAACTGCTGACGGTCCGCCCGCCCTTCGTCGGGGACTCCCCGGTGGCGGTGGCCTACCAGCACGTACGGGAGGAGCCGCAGCCCCCGTCGGTCTTCGACCCCGAGATCACCCCCGAGATGGACGCCATCGTCCTGAAGGCGCTGGTCAAGGACCCGAACTACCGCTACCAGTCGGCCGACGAGATGCGCGCCGACATCGAGGCCTGCCTCGACGGCCAGCCGGTCGCGGCCACCGCGGCGATGGGCTCCGTCGGCTACGGCTACGGCGACGACCAGGCCACCACGGCCCTGCGCTCCGCGGACGCCGGCGCCACGTCGATGCTGCCGCCGATGAACCCGGACGACGGGGGCTACGGCTTCGGCACCTACGACGACCGCCCGGACCGCCGCCGCCAGAAGAAGTCGAACACCTCGACGATCCTGCTGGTGGTGGCCGCGGTCCTGGTGCTGGTGGGCGCGATCCTGATCGGGAAGTACGTGTTCGACGGCAAGGACGCGAGCGACGAGACGGTACTCGTGCCCAGCCTGGTCAGCCAGACCCTGGCCACTGCGAAAGAGCAGTTGGCCAACGTCGAACTCAAGGTGGGAACGGTCACCGAGAAGGCCTGCGAGGACCAGCCCAAGGGGCAGATCTGCGACCAGGACCCCGACCCCAAGACCGAGGTCGAGAAGAACTCCACCGTCAACCTGGTGGTTTCCACCGGAGCGCCGAAGGTGGCGGTGCCGAGTGTCCTCGGCAAGAGCCTCGACGACGCCAAGACGATCCTCGAGGACGACAAGTACGGCTTCACGGTGAAGACCAAGGAGGAGGTCTCCGACGAGGAGGCCGGCACCGTCCTCAACCAGGACCCGAAGCTCGGCGAGGAGGTGGAGAAGGGCACCGAGATCACCCTCACCATCGCCAAGGCCGAGGAGAAGTCGACCGTCCCCGACGTCTCCGGCCAGAGCTGTGAAGCCGCCAAGGCCCAGATGCAGGCCAACAACCTGACCGGCAACTGTGTCGACGTCGACACCCAGGACCAGAACCAGGTCGGCAAGGTCATCTCGACCAGCCCGTCCATCGGCTCGCAGGTCGACAAGGGCTCCACGGTGACGATCCAGGTCGGCAAGAGCACCCAGACCCAGGTGCCGTCCGACCTGCAGGGCCTGAGCCTGGAGGACGCCAAGCAGAAGCTGCAGGACGCGGGCCTGAACGTCGGCAACATCTCCGGCTCCAACGACGACGACGCCCAGGTCATCAGCTCCGACCCGGCCCCCGGCAGCACGGTCAACCGCGGCACGACGGTCAACCTGGTCGCCATCGACACCGGGAACAACAACGGCGGCGGCAACAACGGCGGAACCGTCTTCGGCCAGACCGGCTAGCCGCCCCCGCCGGACCACTCGGCCGTTCCGAGCAACCGAGCCCCGTATCGCGACACGCGGTACGGGGCTGTTGCATGAGGTGGCCGGCCTTCTTCCTTCCGGACTCCTCGGGGATCCGGCCGAGGACCTCGACGTTGTACTTCGAGGTCTCGGGGAGAACGGCATAGACCTTGTAGACGTACCAGTCGTCCCGTGTCTCGAAGACGATCGGGTCGCCCTTCCTGAGCTTGTCGATGTTGTGGAACTTGGCGCCGTGGCCGTCGCGGTGGGCGGCGAGGAGCCGGCGACCAGGTGCGCAGTGATCGCTGTGGACCCCGGATGCGTCCCGTAAGGTCGCGCTTCGCCCCGACCGAGCGAGCGCACCCCCACAAAACGAACGTGTCTTCATATCTGCCGACTCGTTGATCGATTGGGGTGGGGTGTCATGTCACAGCTCTGCCCTGGCTACACGGCCGTGCCACCGACAGAAGGGCAGAAAATGATCAACGAATCGGTCTTGCTGGAGTCGACCACCCTGCGCGCAAGCGTGCTGGACCGTACAGATGTTCTCGACAGAGTGAAGGCGCTGTCCCTGCTGCCAGACGGGATGCATGTGACCACGGCGATGGCGGCGGCGTACTTCAGGGTCACTGCCGAAGTCATCCGCCAGCTGACCAAGCGCCACCGCAACGAGCTGGAAGCCAACGGAATGACTGTGCTACGGGGCGCTGACCTGCGAAAATTCGAGAGTGACAACATGTCACTCTCGCCGACCAGTTATCCACAGGCACGCCGGAGCCTGACGATCTACTCCCGACGAGCCGTCCTCAACGTCGCCATGCTCCTCCGCGACAGCGACATCGCCCGCCAGGTGCGCACGTATCTCCTGGACATGGAGCACCTGGCACGTACACAGCCCGTGGACAACCCTGTCCACACGGCCGCATCCTCCCTGGACGACCGCATCGACCAGCGCATCACCCACATCCTCGGCAAGACCGTCGTACCCATGTTCAACGTCCTGATCGAAGCGTCGGGCGAGCACCAACGGGAGCTGGTCGCTCTGCGGGCAGGCGTCCAGCAGATCGAGAAGCGGCTCCGGCAGCACCACGCCCGGCTCCAGAGGCTGGAAGCCCCGCGCGAGGATCGACCCCTGGCAGGAGTCATGGCCTCCATGGACGCCATGAACGGGCGAGAGTTCGAGGAGCACATCGCCACACTGCTGCGCCGCGACGGCTGCACTGATGTCGTCGTGCAAGGCGGCGGAGGGGACCGCGGCGTCGACATCACCGCCCTCACGGCAGACGGGCGACGCCTCGTCGTCCAGTGCAAGAGGTTCGCACCCCACACCTCCATCACCAGCCCCGAGCTCCAGAAGTTCATCGGGGCCGCCAAGGTCCTGCACAACGCCGAGGTGGCGTTGTTCGTGGCGACCTGTCCCTTCACCCGGGACGCCCTCAACATCGCGGCCGAGGGCGGCATCACCGCCGTTCACCGTGGGCTCTTGGAGGAGTGGAGCGCCGGGGCGTCCCTGGCGGTTCTTGAGTAACTACGACACCGAACACAAGGCCCGAAGCCGCAAAGGCAAGTTGCGGCTTCGGGCCTTCGTCATGCTAGCGACTGAGGTCCTTCAGGACCTCAGTCAGCTCAGTTCCTTGGGCGGTGTCCGGTTCGCGTTCACCTTCTCCACCCGCTCCAGCTCGCCCCACACCACGTACCGGTAGCGCGAGGTGTACACCGGGGTGCAGGTGGTCAGGGTGATGTAGTGGCCGGCCTTCTTCCTGCCGGACTCCTCGGGGATCCGGCCGAGGACCTCGACGTTGTACTTCGAGGTCTCGGGGAGGACGGCGTACACGGTGTAGACGTACCAGTCGTCCCGTGTCTCGAAGACGATCGGGTCGCCCTTCCTGAGCTTGTCGATGTTGTGGAACTTGGCGCCGTGGCCGTCGCGGTGTGCGGCGAGGGTGAAGTTGCCCTTCTTGCCGCTGGTGGGGAGCGTGGCCTTGACGGGGTCGGTGTAGTAGCCGGCGACGCCCTCGTTGAGGATGTCCGTCGAGGTGCCCTTCTCGACGAGGACCTCGCCGTTCCTCATGGCGGGCACATGCAGGAAGCCGATGCCGTCCCCGGTGTCGAGGGCGCCCGGCCCGGTGTCCTGCTGGGCCCAGTTGTCCCGGACCTTGTCGGCCTGTTTGTCCGCGTGCCGGTCGGCGACGACGTTCGTCCACCACAGGGAGTAGACGACGAACAGGCCGAGGACCAGGCCCGCGGTGATGAGGAGTTCGCCGAAGACACTGACGGCGAGGGCGATCCGCCCGCCGCGCCGGCGCCGGGGAGCCCCCTCGGGCGTGTCCGTGTCCGGTACGTGCTCGGTGTCGTCGGTGGTCGCTGCCACGTGCATCTGCCCCTACTCGAAACCCTTGACGCAGGGCCCTTACCCAAGGCTCTTACTGGACGAGCGCATCCGGCTTGCCCTTGCTGCGCGGGCGCTCCTCGACCATCTTGCCCCAGACGATCAACCGGTACTTGCTGGTGAACTCCGGCGTACAGGTGGTGAGGGTGATGTAACGGCCCGGACCGGTGAACCCGGACTGCGGCGGCACGGCGTCGAGGACGCTGACGTTGCTGGGCGAGGTGACCGGCAGCGAGGACGTCATCTTGTAGACGAAGTACTCGTCCTGCGTCTCCACGACGATGTCGTCGCCCGCCTGAAGCTTGTTGATGTAGCGGAACGGTTCGCCGTGCGTGTTGCGGTGGCCCGCGAGCCCGAAGTTGCCGGCCTTGTCCTCCGGCATGGCCGTCTTCAGCGCGTCCTCGCCGTAGTGCCCGACCATGCCCTTGTCGAGCACCTTCTTGTTGCTGACGCCCTCGGCGATCGGCACGACCACGTCCAGCTTGGGGATGTGCAGGATCGCGAAACCCTGCCCGGGGGAGAAGGTGCCCGGGTTGCGCTTGCCGCTCGCCCAGTCGTCCTGGAGGCTGTTCGCCTCCTTGCTGGCCTGCGCGTGCGCCCGCACGTTCGTCCACCACAACTGGTAGCTGACGAAGAGCAGCATCAGCACGCCCGTGGTGATGAACACCTCGCCGACCGCCCGGCTGGCGACCACCGCCGCGCTGGGCTTGCGCGCCTTGGCCTGCCGGCGGGCCTCGACCCGCGACAGCGGCCGCTCGTCCTGCGAGGGCGCGATCGCCAGGTCCGCGCCGTCGACGGACCCCGCGCCGGAGGCACCATGACGCCCGTGGCGGCCCTTGGCGGCCTTTCTGCGGGCCGCCCGGCCGCCCGCAGGGGTTCCGGTGACAGGAGAGGCTGTTGTGGCGCCAGAGGCCGACAGGGGGCCGCCGAACCCGTCGGCCCCGGTCGGCGGTGGCTCCGGGATCCGCAGCGCCACCGTCTCCTCGTCGACGGGCGGAAGCTGCTGGGTCAACGCCTCCGTGCCCCTCGCCGCGCCGCTCCCCGGTTCGGCACCCGGAGCCGCTTTCCGCCGCCGCCCGGTGCCGGGGCGCGGATCGCCGGCGTACGGCTCGGCACCCGGCGGCTGCTCCCCCGCATACGCATCCACACCGAAGGACTCGTACGGCGCGGTGCCGTACGAGTCCTCGCGCTCGGGGCGCAGCGCCGTCACGCCGTGGCCCTGCCCACCACCGGGGCGAGCCCCGCCGACCTCGCCACCGCACGCTGGTCGCCGCACTCCACCAGCCAGTTGGCCAGCATCCGGTGGCCGTGCTCGGTGAGCACCGACTCCGGGTGGAACTGCACGCCCTCGACGGGCAGTTCGCGGTGGCGCAGGCCCATGATGATCCCGTCGTGGGTGCGGGCGGTGACCTCCAGCTCGGCCGGCACGGTGGCGGGCTCGGCGGCGAGGGAGTGGTAGCGGGTCGCGGTGAAGGGGGTGGGCAGCCCGGCGAAGACGCCCCTGCCCTCGTGTTCCACCAGCGAGGTCTTTCCATGCAGCAGCTCGGGCGCCCGGTCGACCACACCGCCGTACGCCACCTGCATCGACTGCATGCCCAGGCAGACCCCGAAGACGGGGACACCCGTGGCGGCACAGTGGCGGACCATCTCGATGCAGACGCCGGCCTCCTCGGGGGTGCCGGGGCCGGGGGAGAGCAGCACGCCGTCGAAGCCGTCCTGGGCGTGGGAGGTGGAGACCTCGTCGTTGCGCAGGACCTCGCACTCGGCGCCCAGTTGGTACAGGTACTGGACGAGGTTGAAGACGAAGCTGTCGTAGTTGTCGACGACGAGAATGCGCGCGCTCACTGGTTGTCCACCGTCACATCGTTGAAGGGAAGCAGCGGTTCGGCCCACGGAAAGACGTACTGGAACAGGGCATAGACGACAGCGAGGATCAGCACGATCGAGATCAGCGCCTTCACCCACGCGTTTCCCGGCAGATGCCGCCAGATCCAGCCGTACATGCCGTCCCTTCCGTCTTCCGTCGCACCACGGCACCTGACTCACGCCGTACGCCACCAGACTAGGGCCTAGCGGCGCAGGGCCTTGGGTTCACCTGTCTCCACAGGCTGTGTGGAGTCGAGATGCGCCCAGACGATGAGCCGATGACTGTGCCCCCATTCCGGATCGCACGTCGTCAGTGTGAGATACCGGCCCGGGCGCGTGTACCCCGACTTACGTGGCACAGCGTCGATCACCTCGACATCGGAGGGCACGGTTTTGTAAGGGCCTTTGTCGATCCGATACGTGAACCAGGTCGTACCGTCGGTGAGCACCACCGCGTCCCCGCGCCGGAGCTTCGGGAAGTCCTTGAAGGGGTCGCCGTACGTGCGCCGATGCCCGGCGACGGAGAAGTTCCCGGTCTGTCCGAGCCGGGCCGTGCCCGCGTAGTGGCCCAGCCCCTTCTTCAGGGTGCCGGTCGCGGTGCCTTCGAGGACCGGCTTGTTCCACGTGAAACCAAGACGCGGGATGTACATCACGGCGAAGGGCTGTCCGCTCCGGTACGGCTCCGGCGGCGCGGGCGGCGCGGACGTGCTCGCCTGCGGGGCCGGCTGTCCGGTCGGCTGCCGGGTCGCCCACTGGTCGTGCAGGTCGTCGATCTGGTCGCCCATGGCCCGGTCGGCCCGGACGCCGGTCCAGAACAGCACGTAGACGACGAAGAGAACGATGACGGCGCCGACGGTGACGCACAGCTCGCTGAACGTCCTGACGATCACCCGTAACGACACAGGCGCCCCCGCCGGTTGCTACTCCACAGGCTTCGCGTAGTGCAGATCCACTGTGCCCGAGTAGCCCGGAAGAGTCACCGTCCCGTCCTCGGTGACTTTCCAGCCGAGGCCGTAGACATTGACATAGACCATGTAGTTCTGGATCGCGGGCGAGTCCGCGAGCGCCTGTTGCAGCCTCTCGGGGTCGCCGACCGCCTGGATCTTGTACGGCGGTGAGTACACGCGGCCCTGGAGGATCAGGGTGTTGCCGACGCAGCGCACGGCGCTGGTGGAGATCAGTCGCTGGTCCATGACCTTGATGCCATCGGCGCCGCCCTTCCACAGGGCGTTCACCACGGCCTGGAGGTCCTGCTGGTGGATGACCAGGTAGTCGGGCTGCGGCTCGGGGTAGCCGGGAAGCTTGGCGGTGGCATCGGGCGGAGCGTCGTTGAGGGTGACCGTGATCGCCTCGCCCTTGAGCTTCTGGGTGCCGGTGTCCTTCTCCAGGCCCGCGAGCTTCTCGTCCTCGGCGCTGGTGCTGCCGTCGTCGGCCTCGGCGAGGGACTCGACCTGGGAGCGCAGGGCCGCGTTGGACTCGTCCAGCTCGCCGTTCTTGCGGCTGTGTTCCTGGATCAGGTCGGACAGCTTCAACAGGGAAGCGTCCGTACGGATGTTCGTGCCCTTGGCCGTGTTGAAGCTGGTGATGAAGAGGAGTCCGGCGAGGGCGAAGACACTCGCGGTGAGGATCCGCACGGGGCGGAAGCGGGGCGTTGAACTCGTCCCGGGGGAGTCGGCAGAATTGCTCAACGTACCCTTATCTCCTTCGGCGCCGTAGAAGCACTACGCTAACGGACGCCCGGGGGAGGCCCTCAGTCCCCTAGTACGAAGCCCCCGAGCCCGACCAGTACCTGCGCGGCCACGCAGCGCATCGACAGGAGAGACCCTCGTGCCGAAGTCACGTATCCGCAAGAAGGCCGATTACACGCCGCCGCCGGCGAAGCAGGCGACCGCGATCAAGCTGACCAACCGCGCCTGGGTCGCACCTGTGATGCTGGCCATGTTCCTGATCGGGCTGGCCTGGATCGTCGTCTTCTATGTGACGGACGGCACGCTGCCGATCGACAGCCTGAACAACTGGAACATCGTGGTGGGCTTCGGCTTCATCGCGGCCGGGTTCGGCGTCTCCACGCAGTGGAAGTAGCGGCGCGGCGCAAGCAGCGGCGCTGAGTTATCCACAGGCCTGAGTCTTCTGTCCACAGAGTGGGGAAAAGAAACGACGATCTGTGGATAACTCGCCGGAGGTTGACGCCGGTATGACGTAACTACCGGCAGTCACCGCTCCTCGAAAATCCGTTCGCCCCCTGCCTGACCTGCATGAACGCCGGTCTTCGGCAGGGGGCGTCGCCGTTCCCGCACGTTGTGCACAAGATTCGCCACCCACTGTGGACAACAGGGCGCTCAGGTGAGCTGGGCGGTCCTCAGGAGGGTCAACACGACCACCGCGGCCAGCACGACCGCACACGTGCCGTACTGCACCAGGGCCCGGTGCTCACGCGGGGCGTGGACCATGCCGTAGCCGATGATCACGCCCGCGACGAGACCGCCGATGTGAGCTTCCCAGGCGATGTTGCTCCACCCGAACGTGAAGATCAGGTTGATCACCAGCAGGGCGATGATCGGCCGCATGTCGTAGCGCATCCGGCGCATCAGGACGGCCATGGCGCCGAACAGGCCGAAGATGGCGCCCGAGGCGCCCAGGGACGGCTGGTTGGGCTCGGCGATCAGATACGTCAGCGCACTGCCCGCCAGGCCGGAGACGAAGTACAGCGCCAGATAGCGGGCCCTGCCGAGCGCCTGTTCGAGGGGGCCGCCGAGCCACCAGAGGCTCAGCATGTTGAACAGGATGTGGACGACGCCGCCGTGCAGGAACATCGGGGTCAGCAGCCGGTACCACTGGCCCTCGGCGAGGCCCTCGACACCGCCGAGGACCGGCACGTACGCCCGGCCGAGCAGCTCGAAACTGGTGGTGAAACGGTCCCCGACGGCGAGCTGGACCAGATAGACCGCCAGACACAGACCGATCAGGATCTTGGTCACCAGGCGGGGGTCGCCCGCGACGGAGCCCCCGGCGAGGGTGCGCGGCCGGGACGCCGCCGGCGGATGCCCCGTACCCGTGCCCTCACGGACGCACGTAGGACACTGGAAGCCCACGGAGGCGCTGACCATGCACTCCGGGCAGATCGGCCGCTCGCAGCGGGTGCACCGGATGCCGGTCTCCCGGCCCGGATGCCGGTAGCAGGAGGGCAGCCCGCTGTGGGTGCCGTCCGGCCGGCTGCCTGGCGCCTGGTCCATGAGCTCCCCCAGTTCGTCGTCGTGCGGGACACACAGTCGTGCGGGACACGCATACGAGCGTGCGGGACACGCATACGAGGCCTCTCCCTGCTCATCCTTACGGACGAGCGGGGCAAATGGTTCCTGCCCCGGGCGGGGCGGTGCTACCGCTTTTCGACGACGACCGACTCGATGAAGACGTCCCGGAGCGGGCGGTGGGTGCGCGGGTTGGTCTCGGTGGCCGCGATCTCGTCCACGACCTTCTGGCCCGCCTTGTCGACGACCTCCCCGAAGATCGTGTGCTTGCGGTTGAGCCAGGCCGTCGGGGCGACGGTGATGAAGAACTGGGAGCCGTTGGTGCCCGGGCCCGCGTTGGCCATGGCCAGCAGATACGGCCGGTCGAAGCGCAGCTCGGGGTGGAACTCGTCGGGGAACTGGTAGCCGGGGTCACCGGTGCCGTTGCCCAGCGGGTCACCGCCCTGGATCATGAACCCGCTCATCACGCGGTGGAAGACCGTGCCGTCGTACAGGGGAGCCGTGGACCGCTCGCCGGTGGCGGGGTGGACCCATTCGCGCGCGCCGGTGGCGAGCTCGACGAAGTTGGCGACCGTCTTCGGTGCGAAGTCCCGGAAGAGCCGGATCTCGATGTCGCCCCTGTTGGTCCCCAGGGTGGCGTAGAGCTGCTCTGCCACGATCCTGCCTTCCGTTGTGCTCGTGTGATCCCCCGATCCTCGCACGGACGGGAGCGGGCGGCGCCGATCCGTGGCATTGTCGACGAGAAGGTCCCGTTGCCCGTATTCATCCCCTATGGCACTCGCCCGGCCCCCTGTCACACCCGCCCGGCACCCGGATGCCCGTCCGCGCGTGCCGTGACGGCCACCGGCAGGCATGATCCGTAAAAGGGTGGAAAGTCGAAATACGTACGCCACCGAGGAGGAGGAACCCGTGACCCGCATCGACAGCGTGCGCGCCGCGACCGGCTCGGCGAAGGACAGCGTGCTGCACGCCGCGGAAGTGGTGGCGCCCTACGCCGACACGGCCAAGGAAAGGGCCGCGCAGTACGCGCAGGAGGCCCGTGAACGACTCGCGCCCAAGGTGTCACTGGCCGCCGAGCAGGCCCGCGCCCAGTACGACACCCATGTCGCGCCCCGGCTGGAACTGGCGCGGACGCACGTACCGCCGAAGGTCGACCAGGCCGCGCACGAGGCGGCCGCCCGTACCCGGATCGCCGCCCGGCAGGCCGCCGAGTACTCCCGGCAGGCGGCCGAATACTCCCGGCCGAGGATCGAACAGGCGGTCGCCGCGGCAGGGCCCATGAAGGACGAGGCCGCCGCCCGGAGCATCGCCGCGGTGGCCGCGCTGCGCGGCCAGGTGACGCCGAAGGAGATCGAGCGGCTCGTGCGCAGGCACCGGCGGCGGGCCCGGGCCGGCAAGGCCGCCAGGATCCTCCTCGTGGCCGGCGTGGTCGTCGGCGGTGCCTTCGCGGCCTGGAAGTGGTGGGACAGGCAGGCCAACCCCGACTGGCTGGTCGAACCGCCCGCCCCCACGGAGGTACCCGCCTCCGGCAGTCTGACCTCGGTGGACGGCAGCGGTGACGCCTCCGTCCTGGACCCGGAGGTCCAGGCCAAGCAGGCCGAGGACGAGGCGGCCGACCGCGACGACGACCGCGGCTGACGCCCGTCCCCCCACCACACACCGGGGCGGGAGACCGGAGGGTCTCCCGCCCCGGTGGCATGCCTGCGGCCGGGGCTTGCCGGGCTGTGCCGCGCCATGCCGTGTGCCGCGCCTTGTCGGCACACGGCCGGGGAGGGCGGCGCGGCCGCAGGGCGGATGACGAACGCTCAGGGTGGGCGGCGGAGACGCGGGACGCGGGCGGCCGAAGGCACGGGAGGCGCTGACGCGGGACGGGCGGCGAAGACACAGAAGGCGCTGAGGCGGGACGGCGGGGAGACATCGGCGGGGACGGCGCAGGCTCAAGGACGGTGGCGGGGGCGGTGGCGGGGGCGAGGGCGGCGGCGGTGGCGGGGGCGAGGGCGAGGGCGAGGGCGGGGGCGGTGGCGGGGGCGAGGGCGAGGGCGGGGGCGGGGGCGGGGGCGGTGGCGGGGGCGGGGGCGAGGGCGAGGGCGAGGGCGGGGCCGGGGGCGGGGGACAAGTGGCGGGCCGAGCAGGCGCGCCGTGCCTTGCCGGCACATGGCTGGGACGTGGCGCGGAGTGCCGCTGGGCCGGTTGCCCGGGACGGCGAGTGGCCTGCCACCCAGGCGCGTGGCGCGGGCCGTGCTTTGCCGGCACACCCCCGGGACGTGGCGCACGGGGTGCCCCGGGGCCGGTCGCCCGGGAGGTGGCGCGAGGTGCCCCCGGGACGGTCGCCCGGGAGGTGGCGCGAGGTGCCCCCGGGACGGTCGCCCGGGAGGTGGCGCGTCTCGGGCGCTCGTTTCCCGCCGCCGTGGGTGCTGTGTCGTCGGGCCTGCCCGGTGGCGGTCCCCGAACGGGACCTCGCCCTGCCGGAGTTCGCCGTTCCGCGTGCCGTCGCCCTGGGGCCGTGTCCTTCCGGACAGGGGGCGGGGTCCGGCCGACCGGTCGGGCGGGGCCGGGCGTCGACCCGCGAGAAAAGCCCCTCCGATCCACGTTTTCGCAGGTCAGAGGGGCTTTCCGGAGGTGGAGCCTAGGGGAGTCGAACCCCTGACATCTGCCATGCAAAGACAGCGCTCTACCAACTGAGCTAAGGCCCCGGAAGGGACGTCCGGCCGGGAGCTCGTCCCGGTGGCCGCCGGGGACCAGAGTACCGGGTCACCGGGGGTATCTCGCAAAAAGATTAGGGGTCCCCGTGGATGACCACTCTCCGTAAGATGCTCGACGTGGTTCGCTACAGCGAACCGTGGATGTTCTGGGGAAGCGATGGGGAGACGCAATGGACGCCGCACAACAGGAAGCGACCGCGAGAGCGCGGGAACTTCAGCGGAACTGGTACGGAGAGCCACTGGGGGCGCTCTTCCGTAAGCTCATCGACGATCTTGGCCTCAACCAGGCTCGTCTCGCGGGGGTACTGGGACTGTCCGCGCCGATGCTGTCCCAGCTGATGAGCGGTCAGCGGGCGAAGATCGGCAACCCGGCCGTGGTGCAGCGTGTGCAGCTGCTCCAGGAGCTGGCCGGACAGGTCGCGGACGGCAGCGTGAGCGCCGCCGAGGCCACCGAGCGGATGGACGAGATCAAGCGGTCGCAAGGGGGCTCCGTGCTCAGCAACACCACCACCACGACGAGCAGTTCGGGGGCGCCCACGGTGAAGCGGGTGGTCCGCGAGATCCAGTCGCTGCTGCGCTCGGTGGCCGCCGCCGGCGACATCATCGACGCCGCCGACACCCTCGCCCCGAGCCACCCGGAACTGGCAGAGTTCCTCCGGGTGTACGGCGCCGGCCGTACCTCGGACGCCGTCACGCACTACCAGTCCCACCAGAACTGAGCCGTCGGACCGGTCGCTGAAGGGGGTTCGGCACCGGACGCACGCGCTTGGCCAGTGGGGGATCCGTACGGGGGACACGGGGGACGCGTACGGGACACATGGGGGATGTGTACGAGGTACTCGGAGGCGAGTACGGGGTATTCGGGGGAACAGGTACGGGGGCACGGGGGACATACCCGCAGGGCCGGAGGGGTCAGCCGGAAGGACCGCGGGGACACGGGGGTCGCAGCGCTCGTCGCGGGGGTAGCGAGGGGATAGCGGGGGACAGCCGAGGGGGAGGAACGACGCACTGCCATGGGTGAGGTCTTCGCCGGACGGTACGAACTGGCCGACCCGATCGGGCGCGGAGGGGTCGGCGCGGTCTGGCGTGCCTGGGACCACCGCCGCCGCCGGTACGTGGCCGCGAAGGTGCTCCAGCAGCGGGACGCCCACTCCCTGCTGAGGTTCGTCCGCGAGCAGGGACTGCGGATCGACCACCCGCATGTGCTCGCGCCCGCCAGCTGGGCCGCGGACGACGACAAGGTGCTGTTCACCATGGACCTCGTGGCCGGCGGGTCACTGGTCAACCTCGTCAACGACTACGGACCGCTGCCGCCCGCGTTCGTCTGCACCCTGCTCGACCAACTCCTCTCCGGACTCGCCGCCGTGCATGCCGAGGGCGTGGTCCACCGTGACATCAAACCGGCGAACATCCTCCTCGAAGCCACCGGCACCGCCCGCCCCCGCCTGCGGCTGTCCGACTTCGGCATAGCGATGCGGCTGGGCGAACCGCGTCTGACCGAGACCAACCTCGTGGTGGGGACGCCCGGTTACCTCGCCCCCGAGCAGATGCTCGGCGCCGAACCCGACTTCCCCGCCGACCTGTTCGCCGTAGGTCTGGTCGCGCTGTATCTCATCGAAGGTGCCAAACCCGACGCCAAGGCGCTGGTGCAGTACTTCGCCGAGCACGGAACTCCCGGAGCCCCCAAGGGAATCCCGGATCCGCTGTGGCAGGTCGTCGCCATGCTGCTGCAGCCCGACCCCGAGGCCCGCTTCCGTACGGCCACGGGGGCACGCAAGGCGCTGGCGGCAGCCGCGGAACTCCTCCCGGAGCCCGGCCCCGACGACGAGCTCATCGAGATCTTCGACCAACTCGGGGCTCTCCCGCAGGGGTTCGCCCCTGAGGGGCCCCTGAAGCCGCTCCCGAAGAAGACGCCCTCCGGGCCTTCTGGACCTTCCGGGCCTTCCGGGCCTTCCCAGCCTTTCGAGGGGACCGGACCGAGATCGACTCCGCACGCGGCCCATACCGGCAATACCGGCAATACGAGTATTACCGGCCATACGAGCCACACCGGCGAGCGTCTCGTGCCCGCCCCGCCGGCCACGCCCCCCGCCGCAGGGCCCATTCCCGCCCGGCCGAACACTCCCCCTGGCCCGGCCGGTCCAGGCGAAACGTCCCCTCACACCCCTGTCCCCCCGCAGCCGACCGCTGCTCCCTCCCTGCCGAGCACCCCGAGCCCGCCCGCGCATCCCCCTACGGTCACCCCGACACCAACCCCTACACCGACCCCTACACCGACCCCCACCCCGACCGCCACGCCAACCCCCACGCCGTCCATGTCGGACACCGGCAGCTTCCACCTGCCGCCCCCGCTCCCCACGATCACCGCCACCCCCACCCCCACCCCGATCCCCGCCCCCTACGACCCCACCTTCGCCCTGGCCCGTTCCAGCACCGCCACCGCCTCCTACACCGCTCAGGACCCGGTGTCGGCGGCCCCGCGGCCTCGGGGTCACCGGGCCGTACGGCAGCGGCGGCCGGGGCCGCCCCTCAAGGTCGCGCTGCCGCTGTTGCTGCTCGCGCTGACCTGTTACGCCGTCGGGTTCTGGGCGCTGGCGCGGATCTGAGCGGAGGTGCGGCGCCGGGCGGTGAGGGTCCATCCGCCGAGGAACAGCAGCAGCACGGTCCCGGTTCCGATGCCGGCGACCGCGACCGCCCGCATCACGGGGTCGTCCCCGGTCGTCACGGATCCCCCAACCTCGCCGGAGCCCGTGTCCGCGCCGAAGATCCCGCTGGGCTCGGCCCGTCCCAGGTACTCCGGCCCGGACTCCGGGGTACCGCCGAGGCGGACGCGCAGGGTCACCTCGTAGGGGCCGTCCCCGAACTGCTCGGCGACCTGCGCGGAGACATGGACGACGAGGTAGTGGGAGCCGGCGAACCGCAGGCTGTTCTGCGGGTCGGTGGGCGCGTACCGGTTGGCGTACCGGACGGGCGGGACGGGGTCGAGGGAGGCCGACTTCTGGGTGCCGCCGTAGCCGGTGCCCCGGGCCACGACCTTGGCGCGCACCGGGTTGTAGAGGGTCAGCTCCAGCGCGTCCACCACGTACCCGGTCCCGGTCCCGGCCCCGGTGGCGCTGCTCGTGGTGCCGCCGGCCAGCTCGGCCTCCGCGTACAGCTGCTGCCCCCAGTCGACCGGCACCCGGTAGAAGACGGTCTCGCCGGGGACCACCTCGTCGCTCCAGACGCCCTGCCCGACGGTGGTCGCCGCGGTGAAGCCCGCGCCGCCGGGGCGCGCGACCGGCTCCCCGGCCTGCGGTGCGGGGGTCGCGGAGTCCCAGGCCTCGGGTGTGCTCGTGGTGCCGGTCCTGGCGAGCGGCGGCTCGGTGACGGGCGCGAGTTCCAGTTCCCAGGGGTCGTCGACCGTCTCCCCGGCCCCGGCCCCGGTGCCGGTATCCGACCGTTCGACGACCACGTAGTACGTGCCCGCCTTCTGGCACAGCCCCTTCCCGGGCCGGATCTCCCGCGCGCCCCAGGCCGTCACCGGCTGCGGGCTGCGTGCGGCGCCGATCGTGGCGGACTCGTAGGAGCAACTCCCGCTGTTGGCGTCCTGCACCGAGACGTTGATGCCGTCGCCGACGGCGGGCGTGCTCCCGGGGCGGGGAATCGCGGTGACAGCGACATACATGGTGGAGGCTTCGTCGAGATCGAGGCGGTAGTACGCCTTCCCGCCGCCCTCGAGGGTGCTCCTGTACGTCGCTCCGGCCCGCAGATGTACGGCCCCCGAGGCACCGGTCGCGGCGCGGGCCTCGCGGACGTCGTCGGCGAAGGCGTACGACGGGACGTCGGGCGCGGCGAGGGCCGCCGGCGCCGGGAGCGCCCAGCAGAGCAGCACGCCCATGACCACGGCGCGCAGCCCCGCCATCGCGCGCCCCGTACGCCCCCTACGCCGGGCCATCAGAACCCGCCCCCTCGCCTTGGTCCGAACGTGGCCCATCCTGCCCCGCCGCCCCCGCGTCCACCCCCACATTCCCCACGGCCGCCCGGAACGCCCGCCTCTATCCGCAAACCGGCACCCGCGCAACACGAAACCCCGACCGCTTCGGCGGCCGGGGTCTGATCTCGGTCTCAGTCTCTGATGTCGGTACTCACGAACCCGTGGGCACGGAGTCAGTCGCCTCCGTCCACAGGTCCTGCTCGGCGCGATCCGCCTGGATCTGGCGGTACACGAGGAGACCGCCGATGGCGGCCAGTGCGACCAGGAGCAGCTTCTTCACCGCGCGACCTCGTCTTTCCTTGACGTAGGGGACCTCTGGCGCCCGACTATACACACCGACCGATATCGATCGGTGACCTGCGTCGGGCCCGCCAACTCCCGCTTCCGGCCGCCCTGTGACCCGTTTTCCCCGGTGCGTCCATACGAGTGGTGTTCATCGGAACATCGCCTCGTCGTGTGCGTCGGTCCCCCGGTTCACGCTCCCCATACACATCATGAGCAAAGTACGCAAATCGCCCAACCTGAAGGTGAGGGGCATGACCGTGAACCGACTCATGAGGCTGTGGACCGCCATCGTCACCGCGTTCCTCGCGCTGTGCACGGCGCTCGGCTTCGTCGCTTCGACCGCCGCGACCGCGACGGCGCAGACGGGACCGACGCACACCGGCGGCGAGAAGGCCACCGGCAGCGGCGGGACCCCGCACGGCGAGAGCCTCGGCGAGGCGAGTCCGGGGAGTGAGAGTGTCTTCAGCGAAAGCTTCGACGGTGAAAGCTTCGGCCGTGAAGGCTTCGCCAGCGAGAGCTTCGGCCGTGAGAGCTTCGGCTCGTCGAGCCCCGGCATTGAGAGCGTCGGCGCCGCAAGCCCGCGCGGCGAGAGCGTTCGCGCCGAGCTCCCCAGCGGTGAGAACATCCGCACCGAAATCCCTGGTCACGAGCCCGTCCGCAGCGAGATCCCGAGCGGCGAGTCCGCCGGTCGCGGGGACGTCGGCGCCATGAGCCCCGCCCGTGGGATCCCTGGCGGTAAGCGTCCCGGCACCCCGGTCGCCGGCGGTGCGCCGACCATGATCCCGTCCGCGGCCTCCCCCTGGGACTGGTTCCACTCCCGCTCCCTGCCCCCCACGATGAAGCAGCGCATTCTCGCCGAGGCCCACGGCAAGTCCCCCAACTGCCGCCACCTCCCCCTCAACGACGTGGAGGCGGCCGAGCAGGCCACGACCTGCGACCACGCGGACGCTGACGAAGACGCGGACGCGGACGCGGAAGAGCCCTCGATCCCGCTCCAGCGCTGAGCATCCGAGAATCCCCGGCCATCGAGATCGGCAGACCGAACCCGCTCGGATCCACCCACGCAAGAACGTGACGGCGACCTGCGTACAGACCGCACGATGCAGGCCCGGCAGCTCCCCGGAGCGCCCGGGCCTTCGCCGCATGTACACATCACACCACTAACCTGAGGCCGTGCTCCAGGACCACGAACGAAGCCGCCGCATAGTCGTCCTCACCGCCGTGCACGCGCCCTCGGCCCGGTATCTGCCCGAGGCCTGGAAGTCGCTGCGCGAGCAGAGACTGCCCGCGGACTGGCAGTGGCACTGGGTGATCCAGGAGGACGGCACGACGGACGAGGTCCGCCCATACGTCCCCGACGACTCCCGGGTGACCTTCCGGCAGGGCCGCCCCGGCGGGCCCGGCGTCGCCCGCACGATCGCGCTGGCGCACAGCGACGGGTCGTACGTGAAGGTCCTGGACGCCGACGACCTGCTCACGCCCGGCGCGCTCGCCCGGGACTTAGCCGCCCTCGAAGGCGATCCCGTCCTCGGCTGGGCCACCTCCCGGGTCCTGGACCTCCTCCCCGACGGCTCCACCGTCGGCTTCCCCGGCGATCCCGCGGGCGGGCCCCTCGAACGCGGCGCCGTCCTCGACCACTGGAAGGCGCACGACCACCGCGCCCAGGTGCACCCGGCCTCCCTCTTCGTACGCCATGACCTGCTGACCGCGCTCGGCGGCTGGATGGCGCTGCCGGCCTCCGAGGACACCGGCCTGCTGCTCGCGCTGAACGCGGTGAGCCGCGGCTGGTTCACCCCGGAGGCCGGGCTCTTCTACCGCAAGTGGGCAGGCCAGGCCACGGGCCAGGCCTCGCACGTCGACCCCGCCGAGCGTGCGGCGCGGATGGCGGTCGCGGAGGCCAGGGCGCGGGCGCTGGCGTCCCTCGGCTGGACCTACCCGGCGGGCTGACCCGCGGCCACGGCCAGCCAGTGGGCCACCTGGCGCAGCGTGGTCTCGTCGGCCCGGTCGACCAGGGCCTGTACGGCCGCGATGTCGTCCGGGGTGAGGTCGTACAGGCCCGCCTTGCTCAGCCCGGCCATGAGCACCTGGTGCCGGCGGTCCTCCATGCGCTCGGCGAGCTTGGTGGGACCGGCGGTTCCCGGGCTCCCGGCGGCCACCGGAGCGAGAGCGGGGGTAGGGGCAGGAGCAGGGGCACCGGCCGGGTCGAAGAGGTGCCACTCGCCCTCCTTCGGCCCCCACAGGTCGACCGCCACCTCCTCCCCCCGTGCCCGCTTGACCTGCGTCATCTCACCCATCGCGTACAGCACGGGGGTGCGGTCGGGCGATTCGGCGGCGGGCCGCCAGGAATCCGAGGACGGGTCGTGGAACATCGCGACCCAGCGCGGGGCCCCCAGCGGTTGCGGGCTCCGGGGACGGCTCTGACCGGTCTGGCTGTCCTGACGAGTCTCCATGGCGCTCACCCCTTCCGTATCGCCGTATCGGCACGGCGGGGCGACGATATCTGACGGACCGTCAGCTATCCAGGCCTTCTTGAGCCTTCCCTCCCGCCTTGCCGCCTTACCGCCTTGCGCCTTCCCTCCTGCCTTACCGCCTTGCGCCTTCCCTACTGCGCCGCCGCGATCGCAGCCCGCGCCCTGGCCCGGAACGCCTCCAGCTTGTCCACCGGCTCCGTCAGCTGCCGGCTGCGCGAGCGCACACTCACGTCATGGCCGGACGCGGCCCTGCGCAGCGCGCCGACCGTGGCCTGCTCGCGCGGGATGTGGGTGAAGGGGTCGAAGGAGTACCAGCGCATCGCGTTCTCGTGGGTCATCTTCGCGATGTCCGCGTCCGGTACGGCGCAGTCCGCCAGCACCTGGTGGAGCTGCTCGGGCGCGTCCGGCCACAGCGAGTCGCTGTGCGGGTAGTCGCCCTCCCAGCAGATGTTGTCGATGCCGATCTCGTGCCGCAGCCTGATGCCCAGCCGGTCGGTGATGAAGCAGGTCAGGAAGTGCTCACGGAAGACCTCGGAGGGGAGCTTGCCGCCGAAGTCCTGAAGGGTCCAGGTCGCGTGCATCTCGAAGGTGCGGTCGACGCGCTCCAGGAAGTAGGGGATCCAGCCGGTGCCGCCCTCGGACAGCGCGATCCTGAGGTCGGGGAAGTCCTTGAGGACCCGGGACCACAGCAGGTCGGCGGCGGCCTGGACGAGGTTGATCGGCTGGAGCGTGATCATCACGTCCGGCGGCGAGTCGACGGCCGGGATGGCGAGCCGGCCGGAGGAGCCGATGTGCACCGACAGCACGGTGTTCGTGTCGCAGGCCGCCTGCCACACCGGGTTCCAGTACGGGTCGTGGAAGCTCGGGTAGCCGAGGGCGGCCGGGTTCTCCGGGAAGGTCATCGAGTGACAGCCCTTGGCCGCGACCCGCCGTATCTCGGCCGCCGTGAGCTCGGCGCTCCAGATGGCGGGCAGCGCCATGGGGATGAACCGGCCGGGGTACGCCCCGCACCACTCGTCGATGTGCCAGTCGTTGTAGGCGCGCACGAGGGCGAGGGAGAAGTCGGAGTCCTCGGTGGCGAACATCCGCGCAGAGAAGCCGGGGAAGGACGGGAAGTTCATCTGGGCGAGGACACCGCCCGCGTTCATGTCCTTCACGCGTTCATGCACGTCGTAGCAGCCGGGCCGGATCTCGTCCATACCCTGCGGGTCGAGGCCGTACTCCTCCTTGGGCCGCCCGGCGACCGCGTTGAGCGCGGCGTTGCCCACGGTGTTGTCCCGGAACTGCCACACATCGCTGCCGTCCTCGCGGTGGACGAGCTTCGGCGCGTCGTCCAGGTACCGCTTCGGCAGGTGGTTCACGAAGATGTCCGGCGGCTCGATGATGTGGTCGTCCACGCTGATCAGGATCAGGTCGTCCCGTTGCATGTCAGTGCCTCCCGCACGCCCTGCTGGATCCGCACTCTCGGTTTTTGAAAACTACATTCTCACCAGACGCGAATCAAGCATCCGGACAGTGGGCGTCCGGACAGCGGGCATCAAGCGTCCGGACAGCAGGTATGCAGGACGGCAGGGTCCTGGTCTCGGCCAAAGGTGATCGGGAACCGGCCCGGGCAGTGGATCAATGCGTGGGGGCCGCGAGCCCTGGGTAGCTCAACCCGGTTCGGGAACCGAGGAGCGGAAAGTGACCGGTGCGCATCGCACACACCATCGCGCACGCCACACCGTTCGGCACCGGTCCCTCCCCTCGTGCGGACCGCTGCCGAACGGTGCGGGTGACGTCCGGTCGCCCTTCGGATCCTGCCAGTTGCGGCTCGCGGCGAGGAGGGTACCCGCATCCGGTCAATCTCGTCGCCGCAGGTCAGCCGTATAAAGTGAGTTTTCCGGTCCGGATTCCAGGTGCGGGGGAAGTAAAGGGGTGGAGGCCTTGAGTTCCGACTCAGGGGCGCGCACAGCCTTCGCGGAACGCCTTGCGCTGCTGTACAGGGAGGCCGGCAACCCGCCCCTCAAACGCGTGTCCGAGGCGGTCGCCCGGCTGCAGCGGGTCGACGAGCGCGGACGCCCGGTGCGGGTGTCCGCTCAGCGGATCAGCGACTGGCGCCGCGCCAGGAACGTCCCCGCCCACTTCGCCGCCCTCGCCGCCGTCCTGCACGTCCTGATCCCCGACGCGCGCCGCGCCCGGCCCGCCCCGGTCTCCCCCGGCCTGTACGACATGCCCCAGTGGCAGCGGCTGTGGGAGCGCGCGCTGGCCGACCCGGTCGCCGCCGGTGAGGGCGCCGTGTCCGCGGAGGACGCGGAGAAGGAGCAGACGGCCTCGGGCACAGGCTCGGGATCGGGATCGGCCTCGGGCGAGTCCGCCGTTCCGGGGAGCGTGTGCCCGTACCGGGGCCTGGCCTCCTACCGTCAGCAGGACGCCCGCTGGTTCTTCGGCCGGGAGCGCAGCACCGAGGCCCTGGTCGGCCAGCTGCGCGCGGCCCGGGGCTCGGGCGGCCTGGTGATGCTGGTGGGCGCCTCGGGCGCGGGCAAGTCCTCCCTGCTCAGTGCCGGTCTGGTGCCGGCGCTGCGGGAAGGGGCGCTCGGGGACGCGGAGGACGGGGAGGAGGGGACGGGAGCACCGCGGGGGGACGTCGTGCATCTGGTCCCCGGCGCCGACCCGCTCGGCGAGCTGGCCGCCAAGATCCCCGAGCTCGCGATCCTCGCGCGGAGCTTCGACTGGGCGGGCGACCCCGTCTCGCTGCCGTTCGCACGGTCCGTGCGGGAGGCCGTCGCCCGCTGGGCGCAGCGCGAGGCGGCCGGGTCCGGACAGGCCGTCGTGATCGTGGACCAGTTCGAGGAGGTCTTCACCCTCTGCTCCGACGAACGGATCCGACGCCTCTTCGTGCAGATGCTGCACGCCGCGGCGATGCCCGACGGGACCGAGGAGCCGGCCCCGGTGCTGGTCGTGCTCGGCATCCGGGCCGACTTCTACGAGCAGTGCCTGGCCCACCCCGAACTGGCCGACGCCCTCCAGCACCGGCACATGGTCCTCGGCCCGCTCACCACGGCCGAGCTGCGCGAGGCGGTCACGGGACCCGCGAAGGCCGTGGGACTGGAGCTCGAACCCGGCCTCGCGGAGCTCATCGTCCGGGAGGTCAGCGCCGACGGCCCGCGTGGCGCCCACGACGCCGGCGTACTGCCCCTGCTCTCGCACGCCCTGCTCGCCACCTGGCAGCGCCGCAAGGGCGGCCGGCTGACCCTGGCCGGGTACCGCGCGGCCGGCGGCATCCAGGGCGCGGTCGCCGCGACCGCCGAACGGGCCTGGTCAGGCCTCGACCCGGCCGCCCGCACGGCCGCGCGGCTGCTGCTGCTCCGGCTGGTCCGGCTCGGCGAGGACACCCAGGCCACCCGCCGACGCGGCACCCGCCGTCAGCTGGCGCAGGAGTCGACGGACCCCGGCGCGACGGAGGAGTCCCTGGAGGCGCTGGTGCGCGCCCGGCTGGTGACGCTGGACGCGGAGTCCGTGGAGATCACCCACGAGGCCCTGCTGACCGCGTGGCCACGGCTGCGCGAGTGGATCGACGAGGACCGCAGCGACCATCTGCTGCGCCAGCGCCTGGAGGAGGACGGCCGCGCCTGGGAGGGCTCGCACCGCGACTCCTCGCTGCTCTACCGGGGTTCACGCCTCGAACAGGCCCACACCTGGGCCAAGTCCGCCGGCGACACCTTCCTCACCCGCAGCGCGGTGGACTTCCTGGCCGCGTCGGTCCGGCTGCGCCGACGCACGGTGCTGATCAGCCGCGGCGCGGTGTCGGCCCTGGTGGTGCTGGCCGTACTGGCGGTCGGCGCGGCCGCCGTCGCCTGGCAACAGCGCAACGACGCCGTGTTCGAGCAGGTGGTCGCCGAGGCGGACCGGGTGCAGTACACGGACCCGTCGCTGTCGGCCCAGCTCGACCTGGTCGCCCACCGGCTGCGCCCGGACGACGAGGGCGCCCGCAACCGCCTGATCTCGATCGTCAACGCCCCGCTGGCCACCCCGCTCCTCGGCCACACCGGCGCGGTCTACCTCACCTCCTTCAGCCCGGACGGCAGCCTTCTGGCCACCGCCAGCTACGACCGCACGGTCCGCCTGTGGGACGTGGCCGACCCCTCCCGCCCCGAGCCGCTCGGCAAGCCCCTCACGGGCCACACCAGCTGGGTGAGCAGCGCGGTCTTCAGCCCCGACGGCCATACGCTCGCCAGCGCCGGCGACGACGGCACGGTCCGCCTGTGGGACGTGAACAGGCCCACCGCTCCCCGCCCCCTCGGGGAACCGATGAAGGCCGGCGGCGGAACGGTCTACCTGGTCGCCTTCAGCCCCGACGGCCGCACCCTGGCCTCCGCCAACGAGGACGGCAAGGTCCGCCTGTGGGACGTGGCCGACCCGTCCGCGCCGAAGTCCCTCGCCACCCTCACCGGCCACACCGCCGCCGTGCGCTCCGTGGCGTTCAGCCCCGACGGCCGTACGCTCGCGACCGGCGGCGACGACAACGCCGTACGCCTGTGGAACACGGCCGATCCGAGCCGGCCGCGCCTCCTGGGCAAGCCGCTGACCGGCCACGACGGCACGATCCACTCCGTGGCGTTCAGCCCGGACGGCAGAACCCTGGCCTCCGGCAGCGCGGACGACACCGTACGGCTGTGGAAGGTGTCGGACCCCGCCCGTCCGACCGCCCTCGGCACCCCGCTCACCGGCCACACCGGCCCGGTGTGGTCCGTGTCGTTCTCGCCGGACGGCTCGCTGCTCGCCGCCGCCAGCGCGGACAGCACGGCCATCCTGTGGAACGTCAGCGACCCGGCGTACCCGTCCCAGGTCGGCGAGCCCCTCGCGGGCAGCAGCGGCGAGATGTACGCGCTGGGCTTCAGCCCGGACGGCACCACCCTCGCCACCGGCAGCGGGGACAACAAGATCCGGCTGTGGTCGGTGCCCACGGCGGACATGATCGGCAGCACCGGGGCGTTCCGCCCGGACGGGCGGGTGCTCGGCACCGCCGCCCGCGACGGACGCATCCGCCTGTGGAACGTGGCCCGCCCGGACCGCCCGGAGCCGCTCGGCAAGCCCTTCATGGCCGCCGACGGCGGCTACCGCTCCCTGGCCTTCTCCCCCGACGGCCACACCCTCGCGATCCTGACAGGCAACCGGGCGGTCCACCTCTACGACGTCACCGACCCGGCCCGCCCCGTCTCCCACGGCGCCCCGATCACCCTGCGCACCCGCTTCACGGGCCCGGACGCGCTCGCGTACAGCCCCGACGGCAGGACCCTGGCGACCGGCTACGACGACCGCACGATCCAGCTCTGGAACGTGACCGACCCGGCCCACGTCACCCCGCTGGGCGAGCCACTCACCGGCCACCGCGGCTACGTCAACGCCCTCGCCTTCAGCCCCGACGGCAAAACCCTGGCCTCCGGCAGCGCGGACGGCACGGTCCGCCTGTGGAAGGTGACGGACCCGGGCCGTACGACGGGCATCGGCAAGCCCTTGACGGGCCACTCAGGCCCGATCAACGCCCTCGCCTTCAGCCCCAACGGCAGAACCCTGGCCTCCGGCAGCGACGACGACACGGTCCGCCTGTGGAACATCACGAACCTCGCGCAGGCGGGCGACCTCGGCTCCCCCCTCACCGGCCACACCGAGGCGGTGGTCTCCCTGACGTTCAGCAAGGACGGCGGCACGCTCGCCAGCGGCGGAAACGACAACACGGTCCGTCTCTGGAACGTCCGCGTCCCCTCCCACGCCTCCCCCATCGGCCAGTCGATGAGCCCCAGCGCCAAGACCGGCAACTTCCTCTCCTTCAGCCCCAACAGCCGGATGCTGGGCGTCTCCAGCGGCGCCGACACCGTCCGTCTCTGGAACCTCGACGTCGACCAGGCCGTCACCCACATCTGCGCCACCACCCGCAACGTCCTCACCCCGGAGAAGTGGCACGAGTACCTCCCCCGCCTCTCGTACGATCCTCCGTGCCCGACCTGACCGGGAAGTGATCCCAGTCACAACTCCCCACTCCGCCCGACCAGTCGCCTCCCGTTGATCAACCTCCCTTGTTAGCCTTGGCCCAAGCCCGGTCGCTGGTGCATCCCCCGTCGCCAGCGACCGGGTCTTTCCATGCCCGGACACAGACGCCGTTTCACGTGAAACAGCCGAGTTGGTCATGTCCTGGGACCGTGATGGCGTCGTCCTGGATCAACGACCGAGGTGTCCGGCCGGTCCCGGCTGCCTCTTCATGGTCGAACAGGCACTGAGGAGGCGAACGCGCCCAGCGCCAACCAACCGCCCGCCCGCCCGCCCGCCCGGGGGACTTGACCCATGACCCCCAAACCGTCGCAAGGCCTTCCTCGTCTCCGCCGCGCTATCCGATGTCACCTAAAGGCTGTCCCGTAACTGCTGGTCAAGGGCGATATGATCTTGCCGTGTCTGGTGTGATCACGGCTTCGGAGCCTTCCCGGACAGGCCCGTTCACCGGGCTGAGCACGCGTCAGTTCAGCAAGCTGACCACCGCGCTGCGGCGCGAGGGTGCAGACCCCGTCCGCAAGGGCCGGCCGTGGAGCCTGCCGCTGGAAGACCGGGTTCTGCTGGTTGCTGCGTACTGGCGAACCAACCTGACGCTGCGGCAGCTGGCGCCACTGCTCGGGGTGTCGAAGTCGGCCGCTGACCGCATCATCGACCACCTCGGCCCTGCACTCGCGCTCCAGCAGCGCAAGCGGTTCCGCAAGGACACCGTGCTGATCGTGGACAGCACCCTGGCCCTAACCCGCGACCACCCCGTCGCCGAGTAGTCGAAGAACCACCGGTACTCGACCAACCGCCAGGTCGTCATCGACGCCGACACCCGGCTCGTCGTCGCCGTCGGCCGGCCACTGCCCGGCAACCGCAACGACTGCAAAGCATGGGACGGGACACCCCTTGGTCATGATCTCGCCCCTCGGCAAGGTGGACGAGGTCACGGGGTGCGCCATCGAGGCGCTGCCACGCCTCTGAGCAGGGTTACAGAATGATGACAAGGACTGGCGGGGTCAGTTTGATGTGGACACGCACGCGAGAGGCGAACTAGCGTTCGGATCGTTGCGGCATCACAGGTAAGTGGTAAGCCGCCTCATAGAACGGGGGAATCGTGGTCAAGTCAAAGCTAGCTCGTGCAGCGCTGGTCGTCAGTGCGTCCGCCACCTTGGTCGTGGGGATGTCTCCCTCGGCGCAGGCCCTCACCAACGAGACCGTCAAACTTCCGTATAACCGTGGTTACATGAAATTCACGGACGACGGCGATGTGTTCTCGATCTGTGACACCAGCCCCGATGGGCACGGCGTGAGCGGTAATGTGCAGAACGCCGACATGGCGATCGTGGTTTACCTCAACGACGGTGGCGACGACGGCTGCGACAAGCAGGGATACAACGTCGGAATCCGCGCCGTCCGGATGCACATCTGGTGGAATGGCGGCGGAGACGATTATTACTCCGACTGGTTCCGTGAGTAAACAGCGGGTGCGTCAGCTCTCACCCCGTGCACTCATCTTGCTGCTTGATCTTGTCGTGGGTTGAGAACTACTGCGGTGGGGCTGCTCCGGTGTTGCGGGGGCAGCCCCCTTCGTTGTTCGTAGGCACAGGGGGCTGTGCACGCGGTGGACTACTTCGCTGTCTTTCACACTTGCCGACCAGATCTCCGGCCCGGTCATCTGCCCCGTGGAGGTATGAGTATGACTCCCGACCCGCATGCCCGCACAGCGTTCAAGGTGTCCTCCTCGGTGGCGCGACCGGCCGCGGAATCTGCCGAACGGCCACAGCCGCTGTTGCGCCGTCGCAAGCCTCGACGCCTCGCGCTGGCTGCCGTCGTCGCGGCGGTCGTAGTCGCGGGGCTCGCGGTGTCGCTCGCCCGGCCCGGCGGTGATGCGCAGGAGGGGCCTGCGGGCGTGACCGATGTCACGAGCGTGGCGGCGCACCCGAATCAGTCGCCTCCTCGAGAACTGATCGCTGCGGGAAGAAGTGCCGTCTCGGCGTACTACACGAAGAAGCTCGTGAGGCTGCCGAACGGGAACGCGACCGGCACCTACGAGTGGCGGTTGCTCAACACGGCCACCGAGCGGTACGAGAAGGCCGACTGGGCCTGGCTGGACGTTGCCCCCGAGATGCAGACCGCGGCGGTGCTTGAGCGTGACCTGCCCGTCGACCGGATAGGACTGCTGAACCTGGCCACGGGCAAGGTTCAGCGCTGGATCATGGTCGACAGGAGCGTCGGCAGTGTGCAGTTCTCACCGGACGGCAAACGCCTGCTGGCGACGACGTACCGCCTCAACCCGGACGGTCTGTTCAAGGACGCGTCCTACAAGCTGAACGGCAAGAGCGTGCCGGGGCCGAAGCAGAGCCGCACCGGCTTCTACGTGATCGATGTCGCCTCCGGCAAGGCGGACTTCACCGAGAGCCCGGCCAAGAAGAATAAGGTGATCCCAGTCGGAGGGCGGCAGGACTTCCACTGGAGCCGTGACGGGAAGCTGGTGTGGGAACCCGGCAACGACAAGATGGGCAAGATCTATTATGGCGTGACCGGCAAGAGGATGCCTGCCCCGGATACGGAGACGCGTCTGCCCTACCCGGAGACGGTCCTGTCTCCCGACGGAAACCTGGTGACTGGCGCCTTCGTGGGGAAAGGCGACGAGATCGTCTCCGAGATAAGGAATGCGAAGACCGGCAAGCGGGCTGCGGTGATCCCCGGCCAGCAGCTGCTCGCGTGGGCCGACAACAGTCACCTCATCGTCTGGCGGTGCGCTCCCGAACGCTGCAGCCCCGGCGGAGGTGAGTTCCGCAACCAGCTGCTCCTGGTCGGTTTGGACGGCAAGGTGACTCCGCTTTCCGGCTTCCGGACGGCGAATCTGCACGACGAGGGCCGCTGGTTCCCAGTACTCACCCTGCGCTGACCGGGCACTGGTGCTCTGTGTTCCTCTTTCCAGGCGGGGAGTTCACTCTGGCCCTTCTCGCGGCGGTGCGGGATGACCGGGCCGGTGCCCCGGTAGCCACCGTCGGGCCTTTCCCCAAGGCCGGGTAGTTGGCGTTTTCGCTGCTCGGCGATGTCCCTTGAGCGCCATAGCCGTTGGGGTTCTGCCTGGAGGATGGCCAGGACGCGTGTCATGCGGTTGCTGGTCCTGCCGGGGCCGACGTACTGGGGGACCGTGGTCGTGGGCAGTGTGGGCTCCGGCGCCGGCGGCGGCAGGAAAGTGATCGTCGTCGAACTCACGGCCTTGCTGGCGTCGGGGCGGCCGTCCAGGTCTCCCGGTCCGGGTTCTACCGGTGGCTGAAGGCCGCCCCGGCCCGCCTGGCGTGGGCCCGGGAGAATGCCCGGCAGGCGAGGCGGATCCGGGAGATCCACGACAACGGCGCGTAGTACGCGTCGAAGGAGTTCGCGAAGGCGTGCCGCACGCTCGGCGTGACCCGCTCGCGCGGAGCGGTCGGCACCAGCGCGGACCGCGGCCGCGGAGAGCTTCAACGCGACCTTGAAATGAGAGACTCTGCAAGGAAAGAAACGCTGGCCGGGAGCACGCGAGGCCCGTCTCGCAGTGTTCCGATGGGTCACCCGCTACAACACGCGACGCAGGCACTCGGGGCTTGGCTACATCAGCCCGATCGCCTTCGAACAGCGATCAGCTACGCCGGCCGCTGCCGCATGGCAAACGGTGTCCCTGCTTCGGGGGGAAGCCTCCACCGCCATCTTCGCCCGCCCCACCCGCCCCCACTCCCGGAACTCGGCAAGCTCGCCGCAGACGGCACCCTGCCCGGTATCCTCCGCCGGCTCTCCGGCCTCGGCGGCTGCACCCACCCGATCCGCCTTGACGGCCACCGCACCGAGTACGACGTCGACACCGCGACCGGTGAGATCGGCCGCGTCCTCCAGCACCTCGACTCCACCACCCTCCCGGCCGGCCAACTCCTCGTCCGCTGCAACAACCGCCGCACCACCCGCTGCCCCGCCTGCGCCGAGGTCTACCGCCGCGACACCTTCGCAAGACCGTCTACGGCGCCACGTGGGACGAGACGGACGAGAAGCTCGGCAAGCTTCCGGACCAGGAGCGCAACGGCATCCCGGTGCCCTCGCGTACCTGGACGCTCGGCGAGTGGCTGCCGTACTGGCTGGAGCACATCGTCAAGCCGGAACGGGAGCACAACACGTACGCCAAGTACGAATCCAAGGTCCGGCTCTACCTGCTCCCCCACCTCGGCAAGAAGCCGCTCACCAAGCTGACGCCCGCCCAGCTCCGCGCCCTCATGGCCACGCTGCGGCCGGAAGAGGCAGGCGCGGCCACCCGCTTCGAGGTGCTGCGCGTCCTCCGGAACGCCCTCAACCGGGCCATGCGCGAGGAGCTGCTCACGCGCAACGTCGCACTCCTGGTCGACATGCCCAAGGTCTCCAAGGACAAGGGCACGGCCTGGAGCGCCCGGGAGGCGATCACGTTCCTGCGCTCCGTCCGCGCGCACCGCCTCTACGCGGCCTGCGTCCTGGTGCTCGTCCTCAGCCTCCGCCGAAGTGAGGTCCTCGGCCTGCGCTGGCAGGACATCGACTTCGAGGCCGGCCGTTTCACCCCGGTCAAGCAGGTGCAGCGGGAGAAAGGCGTGGGCCTGGTCCTCAAGACCTCAAGACGGAGTCCTCACAGGCCGTGCTGCCGCTACCAGAGTTCTGCGGCCGCCGATCGCCTCGTCAAGCGCGCCGGCGTCCGCCGCATCACGGTCCGGCTCGCCCGGCACACCTGCGGCGCCCTCCTGGCCTTCCTGAAGGTGCATCCCAAGGTCGCTCAGGTGATCCTCCGCCACAGCCAGATCAGCATGACCATGGACGTGTACACGCACGTCGTGGGGGACAGTGAGCGGGAGGCTGTGACGATGCTCGCAGAGCTGCTCGAAGACCCGCTCAGCGGCTGACCGCAGCCGTTCGCCGCTGGTCGCCCTCGTTGGTGTCAACCATGGGTGTCAAAAGACCCCCGGACCGATGGTCCGGGGGTCTTTTCGCTGGTGGGGCTAACAGGATTTGAACCTGTGGCCTCATCCTTATCAGGGATGCGCTCTAACCAACTGAGCTATAGCCCCGCCGCGCTCTGCGGTGTGTCCCGCGCGCTGACTCCTGAAGATTAGCGCACGACGTGGGCAGTCCCAAAATCGGTTGTCGGGGGACCGCCCACGGTGGGTTTAGCCGCAGCTCACTCGTCCTCGGCGAGGGTCAGCTCCACGCCGCCGACGAAGCCGGCGGAGAGGTTGTAGATGAACGCGCCCAGGGTGGCCAACGCCGTCGCGAGGACGACGTCGATGACCGCGATGATCGCCGTGAACATCAGGACATGGGGGAGCGACAGGAAGGACTGCAGGTCGAAGCCATTGGACTCGTTGGAGCCGGTGGCCTCGGAGATGGTGCCGCCGACCGTGGAGAAGACCCCCATCGCGTCCATGACCATCCACAGCACCGCCGCCGCGACGATCGTGCAGATGCCGAGCGCGATCGACAGCAGGAAGCTGACCTTCATCACCGACCACGGATCGGCCTTCGCGACCCGCAGCCGCGCCTTGCGTACCCGCGGCACCGTGCGGGCGCCGACGCCGGTACGCGGACGCCGTACCGTGCCCGGCGGGGTCGCCTGGGTCGGGTAGGCCTGCGGCGGGTGGTACGGCGCCGCGGCAGGCTGCTGGGCCGGCCGGTCGGCGGGCAGCGGCGAGGGCGGCTGCTGGGCCTGCGGACCTCTGGTGTCCGTCACGGTTCCCCCCTGGGATCCCTTGGATCCTTGCGTGTCGGGCGAAGAGGAGGGGGCGTCGGCGGCGGCCGGCTTGATCGCCTTCAGCTGGGTCGTGTGCGTGTCCTGCTCACGTCCCTCCGCGCCCCGCGCGCCGGTCTTGCGCGCGTCCCCCTCCGGCGCGGCGGAGCCACGGCCGCCGCCGTTCTTGTCCGTGCCGGCAGACGTACCGGCGCCCGTGGCTCCGCTCACGATGACTCACTCCTCGTGCCTACTCGGCCGAGGGCGCCTCACCCTCGTCCATGCCGGTGGTCGCGGCGCCTTCGGCGGTCTCGTCCACGGCCTCGTCGCCGTCGACCTCCTCCGCCTCGCGCCCCGCCTCGGCGTTGCGTGCGATACCCACGACGGCATCGCGCTTGCCCAGGTTGATCAGTTGGACGCCCATGGTGTCACGGCCCGTCTCCCTGACCTCGTTGACTCGCGTACGAATCACACCGCCCGACAACGTGATGGCGAGGATCTCGTCCGTCTCCTCGACCACCAGCGCGCCGACGAGCGAACCGCGGTCCTCCACGATCTTGGCGGCCTTGATACCGAGGCCGCCGCGACCCTGGACGCGGTACTCGTCGACGCCGGTCCGCTTCGCGTACCCGCCGTCTGTGGCAGTGAACACGAACGTACCGGGTCGAACAACATTCATCGAGAGGAGCTCGTCCCCCTCGCGGAAGCTCATGCCCTTGACACCCGAGGTGGCGCGGCCCATGGGGCGGAGCGTTTCGTCCGTGGCCGTGAAGCGGATCGACTGTGCCTTCTTGCTGATCAGCAGCAGATCGTCGTCGGCCGAGACGAGTTCGGCACCGATCAGTTCGTCGTCGGAACCGCCCTCCGTCTCCCGGAGGTTGATCGCGATGACACCGCCGGAACGGGGGGAATCGTAATCCTTCAGCGGCGTCTTCTTGACCAAGCCGCCCTTGGTGGCGAGGACCAGGTAGGGCGCCGCCTCGTAGTCGCGGATGGCGAGGATCTCGGCGATCGCCTCGTCCGGCTGGAAGGCGAGCAGGTTCGCGACGTGCTGACCGCGCGCGTCCCGGCCGGCGTCCGGCAGCTCGTACGCCTTCGCCCGGTACACCCGGCCCTTGTTGGTGAAGAACAGCAGCCAGTGGTGCGTGGTGGAGACGAAGAAGTGGTCGACGATGTCGTCTTCCTTCAGCTTCGTGCCGCGCACGCCCTTGCCGCCGCGCTTCTGGGCGCGGTAGTCGACTGTCTTGGTGCGCTTGACATAACCGCCGCGCGTCACCGTGACGACGATGTCCTCCTCGGCGATCAGGTCCTCGATGGACATGTCACCGTCGTAGGGCACCAGCATGCTCTTGCGGTCGTCGCCGAACTTCTCGACGATCGCGGCGAGTTCCTCGCTGACGATGCCGCGCTGGCGGACCGGCGAGGCGAGGATCGCGTTGTACTCGGTGATCTTCGCCTGGAGCTCGTCGTGCTCCTGGACGATCTTCTGGCGCTCCAGGGCGGCCAGTCGGCGGAGCTGCATCTCGAGGATGGCGTTCGCCTGGATCTCGTCGATCTCCAGAAGGGCCATCAGGCCCGTGCGCGCGACCTCGACGGTCTCGCTGCCCCGGATGAGCGCGATGACCTCGTCGATGGCGTCCAGGGCCTTCAGGAGGCCTCGCAGGATGTGCGCGCGCTCCTCCGCCTTGCGGAGGCGGAAGCGCGTACGACGGACGATGACCTCGATCTGGTGCGTCACCCAGTGGCGGATGAACGCGTCGAGGGACAGCGTGCGCGGGACACCGTCGACGAGGGCCAGCATGTTGGCGCCGAAGTTCGACTGCAGGTCCGTGTGCTTGTAGAGGTTGTTCAGGACGACCTTGGCGACCGCGTCGCGCTTCAGGACGATCACGAGGCGCTGGCCGGTGCGCGAGGACGTCTCGTCACGGACGTCCGCGATGCCGCCGATCTTGCCGTCCTTGACCAGGTCGGCGATCTTCTGCGCGAGGTTGTCGGGGTTGACCTGGTAGGGCAGCTCCGTGACCACCAGGCACTGGCGGTTCTGGATCTCCTCGACCTCGACGACCGCGCGCATGGTGATCGAGCCGCGGCCCGTGCGGTACGCCTCCTCGATGCCCTTGCGGCCCACCACCAGGGCGCCGGTCGGGAAGTCGGGGCCCTTGATGCGCTCGATCAGCGCGTCGAGGAGCTCCTCGTGACTGGCTTCCGGGTTCTCCAGGTACCACTGGGCACCGGCCGCCACCTCGCGCAGGTTGTGCGGCGGGATGTTGGTCGCCATGCCGACCGCGATACCGGCGGAGCCGTTGATCAGCAGGTTCGGGAAGCGGGACGGCAGGACGGTCGGCTCCTGGGAGCGGCCGTCGTAGTTGTCCGTGAAGTCGACGGTCTCCTCGTCGATGTCACGGACCATCTCCATCGACAGCGGCGCCATCTTGCACTCGGTGTAGCGCATGGCGGCCGCCGGGTCGTTGCCCGGGGAGCCGAAGTTGCCGTTGGAGTCGACGAGCGGCATGCGCATCGCCCACGGCTGGGCGAGGCGGACCAGCGCGTCGTAGATCGAGGAGTCGCCGTGGGGGTGGTAGTTGCCCATGACGTCGCCGACCACGCGCGCGCACTTGTAGAAGCCGCGCTCGGGGCGGTAGCCGCCGTCGTACATCGCGTAGAGCACGCGGCGGTGGACGGGCTTGAGACCGTCACGGACGTCCGGCAGGGCGCGGGAGACGATGACGGACATCGCGTAGTCGAGGTACGAGCGCTGCATCTCCGTCTCGAGCCCGACAGGCTCGATGCGCATCGCGAGCTCGCCGCCCTCTTCAGGGGTGACGGGAGTGTTCTCGTCGGCCATTGCTGGTGAAGATCCTTCCTGGTGCGGTCAGCTGAGACCGACTCAGATGTCGAGGAAGCGGACGTCCTTGGCGTTGCGCTGGATGAACTGGCGGCGGGCCTCGACGTCCTCGCCCATGAGGACCGAGAACAGGTCGTCGGCCTGGGCGGCGTCGTCGAGGGTGACCTGGCCGAGGACGCGGTGCTCCTGGTCCATCGTGGTCACGCGCAGCTCCTCGGCGTTCATCTCGCCGAGACCCTTGAAGCGCTGGATGGAGTCCTCGCGGATGCGCTTGCCGCGCTGGCGGCCCATCTCGATCAGGGCGTCGCGCTCGCGGTCGGAGTACGCGTACTCCACGTCGTCCCGGCCCCACTTGATCTTGTACAGCGGGGGCCGCGACAGGAACACGTGTCCGGCCTCGACCAGCGGCCGCATGAAGCGGAACAGGAAGGTCAGCAGCAGGGTGTTGATGTGCTGGCCGTCGACGTCGGCGTCCGCCATCAGGATGATCTTGTGATAGCGGAGCTTCTCGATGTCGAAGTCCTCGTGCACACCCGTGCCGAAGGCGGAGATCAGCGCCTGGATCTCCTGGTTCTGCAGGATCTTGTCGATCCTGGCCTTCTCGACGTTGAGGATCTTGCCGCGGATCGGGAGGATCGCCTGGTACTGCGGGTTGCGGCCGGACTTGGCCGAGCCGCCGGCGGAGTCACCCTCGACGATGAAGATCTCGCACTTGATGGGGTCGTTCGACTGGCAGTCGGAGAGCTTGCCCGGGAGCGAGGCGCTCTCCAGCAGGCCCTTACGACGCGTCAGGTCACGGGCCTTGCGGGCCGCCACGCGCGCGGTGGCCGCCTGGATGCCCTTGCGGACGATGTCCGCCGCCTCGACCGGGTTGCGGTCCAGCCAGTCCTGG
Organism: Streptomyces sp. T028; assembly: GCF_048159505.1. NCBI lineage: Bacteria > Bacillati > Actinomycetota > Actinomycetes > Kitasatosporales > Streptomycetaceae > Streptomyces > Streptomyces sp. T028. The sequence continues at coordinate 134,572 of NZ_JBLRVZ010000009.1, forward strand.
AGGTGCTCGTAGACCGCCTTCTGGACGAAGGTCTTGGCCTCCGTGTTGCCCAGCTTGGTCTTGGTCTGGCCCTCGAACTGCGGCTCGCTCAGCTTGACCGAGATAATCGCGGTCAGACCCTCGCGGATGTCGTCGCCCGTGAGGTTGTCGTCCTTCTCGCGGAGCAGCTTCTTGTCACGCGCGTACTTGTTGACCAGGTTGGTCAGGGCCGCGCGGAAGCCCTCCTCGTGCGTGCCGCCCTCATGCGTGTGGATGATGTTGGCGAAGGAGTACACGCCCTCGCTGTAACCGCTGTTCCACTGCATGGCGACCTCGAGGGAGAGGGCGCGCTCCTTGTCCTCGGCCTCGAGGTCGATCACCGTCGGGTGCACCACGTCGCCCTTGCGGGAGTTGAGGTACTTCACGAAGTCGACGATGCCGCCCTCGTAGTGGTACGTGACGGTCTTGACCTCGGACTTCTCGTCCGCGCCCGCCTCGTCCGCGCCGGTCACGGCCTTCGCCGACTCTCGCTCGTCCGTGAGTTTGATCGTCAAACCCTTGTTGAGGAACGCCATCTCCTGGAAGCGCCGGGAGAGCGTCTCGAACGAGTACTCGGTGGTCTCGAAGATGTCCGGGTCGGCCCAGAAGGTGACCGAGGTTCCGGTCTCCGTGATGGCCTCGTGCTGGGCGAGGGGCGCCGTGGGGACGCCCATCTTGTAGTCCTGCGTCCAGCGGTGGCCGTCGGTCCTGACCTCGACCGCGACCTTGGACGACAGGGCGTTCACGACGGAGACGCCGACGCCGTGCAGACCGCCGGAGACCGCGTAGCCGCCGCCGCCGAACTTGCCGCCCGCGTGCAGCACGGTCAGCACGACCTCGACGGCCGGCTTGCCCTCGGACGGGACGATGCCGACCGGGATGCCACGGCCGTTGTCGATGACACGGACGCCGCCGTCGGCCAGGATCGTGATGTCGATGGTGTCCGCGTGGCCGGCCAGCGCCTCGTCGACGGAGTTGTCGACCACCTCGTACACAAGGTGGTGAAGACCACGCTCGCCCGTGGAGCCGATGTACATACCGGGGCGCTTGCGGACCGCGTCCAGGCCCTCGAGGACGGTGATGGCGCTGGCGTCGTACGAGGCGGTGACCTCGCCGTTCACGCCGGCGTCGGTGGACGGGTTGTTCTCGTTGGGGTTGCCGGAATCGGCCACGAAGCGCCCTTTCTGGCACAGCACGAGCCAGGCTCCTCGGCAGGTTGCCGGAGCGGCTGCGGCATGTTGCGTTGGTAAGCCTTGATCAGCGTTGCTCAGCTTGTCCCGGGCGGTCCCCACGTTTGGGGCGGGATTGGCTTCCAGTCTACCGGTAGCACTGACAGTGATGGGGGTTTGCCGGTACCTGAGTCCGGATGTGCCGCCCTCAACCGGTCTCCGACGGGTCCCGATATACGGATGGGGGCTCTAAGGGGCTCACGGAGGCACTCAGCGCTTCCGGGTGTCAACCCTTGGCTACCGACGGGTCAGCTCGGAAATCGGCCCCGTGTGCGGGCGGTTTGAGCGCTTGTCCACAGGCTGTGGGCGAATGACCGCGTGCATCCACGGGCACCCTTCGGCCGACATCCGGGCAATATCCGGACACACGTAGGGACGGCCGGGGNNNNCCGTCCCTACGTGACGCAGAACGTGATGCAGATCACCCGTATGTGTCGCCGGGGCCGGTGCTCCCCGGGGCGCGCAGCGGGCCGTAACGGCGCGCCGGGCCGCCGGGACCCTGCACCTTGATCTGCCGGACCCGGCCGTGCCCCAGGTCCTCGTTGAGCCGGGCGACCAGGGTCGGGGCCAGCAGCCGCAGATTCGTCGCCCAGGCCGTGGAGTCGCAGCGCACCACCAGGACCCGCTCGTCCTCGTCGTACCGCTCCGGCACACAGTGCTTGGCCACGTCCTCGCCGACGATCTCGGGCCAGCGCCCCATCACCCCGCCCACCGCGGCCGGCGCCTCCCAGCCGCGCTCGTTCAGCAGCCGGTTGATCGCCGCGCCGAGCGCCATGGGATCGCGCCCGTCCGCCCGCGCGCCGGAGCGCAGACCGCCTCCGCGCCGTGCCTGCTTCTTCTGCTGCGCGGCGTCCCCACGCGCGCGTGCCTGCTCGCGCGCCGCCCGCAGCGCCACGCGCGCGAGGTCGACACCGGAGGGCTCGGGCGTCCTGCGGGGCTCCTGCTCGCTCATACGCGCTCCACCGTCCCGTCCGCCACGGCGTACCGCGCCCCGCTCAGCACCTGCGGTACGTCGTCGTCCACGGCCGCCGTCACCAGCACCTGCTCCCCGGGCGCGACCAGCTCGGCCAGCCGCTCCCGGCGGCGCGCGTCCAGCTCCGCGAACACGTCGTCGAGCACCAGTACCGGCTCGTTGCCCTCGGCCCGCAGCAGGTCGTACGAGGCCAGCCGCAGCGCGAGCGCGTAGGACCAGGACTCGCCGTGGGAGGCGTATCCCTTGGCGGGCAGTTGCCCGAGTTTGAGCAACACATCGTCCCTGTGGGGTCCTACCAGGGTGACGCCCCGCTCGATCTCCTGCTTGCGGGCGTCCGCGAGCGCCGCCATCAGCTGCGCGTAGAGGTCCTCGCGCGTGTGCGCCTCGCCGGGCGCGGACGGCTTGTACTCCAGGGTGACCGGTCCGCCGCCCGGCGCCAGCTGCTCGTACGCCTTGTCGGCGAGCGGCTGGATCGCGGCGACCAGGTCGAGCCGCTGCGCGAGCAGCTCGGCACCCGCACGCGCGAGGTGCTGGTCCCACACGTCGAGCGTCGACAGATCCGCCTCCACGCTCGAATCCGCTCGCGCGGGAGGTGCCCCCCTTCGCCCACCGTGCCGCCGGGCGAGGGCCGCGGACTTCAGGAGGGTGTTGCGCTGCTTGAGAACGCGCTCGTAGTCCGACCGCACCCCCGCCATGCGCGGCGAGCGGGCCGTGATCAGCTCGTCCAGGAACCGCCGCCGCTCCCCGGGATCTCCCTTGACCAGCGCGAGGTCCTCGGGCGCGAACAGGACAGTCCGTACGATGCCCAGCACGTCCCGGGGTCTGACCTGCGAGGACCGGTTGACGCGGGCGCGGTTGGCCTTGCCGGGGTTGACCTCCAGCTCGACGAGCTGCTGCCGCTCACCCTGCCGGACCTGGGCCCGGATGATCGCGCGGTCGGCGCCCATGCGGACCAGGGGCGCGTCGGAGGCGACCCGGTGGCTGCCGAGGGTGGCGAGGTAGCCGACGGCCTCGACGAGGTTCGTCTTGCCCTGGCCGTTGGGGCCGACGAACGCGGTGACACCCGGGTCGAGCGGAACCTCGGCCCGGGCGTACGAGCGGAAGTCGGCCAGCGACAGATGCGTGACGTGCATGGTCGTTCGCCGACCTCCCCCAGAGTCCTCGGGCAGTTACTTCTTCTCGACCGCGTGGCCGCCGAACTGGTTGCGCAGCGCCGCGATCATCTTCATCTGCGGGGAGTCCTCCTGGCGGGAGGAGAACCGCGCGAACAGCGAGGCCGTGATCGCGGGGAGCGGCACGGCGTTGTCAATGGCGGCCTCGACGGTCCAGCGGCCCTCGCCGGAGTCCTGGGCGAAGCCCTTCAGCTTGTCGAGGTGCTCGTCCTCGTCGAGGGCGTTGACCGCGAGGTCGAGCAGCCAGGACCGGATGACGGTGCCCTCCTGCCAGGAGCGGAAGACCTCGCGCACATCGGTGACGGAGTCGACCTTCTCCAGCAGCTCCCAGCCCTCGGCGTAGGCCTGCATCATGGCGTACTCGATGCCGTTGTGGACCATCTTGGCGAAGTGGCCGGCGCCGACCTTGCCGGCGTGCACCGAGCCGAAGTCGCCCTCGGGCCTGAGCGCGTCGAAGACCGGCTGCACCTTGGCGACGTTCTCCGCGTCGCCGCCGTACATCAGCGCGTAGCCGTTCTCCAGGCCCCAGACGCCGCCGGAGACACCGCAGTCGACGAAGCCGATGCCCTTGGCGGCCAGTTCCTCCGCGTGCTTCTCGTCGTCCGTCCAGCGGGAGTTGCCGCCGTCCACGACGACATCGCCCGGCTCCAGCAGCTCGGCCAGCTCGTCGATCGTCGACTGGGTGGCGGCACCGGCGGGGACCATCACCCACACCACGCGCGGGGCCTCGAGCTTGCCCACAAGTTCTTCGAGGCTGTGGACATCGGCGAGGTCCGGGTTGCGGTCGTATCCGACGACGGTGTGGCCTGCGCGGCGTATCCGCTCGCGCATGTTGCCGCCCATCTTGCCGAGGCCGACGAGACCGAGCTCCATCAGTTGTTCCTTAGGTCGCTGTGTGGCGTGTGGGGCACCTTCGTACCCATGTCCGAGCCTAAACCCGGACGCTCACGCACACCTGTGGGCATACGCGCTCAAACGTACGCCTCACAGAACTGCGGGCAATCGTGCCTCCCCCAGTGCCCTAAGGGCCTGGGAGGTACCCCCAGGCGGCACGGGTGGGCGCAGCGGCACCCGGCCAACGCCGGTGGAGAAACCCACCCCCGCCCGGCCCCAGCGCCGCTCAACCGCTCAACCGCACCGGCATGATCAGGTACTTGTACGCCTCGTCCGCCTCGGCGTCCACCGCCGGCTTGCCACTGAGCAGCGCGGGCTTGGTGGAGGTCGTGAAGGACAGCTGGGCGACGGGGGAGTCGATCGCGCTCAGGCCGTCCAGCAGGAAGGTCGGGTTGAAGGCAATCGAGATGTCGTCGCCCTCCAGCTGCGCGTCGACCCTTTCCACAGCCTGTGCGTCGTCGCTGGAGCCGGCCTCCAGGATGAGCACACCCTGCTCGAAGCTGAGCCGCACCGGGGTGTTGCGCTCGGCGACCAGGGCCACACGCTTGACGGCCTCCACGAAGGGGGCGGTCTCGATCACGGCGACGGAGTTGAACTCGGTCGGGAACAGCGTGCGGTACTTCGGCAGGTCGCCCTCGAGGAGACGGGTGGTCGTCCGGCGGCCCGCGCCCTCGAAACCGATCAGGCCCTCGCCGGAGCCCGATCCGGAGAGCGCCAGGATGACGCTGTCGCCGCTCGTGAGCGCCTTGGCGGTGTCCAGGAGCGTCTTGGCGGGGACCAGGGCGACCGCGGAGGCGTCCGGGTTCTCCGGCTTCCACAGGAACTCACGGACCGCGAAGCGGTAGCGGTCGGTGGAGGCGAGGGTGACGGTGTCGCCCTCGATCTCGATGCGCACACCGGTGAGGACGGGGAGCGTGTCGTCACGGCCGGCGGCGATCGCCACCTGGGCGGCCGCGGAGGCGAAGACCTCGCCGGGGACGGTGCCCGTCGCGTTGGGCATCTGGGGCAGCGACGGGTACTCCTCCACAGGCAGGGTGTGGAGGGTGAACCGCGAGGAGCCGCAGACCACGGTCGCCCGTACACCGTCTGTGGAAATCTCCACCGGCCGGTTGGGGAGCGCGCGGCAGATGTCCGCGAGCAGACGGCCGGAGACGAGGACCGTGCCCTCCTCCTCGACCTCGGCCTCCACGGACACACGCGCGGAGACCTCGTAGTCGAAGCTGGAGAGGCTCAGCGCACCGTCCTCGGCCTTCAGCAGCAGGCCGGCGAGGACAGGCGCCGGCGGACGGGCCGGGAGGCTGCGCGCCGCCCAGGCCACTGCCTCCGCGAGTACGTCGCGTTCCACCCGGATCTTCACTCTTGCCGCCTCCTGCTGTTGCCGGCGCTTCTAGGCCTGCCTGGCTTCGTCTGTCTGGTGTCGGTGTGATCGACCCCTGTGAAGGGAAGGACCACCGGGGACCAGTCTGACGCACCGCACTGACAGTAGGTGCCTCTCGGGGTCAAGTCGTGACGAGGGGCAGCCGGACGCCGGAGAGCGAGTTGTGCACAGGACCCACTTCGAAACGGATTCCTGGCTCTCTCTAGTCGTCAGTAGTAGTAGGGCCTGTGGATACCGTGGATAACCCTGTTTTCGCAGCTCAGAGGCGATTTTTTATCCACTGGCCCTGTGGGTGGAGGCGGTGGACAACCGGGGCCGTCTGTGGAGAACAGAAAGTTCTGCACACTCCGTGCACAGGGAGGGGCGAGTTCTCCCCAGCGTTGTCCCCAGCTTTACCCACCTTTCCCACAGCCCAACCCGGCAACTTCGTGTGACGCCTTTCACTCGACACGGTGAGGAGGCGCGTCAGCTTGCCGAACAGTGGACAGGGATGTGGAGAAACCGCTGATCGCTGGGGACAACCGGCCCCAGCCTGTGGGTTGCCGGTGGACAACTTCGTGCACAGCCTGTGGAAGGTTTTCTTGTCCACAGCCTGTGGACGTCCTTCGTCCACGAATCCACAACCTGTTGACCTGGCTCGATGCTCCTCCCACAGGCTCGCCTGTGGATACAGTCTGGACAACTTCCGGGTCCCCAGGGTGTGGACGGGAAAAAGTCACCGAATCTGTGGAGAGTGGCCGTAACCCGGCCGGAAATCGAACAGCGGATGACGGGCCCAGGACGCACGGCCGGGACGCACGGTCTTCCCCAGGCCCCTCCAAGGACGCACCACGGCGTCCCCGCACACGCGGAGGGCGCCCCGGGATCAGCTCCCGGGGCGCCCTCCGCGGCGTCGTACGGCGGTCAGCCGGCCTTGATGCGGTTGGTCAGCTCGGTCACCTGGTTGTANGGGATCAGCTCCGGGGGCGCCCTCCGCGGCGTCGTACGGCGGTCAGCCGGCCTTGATGCGGTTGGTCAGCTCGGTCACCTGGTTGTAGATGGACCGGCGCTCGGCCATCAGATTGCGGATCTTGCGGTCGGCGTGCATGACCGTGGTGTGGTCACGGCCGCCGAACAGCGCGCCGATCTTCGGCAGCGAGAGGTCCGTCAGCTCGCGGCACAGGTACATGGCGATCTGCCGGGCCGTCACCAGGGCCCGCCCGCGCGAGGTCCCGCACAGGTCCTCGACCGTGAGGCCGAAGTAGTCGGCGGTGGCGCTCATGATGGCCGTGGAGGTGATCTCGGGCGCCGAGTCCTCGCCGCCTGGGATCAGGTCCTTCAGGACGATCTCCGTCAGGCCCAGGTCCACCGGCTGCCGGTTGAGCGAGGCGAACGCGGTCACCCGGATCAGCGCGCCCTCCAGCTCACGGATGTTCCGCGAGATCCGCGAGGCGATGAACTCCAGTACCTCCGGAGGGGCGTTGAGCTGCTCCTGCACCGCCTTCTTGCGCAGGATCGCGATCCGCGTCTCCAACTCGGGCGGCTGGACATCGGTGATCAGACCCCACTCGAAACGGTTCCGAAGCCGGTCCTCCAGCGTCACCAGCTGCTTGGGCGGCCGGTCGCTGGACAGCACGATCTGCTTGTTGGCGTTGTGGAGCGTGTTGAAGGTGTGGAAGAACTCCTCCTGCGTCGACTCCTTGTCCGCGAGGAACTGGATGTCGTCCACGAGCAGGATGTCCATCTCGCGGTACCGCTTGCGGAAGCTGTCGCCCTTGCCGTCGCGGATGGAGTTGATGAACTCGTTGGTGAACTCTTCCGAGCTGACGTACCGCACGCGCGTGCCGGGATACAAGCTCCGCGCGTAGTGTCCGATCGCGTGCAGCAGGTGCGTCTTGCCGAGCCCCGACTCGCCGTAGATGAAGAGGGGGTTGTACGCCTTCGCGGGTGCCTCGGCCACGGCGACCGCGGCCGCGTGCGCGAAGCGGTTGGACGCGCCGATGACGAACGTGTCGAACAGGTACTTGGGGTTCAGCCGCGCGGTCGGCTCACCGGGCCCGCCCGCCGATGGCGACGGCGAGGTCGAGGATCCGGGCACCCCGGGCACCCCGGGTCCGCCGGGCCGCTGCGGCGCGTTCGAGCCGGACGACAGGTCGGGCAGCTCGCGCCGGCCCGCGTCCCGCTGGTCGTACTCGGGCCGCTTCTGCTCGTAGGGGGCAGAGTCGTACGGAGGCCGCTCCATCGACTGCGGCCGGTAGTCCTGCGGCGGCTGACCGTAGGAATCCTGGGAGTAGGAGTCCGCCGACGGCGACCTGTAGGGGTCCTGGGCCGGCGAGGCGTACGGATCGCGCTCAGGGAAACCGAGCCGCTGCTGCTGCCAGCTGTACTCGTCCTGTTGGGGCCGCGGCCAGGCGCCCGGCTCCGGGCGCTGGTACTCCGACGGATACGCGGGCCGAGCGGTCGGCAGCTGGTCCCCGCGCGGACCCTCCCCGACAGGACCCGGGCGCGGCTCGGCGCGGTGCCGACCGTAGCTTCCGTCGTAAGCGCTGTCGTAGGAATTGTCGTACGTGCTGTCGTAGCGGCCCTTCGGCTCGTCGTACGGGCCGTCGTACGGGCCGGACGGGAGCTCGGGCTCCTCGTAGCGCGGCTGTGGCTGCTGCTGGACAGGGGGCGCCGGCGGGGCCGGGGGCTCGCCGGCGGAGTCGTCCACGGTGATCGCGATACGGATCGGGCGGCCGCACTCGCGGCTCAGCGTCTCGCTGACGACCGGGGCCAGCCGGCCCTCCAGTACGCCCTTGGCGAATTCGTTCGGTACGGCCAGCAGGGCGGTGTCGGCGACCAGCGCGAGCGGCTGACAGCGCCGGATCCAGTGCTCGTCCTTCACCTCGACACCCTGACCACGGCCCTCACCGAGGAGCTGCTCCAGTACTCGTGGCCACACTGCGGCAAGATCGGCAGGTACGTCAGCCACAGGGCACGCTCTCTCGTGGGGGTCCCACGAACGTGTGGTTGCGGGACGAATCGGGATTCACCTCGGCGGGGGCCGAGAACTGCGAGTCGGGAACCAGGGGTCAAAGGAACGAATCGGAGTCCAGTCACGGTAGTCAGGGCGACGGGTGCGGTTCAAGTTGTTGTCCCCAGGCTGTGGATAGTGTCTCCCGGCGACCCCTGGTTTGACCGGATGGCGCAGCCGCGCGTACCGTAACCAGGTCGAGTTGTCGATGGCTGCTGCCGCCTGCCTCCGATGGGCACAGATCGCTTCAGGTGATCGGGAAGCGGTGCACTCGGGCGTAACGAGAGCTACTCGTGGGCGCACGGTGACAGCCAGGACGGCACCCGCCACACCGATTTGATTTCTGGAGCCCCCGAGTGAGCAAGCGCACCTTCCAGCCGAACAACCGTCGTCGCGCCAAGACCCACGGCTTCCGGCTGCGTATGCGCACCCGTGCCGGCCGCGCGATTCTCGCGTCCCGCCGTAGCAAGGGTCGCGCCCGTCTGTCCGCCTGATCCCGGTCAGGTCATGCCGTCGTGCTGCCCACCGAGAACCGGCTGAGGCGGCGCGAGGACTTCGCGACCGCGGTACGACGGGGCCGCCGGGCCGGACGCCCGACGCTCGTCGTCCACCTTCGAAGCGGTGCCATGGACCCGCACGCGCCTGGGGAGAGCGCTCCCCCGACGCGTGCGGGTTTCGTCGTGAGCAAGGCCGTGGGTGGAGCGGTCGTGCGCAACAAGGTGAAGCGCAGACTGCGTCATCTGATGCGCGATCGGGTCGTTCTCCTGCCCCCCGGTAGCCTGGTAGTCGTACGGGCGCTGCCCGGTGCGGGCGACGCCGACCACGCACAGCTGGCCCAAGACCTTGATGCCGCCCTTCAACGGCTGCTGGGAGGGGGCGCGCGATGAAGTACCCGCTGCTGGCCCTGATCAAGCTCTACCAGTGGACGATCAGTCCGCTGCTCGGGCCGGTCTGCAAGTACTACCCGTCGTGTTCCCACTACGGATACACGGCCATCGACCGGCACGGCGCGATCAAGGGAACGGCACTCACCGCCTGGCGCATCCTGCGGTGCAACCCGTGGTCGCTGGGGGGTGTGGACCATGTTCCGCCGCGGAAGCGCCCGCGGTGGCACGAAATGCTGCGGGACGCCTGGCGTGCACGCAGGGGCGGGACCTCCGCCGCCGAAACGGCCACCGAGGAGAGTGTTTCCCCGAGCCCGGCCGCAGAGACCCCGTCCCATGCCCAAGGAGCATGATTAGTGGACACGATTGCCAGCCTCTTCAGCTTCATCACGACACCCGTTTCCTGGGTCATCGTCCAGTTCCACACGGTGTACGGCAAGATCTTCGGCCCTGACACCGGATGGGCCTGGGGCCTGTCGATCGTGTCTCTGGTGATCCTGATCCGCATCTGCCTGATCCCGCTCTTCGTGAAGCAGATCAAGGCGACCCGGGCCATGCAGACGCTCCAGCCCGAGATGAAGAAGATCCAGGAGCGCTACAAGAACGACAAGCAGCGTCAGTCCGAAGAGATGATGAAGCTGTACAAGGAGACGGGCACCAACCCGCTCTCCTCGTGCCTTCCCATCCTGGCGCAGTCCCCGTTCTTCTTCGCCCTGTACCACGTGCTCAACGGCATCGCGAACGGTGACACCGTCGGTGTGATCAACGAGAGCCTGCTGCAGAGCGCTCAGAAGGCGCACATCTTCGGCGCTCCGCTGGCCGCGAAGTTCACCGACAGCGCCTCGGAGGTCGAGGCCCTCGGCGCCTCGCTCACCGATGTGCGGGTCGTCACCGCGATCATGATCGTCCTGATGTCGGCGTCCCAGTTCTTCACCCAGCGCCAGCTGATGACGAAGAACGTCGACACCACGGTGAAGACGCCGTTCATGCAGCAGCAGAAGATGCTGATGTACATCTTCCCGGTCATGTTCGCCGTCTTCGGCATCAACTTCCCCGTCGGTGTCCTCGTCTACTGGCTGACCACCAACGTGTGGACCATGGGCCAGCAGATGTACGTCATCCACAACAACCCGACCCCGGGTTCCAAGGCCCAGGCCGCGTACCTGGAGCGGCTGTACAAGCACGTGACGCATGCCGGCAAGGCCCGCCGCCGCAGCGAGAAGACCATCATCAAGGCCATCGTCGCCAAGGGCCGCGACCGCAACGAGGCCGAGCGCAAGTTCATCAACGGTCTGACCAAGGCGGGCCTCGCGGCCCAGGCCGACGGCACCGTGATGAAGAGCGACGCCCAGACCGTCGTGGAGACCGAGGACGGCACCACCACGACCGCGGCCGCCGCCAAGCGCCAGCAGCCGAAGCGGCAGACCAAGTCCCAGCGCCAGCACGGCGGCCCCAAGGCGGCCGGCGAGACCACCTCGCTGAGCAAGTCCGACGAGCCCGAGGACGACAAGCCCTCCGGCGCCGCCCGGCAGACCGCTCCCAAGGCCGGTACCGGCGGTGGCCGCAGCAAGGCCCAGTCCGGGCAGCGCAAGGGCGGCCCGCAGCGCCCCAAGTCCCCGTCCAAGAAGTAAGAAGGAGCCCATCCCGTGACGGAAGGCACCACCTCCGCTGCCGAGGGTGCAGACACCCTGACCCGCCTGGAGCAGGAGGGCGAGATCGCGGCGGACTACCTCGAGGGTCTGCTGGACATCGCCGATCTCGACGGCGACATCGACATGGACGTCGAGGCCGACCGCGCCTCTGTGTCGATCATCAGCGACACGAGCGCCCGTGACCTGCAGAAGCTGGTCGGCCGGGACGGCGAGGTGCTGGAGGCGCTGCAGGAGCTGACGCGCCTTGCCGTGCACCGGGAGACCGGCGACCGCAGCCGGCTGATGCTGGACATCGCGGGCTACCGCGCCAAGAAGCGCGCCGAGCTCTCCGAGCTGGGCGCCAAGGCCGCGGCCGACGCCAGGAACAGCGGCGAGCCCGTGAAGCTGAAGCCGATGACGCCCTTCGAGCGCAAGGTCGTCCATGACGCGGTGAAGGCCGCGGGCCTGCGCAGCGAGTCCGAGGGCGAGGAGCCGCAGCGCTTCGTCGTCGTGCTCCCCAACTAGATTCGGTACGTACGTCACCCCGGCCCCGTCTGTAGCGCAGGCGGGGCCGGTCTTTGTCAGCCTGGTGGTTCTGATGGTCGGCGCTGGATGTGCCGATGCGGTACGGAAGGACGGTCCCCGTGACGGAGGCAGCGGAGCTCCCCCCTGCGCCCGAGGTGGCACGCGAGGTATTCGGTGATCGCTTCGCGGATGCGGTCCGGTACGCCGAGCTCCTGGCCGAGGCCGGTGTGCAGCGCGGCCTCATCGGCCCGCGTGAGGTGCCCCGCTTGTGGGAGCGGCACATCCTCAACTGCGCGGTGCTCTCCGAGGTCGTGCCCGAGGGGGTGACCGTGTGCGATGTGGGCTCCGGCGCCGGACTGCCCGGCATCCCCCTGGCGCTGGTGCGCGAGGACCTGAAGATCACTCTTCTGGAGCCGCTGCTGCGGCGCACGAACTTCCTCACCGAGGTCGTCGAACTCCTCGGTCTGGACCATGTCACGGTGGTCCGCGGCCGTGCCGAGGAGGTCATGGGCAAGGTTCCGCCCGTGCATGTGGTGACCGCCCGTGCCGTGGCTCCCCTGGACCGTCTGGCGACCTGGGGCATCCCGCTGCTGCGTCCCTACGGTGAGATGCTCGCTCTCAAGGGCGACACCGCCGAGGAGGAGCTGAAAAGCGCGGCCACCGCCCTGAGCAAGCTGGGCGCGGTCACCACCTCGATCCTCCAGGTCGGCGAGGGCGTCGTCGATCCGCTCTCCACGGTGGTGCGGGTCGAGGTCGGGGAGAGCCCAGGCGGTGTGAGGTTCGCGGCCAAGCGGGCGAAGGCGGCACGGACGGGGCGGGCACGCCGTCGACGCTGAGCCGTCGTTGATGTCAGGTGGTGGGTCGGACGCGGTCGTGGGGCGGACTCGGTGGTGAGACGTACTCCACACAAGCTGCCCCACCTACGTATGACGGAGTGTCGCGTCCGTTCGGCCGTAGGCGCTGTGCATCGTGTTTCACGTGAAACGTCGCTCCCTGCTGCACGGCATCATCAGCCGCGGTCGCGCCGCGGCCGAACCCCGCGAACGAAAGCCCCTCCGTTCACTCAAAGCGGGAGTGGAGTTGTCCACACAGGTGGATTTCTCCACAGAACAACAGGCCTCACTGGTTCGCGACCCCGAAGACATGGCAGGCTCTGTTCATTGCGAGCTTGAAGTCGAGGAGAGTGAATCCTTGCGGTCCGACGCCAACATCGCGGGACCGATGGCCGATCCGGTCCCCGGTCCCCGTACCGAGTCCTTGGGGGAGGATGTTTCACGTGAAACACCGCCCCCGATGGACGACACTCCGATCGGTCGTGCTGCCCAACTGGCGGTGGAGGCACTGGGCCGCGCCGGCGAGGGTCTGCCACGTCCGGAGCAGACCCGGATCATCGTGGTCGCCAACCAGAAGGGCGGGGTCGGCAAGACCACGACGACCGTGAACCTTGCGGCCTCGTTGGCTCTGCACGGCGGCCGCGTCCTCGTCGTCGACCTCGACCCGCAGGGCAACGCGTCCACTGCCCTGGGGATCGACCATCACGCCGAGGTCCCGTCCATCTATGACGTGTTGGTCGAGAGCCGCCCACTCGCGGAAGTCGTCCAGCCGGTCCCCGATGTCGAAGGCCTCTTCTGCGCCCCCGCCACGATCGATCTCGCCGGTGCGGAGATCGAGCTGGTGTCCCTGGTGGCCCGAGAGAGCCGACTGCAGCGGGCCATCCAGGCCTATGAGCAGCCGCTGGACTACGTCCTCATCGACTGCCCGCCCTCGCTCGGCCTGTTGACGGTCAACGCGCTGGTGGCGGGTGCGGAGGTTCTGATCCCGATCCAGTGCGAGTACTACGCGCTGGAAGGACTGGGCCAGCTGCTGCGCAACGTCGACCTGGTGCGGGGGCACCTCAACCCCGCCCTGCATGTGTCGACCATCCTGCTCACCATGTACGACGGCCGGACGCGCCTGGCGTCTCAGGTCGCCGAGGAGGTGCGCACCCACTTCGGTGACGAGGTGCTGCGGACGAGCATTCCTCGCTCGGTCCGTATCTCCGAGGCGCCGAGCTATGGGCAGACGGTGCTGACCTACGATCCAGGATCGAGCGGTGCCCTCTCCTATCTTGAGGCCGCCCGAGAGATCGCGCTGAAGGGTGTGGGCATCAGCTATGACGCCACTCACGCCCATATCGGCGCTCAGAACAATCCGAGCATGGTGGAGGGGATCCAGTGAATGAGCGACGGAGGGGGTTGGGCCGTGGTCTCGCCGCACTGATCCCTGCCGCCCCGACGGAGAAGACGCCGGCGCAGACCGCAGTGGCGGGCTCCGCGTCCCCGGTGGCTGTCCCGGGCCCGAACTCCGACCGCGGGGTGGCCGCGGCCAAGGTGGCCGCACTGCCGACTGTTTCACGTGAAACAGAGGAGCCGTCGGCCTACGATGCGGTGGAGACGCTCGCGCCTCCCATCGGTGCGTACTTCGCCGAGATCCCCCTTGATGCGATCACGCCGAACCCGCAGCAGCCCCGCGTGGTCTTCGACGAGTACGCGCTGGAAGAACTCGTCATCTCCATCAAGGAGGTCGGTCTCCTCCAGCCGGTCGTCGTACGGCAGCTGGGCCCCGGGCGCTACGAGCTCATCATGGGCGAGCGGCGCTGGCGGGCCTGCCGTGAGGCGGGGCTTGAGGCGATCCCGGCGATCGTGCGGGCCACGGACGACGAGAAGCTTCTGCTGGACGCACTCCTGGAGAACCTCCACCGGGCGCAGCTGAACCCGCTGGAAGAGGCAGCCGCCTACGACCAGTTGCTGAAGGACTTCAACTGCACGCACGATCAGTTGGCGGACCGCATCGGCCGGTCCCGCCCGCAGGTCTCCAACACACTGCGGCTGCTGAAGCTCTCGCCGGCCGTTCAGAACCGGGTGGCGGCGGGTGTGCTCTCCGCCGGGCACGCGCGGGCGCTGCTCTCCGTGGAGGACGCGGAGGAGCAGGAGCGGCTGGCCCACCGGATCGTGGCCGAGGGCCTCTCGGTGCGGAACGTCGAAGAAATCGTGACCCTCATGGGCTCCCGGCCGCAGACGGCCCAGCGCGCCCGGAAGCCGCGTGCCGGTGCCCTGGTCTCCCCGGCGCTGTCGGAGCTCGCCACCCGGCTCTCGGACCGCTTCGAGACCCGGGTGAAGGTCGACCTGGGGCAGAAGAAGGGCAAGATCACCGTCGAGTTCGCCTCGGTGGACGACCTGGAGCGGATCCTCGGCACGCTGGCCCCGGGCGAGGGATTCGCCCTGCAGAAGGGGCTCGATGAGGAGACTGACTCCGAGGAAGCGGACGACTGAGTCACCGGCCGGCGCTGCGACCCCGTCATAGGTCGGCCTGGCGATCGTCTGAGCGAGCCGTGCCCGGTGTGTCCGGAACACGGCTCGCTCTTTGCGTTCAGTCGGTATCGACGGGAATCTCATCGTGGATACGATGCGAGAGGGTATGGCGCATCCACCAGGCAGCACCTCGACATGGGAGGCGGGGGCCATGCGAACGATGAGCCGGACCGGACTGGTGAGCGCGGGGCTGGGACTGGGCGCGGTCGGCGGATTCGTCGGCAGCCTGCTCAGGGAACGCAGCGCTCTGACAGCCGCTCGCGACGCCGCGGGCGAAGGAAGCGAGGAACAGCCTTCATGGGGCGTCGGCTCGTACCGCTCACGCTGGACAACCTTCAGGACCTTCCCAAACGCTGTCGCTCGTGTGTCTTCTGGGAGCTGGATCCCGTCAGGGGTGCGGCCGCGCTGAAGGCGGGCACGGCCGCTCTGGAGAAGGAGTCCTGGATCTCCGCCGTCCTGCTGGACTGGGGATCGTGCGGCCGGGTGGTGTACGTCGACGACCGTCCCGTGGGGTTCGTCCTCTACGCGCCGCCCGCCTATGTGCCCCGCTCGACGGCGTTTCCCACGAGTCCCGTGGCGCCGGACGCCGTGCAGCTGATGACTTCGTTCATCATGCCGGGATACCAGGGGCAGGGGCTCGGCCGGGTAATGGTGCAGACGGTCGCGAAGGATCTGCTGCGGCGGGGCTTCAAGGCGATCGAGGCGTTCGGTGACGCGCGCTGGAAGGAACCGGGCTGTCTGCTCCCCGCCGATCATCTCCTGGCCGTGGGCTTCAAGACGGTACGGCCGCATCCCCGCCACCCTCGGCTGAGACTGGAACTGCGGACCACGCTCTCCTGGAAGGAAGACGTGGAAATGGCCCTGGACCGGCTGCTGGGCGCCGTACAGAAGGAGCCGGCGCTACGACCGCTGTAGGCATGACGAAGGGGCCGGTCCACCAGGACCGGCCCCTTCGTGTTTCTCCTGTTTCACGTGGAACAGTGCGTCGTTTCACGTGGAACAGTGCGTCACTCGGAGATGAAGGTCTCCAGGTCGCGGACGAGCGCGGCCTTCGGCTTGGCGCCGACGATGGTCTTGGCGACCTCGCCGTCCTGGTAGACGTTCAGCGTCGGGATCGACATGACGCCGTACTTCGCGGCCGTGTTCGGATTCTCGTCGATGTTGAGCTTGACGATCTCGATCTTGTCGCCGTGCTCGGCGGCGATGGCCTCGAGGGACGGAGCGATCTGGCGGCACGGGCCGCACCACTCGGCCCAGAAGTCCACCAGAACGGGCTTGTCGCTCTTGAGGACGACCTCATCGAAGTCGGCGTCGGTCACATTCTTCAGGGTGCCGGCCACAGGGGGCTCCTTCATTCCTTGTGCGGTGGGGCGGGAGAGGGGGGTGTCAGACAGCGGTCTTCTCGGGCTCGGCCTGCTCTGCGTCCGCGAGGGCGGCGAGGAAGCGCTCGGCGTCGAGAGCGGAGGAGCAGCCGGTTCCGGCCGCGGTGATGGCCTGGCGGTAGGTGTGGTCCACCACGTCACCGGCTGCGAAGACACCGGTCAGGTTCGTCCGGGTCGAGGGCGCGGCGACCTTCAGGTAGCCCTCCTCGTCCAGGTCGAGCTGGCCCTTGAAGAGCTCGGTGCGCGGGTCGTGGCCGATGGCGATGAACAGACCGGTGACCGCCAGGTCGGAGATCTCCCCGGTCTTGAGGTTGCGCAGCTTCAGACCGGCCAGCTTCGGGTCGCCCTGGATCTCGGCGACCTCGCTGTCCCAGACGAACTTGATCTTCGGGTCGGCGAAGGCGCGCTCCTGCATCGCCTTGGAGGCGCGCAGGGTGTCCCGGCGGTGGACGATGGTGACGGACTTGGCGAAGCGGGAGAGGAAGGTGGCTTCCTCCATGGCGGTGTCGCCACCGCCGATCACGGCGATGTCCTGGTCCTTGAAGAAGAACCCGTCACACGTGGCACACCAGGAGACACCGCGGCCGGAAAGGGCGTCCTCGTTCGGCAGGCCGAGCTTGCGGTGCTGGGAGCCGGTGGTGACGATGACGGCCTTGGCGCGGTGGACCGTTCCGGCCGTGTCCGTGACGGTCTTGATCTCACCGGTGAGGTCGACGGAGACGATGTCGTCCGCGATGAGCTCGGCACCGAAGCGCTCGGCCTGGGCGCGCATGTTGTCCATGAGCTCGGGGCCCATGATGCCGTCCTGGAAGCCGGGGAAGTTCTCCACCTCGGTGGTGTTCATCAGGGCACCGCCCGCGGTGACGGCGCCTTCGAACACCAGCGGCTTCAGCGACGCGCGCGCGGTGTAGAGCGCGGCGGTGTAGCCGGCGGGCCCGGAGCCGATGATGATCACGTTACGGACGTCGCTCACGGCTTTGTTCCTCGTCTCTGGTCTGCGTCGTTCGACCGGTGGGAGCTGCTCTGAACTCTCACCCCACCCAACGGATCCTAAGGGGCGCGCATTCCCGGTGTGTCCGGGCGCACGGAGGGAGGACCCCCTGGGGAGAGCCGCGAGAGACGGAGGCGCAGGTGGGCCGTCAGTGACGGGTGTAGGAGTCCTTCAGAAGGATCTTGGCCGGGCCTGACGAAGGATGCGTGACGCAGGTCCTGTCCATGAGATAGGCGTCGACCCTGGTGCTGTCGGAGGTGTCGGGCAGCACGACGAGAAGCGCGTCCGTTCCCTTGTACACGCCTTCCTCGGTGGCGAGGGCCGCGTCGTTGCGGCCGATGCCCTTCTGGACGCAGGGGGGGACGGTGGGCTCCGTGTAGACCTTGGTCCGGGGGCTGCCGGTGCTGCCTTCGATGCCCAGACTGTTCGGATCCTTGGACCCCTGGGCCTCGCCAAGGAGATCCGTGACCTCCTGCTCCAGGGAGCTCTGGGCGAAGGTGTCGGCGGCGGTGGACTGCCCCTGCGCGGAGGTGCCCGGTCCCCCGCCTCCCGACAGTGAGGACAGCAGGACGCCACCGAGCCCCAGGGCGGCGGCACCGAGGACGGCGCCCAGGACGGCGATCCTGCGGCGCCCGCCCCGATTGCCGCTCTTGCGCCCCGGTCCCGTGGTGGCGGGGCGGGCATGCCCCGAGGGCCGGTCCGCAGCGATCGCTGTTTCACGTGAAACATGGGACGCCTTGGCGTCCGCGGCCTCGCTGTCGGTCGCGGCACCAACAACCGCTTCGGCGGCGAGTGCGGTATCGATGCGGCGGGCGATGTCTTCCGGCATCCGGGGCGCATCGGAGACTGTGCCGAGCAGACCGCGGATCTCCCCGAGCGACGCGTGGACGTCGGCGCAGAGCTCACAGCCATTGAGGTGCCGGCGTATATCGGCGCTGTGGGAAGGCGCGAGCAGGCCCTCGGTGAGGTCGGAGATCTCCGTGACGTCCGGGTGCCCGGTCGTGTCCGGCGTCGATGTCACGCTCGCCCACCTCCGCCCTTCACCGCTGCTGAATCGCCTGATTCGGTGCCGTCCGACTTCTTGTCGGGAGGGCCCGCTGCCGATGGGACGGATGTCCCCTGCGCCCGGTTCCGTCCTCCGCCGCTCTCCTCGTCGTCGCCGGTGTTTTCCGGCCGTAGATGGGTGACAAGCGGCAGGAGCCTGGCTCTGCCCCGGGCGCAGCGGCTCTTCACGGTTCCGGTCGGCACATCGAGGATGCGGGCGGCCTCGGCGACGGGGTAGCCCTGCATGTCCACCAGGACGAGAGCGGCCCGCTGGTCGGGCGGGAGGGCACCGAGCGCTTCGAAGAGCTGGCGGTGCACGTCGTTGCGCTCCGCGGGGGCGGCGGCCGACTCGTGAGGTTCGAGCAGCTGCTCCAGGCGCTCCGTGTCGTCGACCGGCGAGGTCTTGCGTGAGGCCGCCTTGCGGGCCCGGTCCAGACAGGCGTTCACCGT
Organism: Streptomyces sp. T028; assembly: GCF_048159505.1. Taxonomy (NCBI): domain Bacteria; kingdom Bacillati; phylum Actinomycetota; class Actinomycetes; order Kitasatosporales; family Streptomycetaceae; genus Streptomyces; species Streptomyces sp. T028. Next base: position 153,485 of record NZ_JBLRVZ010000009.1, read on the forward strand.
GATGCGGTGCAGCCAGGTCGTGACGGCGGACTGGCCGCGGAAGGTGTGGGCGGCCCGGTAGGCCGAGACCAGGGCGTCCTGGACGGCATCAGCGGCCTCCTCGCGGTCTCCCAGCGTCCGCAGGGCAACGGCCCAGAGTCGGTCCCGGTGACGTCGCACAAGCTCACCGAAGGCGTCCGGGTCGCCCTCCACGTGCTGGGCGAGGAGGTCCTGATCGCTGGCCGCGTCATATCCGGCGCTCTCCGCCATCGGACCCCCTCCCCTCGGCCTCAGCTGGCTACTTCGATGTCCGCCACTCGGCCACGGTAGTTCCCGTCGTCGGTCAGCGGCAGCTCGGTCAGCCAGACCAGTACGTAGCGAGTCTTGACGGACTGGGACGGAGTGAGCGTCACGGTCGTGCCGGAGCCGCCCGCGACCTTCGTGTAGGCGTCGAAGGACGTGGGCTCCGAGCCGGCCGTGCTGGAGGCGGTACGCAGCTCGACGGACGTCTTCCCCACGAAGGTGACGGTCACCTTCCCGACCTGCTGCACCTTGCCGAGATCGAGGATCATGCCGAGGCCCGGCTTCAGGTTCCCGAAGTTGGCACCCTTGTAGAAGTCCGTCTGCCAGTACGTCGAGGGGCTGTTGTCGTAGGCCTTCTGTATGTCGGAAGGCTTCTCGGACCGGTCTCCGAAGGGGTCGAAGTCCCGGGCGCCCGCGATGGTGATCGGCTGGCTGGCGGGCTTCGTCGGACTCTTGTCGCCGTCGTCGTCCGTAGTCTGCGTCTTGTTGGTGTCCTCGGACTTGCCCTGGTCCATCAGGGCGTCCGCGAGCTGCCAGCTGCCCAGGCCGAGCGCGGCGATGAGCAGAGCGGACACCGCCCACTTCAGGGCGCGGCCGGTGCGGCTCTGCAGCGGGGGCGGCGGGGCCGGGACCGGCTGGGTGGCGCCCGGGTGGGGCGCGGGGCGGCCGTAGGTGCCCTGCTGGTACGTCGTGCGCTGATACTCCGGCGGCGCGGTGAACGCGGGCTCCGGCGGGCGGATGCGGGGCATGTCCCCGATCGCCTTCACCAGTTCCTCCGGTGTGGTGCACGCGGCCTCGTGCCGGGACGCGGTCGCCCCGTCGTTGGCGAGCGCGCGCATGGCCAGCTCGGACAGACCCCGGTGGACGCCGGCGCGGACCTGGTCGGGCGCGATCAGACCGACGTCCTTGGGTAGCCCGGACAGACCGTAGGCGTCGTTCTCGTACGGCCAGCGCTGGGTGAGCGCCGTGTACAGCAGGGCGCCGATCGCCTCCGTGTCGGTGCGCTGCGGGGTGTCCGAGGTGATGCCGCGCAGAGCGGCGTTGACCGCGAGACCGCGGATGCGCCACTGGCCGGTGGAGGTGCGCAGGACGGCGGTGGGGTTCAGCCGCAGATGCGACAGACCCTCACGGTGCGCGGCGGCCATCGCCGAGGCGATCTGACTGACCATCTGGTACGCGTCGTGCGGCTCCAGGGGGCCGGACGCGAGCAGCGTCGTCAGTTCGGTGGCGTCGGGCAGCCATTCGTGGACGACATAGACGAGGTCGTTCTCCTCGACGGCGTCCAGGACCTGGACGAAACGAGGGTCGCCGAGCAGCGCCGAGGAACGGGCCGCGGCCAGCACCGAGCGGGCGCGGGCGTGGTCCGCGGGCAGGATGTGAACCCCCACGGCGCGGCGGAGTTTCTCGTCGACCGCACGCCAACTGCTGAAACCGTCCAGACGGGTGACGCACTCCTCCAGGCGGTACCGTCTGGCGAGTTTGTGGCCGCTGTGCAGTTCAGGCGCTGAGGCCTTCCCGGGATGCTCGGTCCCGCCACTCCCCTGTGCCTCGTCGCTGTCCGTGTCCCGCTCCCGGTTCTTGGCCACCCCGTCGGCCGTGGACTGGTCCGCCTGTGCGGTCAGCGGCTCGTCGCCGCTGTTGTCTGCCACGTCGACGGCAGCCGTGCTCCGTTCCGCCACCGTCGTTCCTGCCTCCCCATCCAATGCGCGCCGCCGACCTCGTGCGCGCCGTCCGACGCCGGATCCAATTGTGCCCACAGTCCGCCGCTATGCACGACACGCGGCGGCTGACGATGGTTGTGCGACTACCTCCTCGCTCAGCGACCCAGGCGCCCGCGGACCATGCCGACGAGGGAGTTGAGCTCCTCGATGCGCATGCGGCGGGCCGCGACGAAGAAGATACCGAGCAGCAGGGCTCCACCGACCAGAAGGGCGGCGAAGGAGCCGACGACGCCTTGGCCCAGGGTCTGGGCCAGGCCGTAGCAGGCGGCGCCGGCGATCAGCGCCGCGGGTACGGAGGCGATGCACAGTCTGGCGTACGTGCGCAGGACGTGGGAGCCGTCGAGGTCGCCGCCGAGTCGCTTGCGCAGCCGGTTCCAGGCGACGCCGACACCGATCGCGTAGGCCAGGCCGTAGGCGGCGGCCATGCCCGCGACGGCCCAGCGGGCCGGGAGGACGAAGTAACAGACCGCCGAGGCGCTCGCGTTGACCGCGGCCACGATGACCGTGTTGTAGAAGGGGGTGCGGGTGTCTTCGTACGCGTAGAAGGCGCGCAGGACGACGTACTGCACCGAGTAGGGGATCAGGCCGAGGCCGAAGGCCATCAGCATGAAGCCCATGTTGGTGGCCTCGCTGGTGCCGGACGAGCCGAAGATCAGGGTGCACATCGGGATGCCGAGCGCGAGGAAGCCGAAGGAGATCGGCACGATCGCGACGGCCGTGGTGCGCAGTCCCTGGGAGATGTCGTCGCGGACCGCGCCGCCGTCGCCCTCGGCCGCCGAGCGGGAGATGCGCGGCAGCAGGGCAGCCATGAGCGAGACGGTAATGATGGCCTGCGGGAGGCCCCAGATCAGCTGGGCGTTGGCGTAGGCGGCGAAGCCGGTGCCGTCGACGGGCGAGGCCTTGCCGGCCGCGGTCGACAGCTGGGAGACGACGATCGCGCCGGCCTGGTTGGCGAGGACGAACAGGAAGGTCCACTTGGCGAGCGTCACGGCCTTGCCGAGCCCGTGACCCCGCCAGTCGAAGCGCAGCCGCAGCCGGAAGCCCGTCTCCCGCAGATAGGGGATCATCGCGAGCGCCTGTACGACCAGACCCAGCAGGACGCCGATGCCGAGGAGCCGCTGGCCCTCCGGCGGGATGGACGTGACCTTCATGCCGGAGTCGGCGGCGGTGCCGTAGACCCAGATGAACATGCCCAGCGTCACGATGATGACGATGTTGTTCAGGACCGGCGTCCACATCATCGCGCCGAACCTGCCGCGTGCGTTGAGGATCTGGCCCATCACGACATGGACGCCCATGAAGAAGATCGAGGGCAGGAAGTAGCGGACGAACGTGATGGCGACCTCGTTGGCCGCCGGGTCGCTGGCGACCGGGTCGGACAGCGCCCGGATCAGCAGCGGGGCACCGGCGATCGCGGCGACGGTGAGCGTGCCGAGTGCCACCATCACGAGCGTCAGCAGCCGGTTGGCGTAGGACTCGCCGCCGTCCTCGTCCTCCTTCATGGCCCGCACGAGCTGCGGCACGAAGACGGAGTTGAGGCCGCCGCCGACGGTCAGGATGTAGATCATCGTCGGCAGCTGGTAGGCGACCTGGAAGGTGTCGCCGAGCAGACCGACGCCGAGCGCGGAGACGATCAGCGCGGAACGGACGAAGCCGGTGAGGCGCGAGACCATCGTGCCCGCGGCCATCACGGCGCTGGACTTCAGCAGGCCGGCCGCCTTGCCGCCCTTCTTCGCGGCCGGAGCGGCAGCGGGCTCGGGAGCCGGTGCCTCGGTCGCGGCGGCCGAGCTGCCCAGGTTCATGGTGCGGTCGTCCGTGGGCGGCACGGAGGCCGGAGCCTGGTGGCGCGGCGCGGGCCCCTGGCCGCCGGGAGCCAGGGCCGGGCCCGGCACCGCCGCAGACCCGGCCGACGGGCGGGTGCCGCCCTGCTGCTGGTCCTTGAAGAGATGCGCGAACGCGTCGGGCTGGTGCGGGTCCTCACCGGAGTGCGACACCAGGTCGTCCACGCCCACGAACTGGGTCGTGCGCGGGTCGTCGCCGTAGGGCAGGTACTGGGTGGGGCCATCCGGCTCGGGCGCCGGGGGCTGGGCCCACACGTTCGGGTCGGGCGCGTACGGGGACTGCGCCGGGCGGCCGTAGAGCGGCTGCTGCGGCTGGTAGGTGCCCGGGGGCGGCGGGGGGTGCGCGGCACGGTCGTAGAGCGCCTCGGCGACCGGGTCCTGCGCCGCGAGGTCCTGGGACCGGTAGGGGTCCTGGTCGTAGGCGTCCTGGAGGTACATGTCCGCGGCGTGCTGCGGCGGCACCTGGCCGTGCTCGGGCGGCGGGCCCTCGGGGTGACCCGAGCTGCCCGCGGCCTGGCCGCGGTCACCCTCGTACGGCGCGTTCATGGTTTACCCCACCTCATCGTCCCGGGCCCACCGGCCACGACATCCTCAACGGTCCACTCTCTCACCCGTCCCCGAGGGGGCCGCGCTTTCCGCTGCGGTGTCCGGTGTCCCGTCACTCGGCTGCTCCGGGTCGTCTGCCCCGGACCGGGCGGGCGATTCCTCCCCGGTACGGTCCTCTGCGTCCGCGTGCTTCCCGGGGCTGCCGTCGGCCTCCGAGGCCTCGCTCTCCTCGGTGTTCCCGGTGTCCTCGGTGTCCTCGGCGTCCGCCTCCTGCGCCTCGCGGGCCGCCGCCCGCTTTCGCTGGGTGTACATGCGGAAGCCGGCCAGCACGAGCAGGAGCACACCGCCGCCGATGACCAGCATCACGGTGGCCGTGATCTCGGTGACCTTCACATCGAAGGTGACCGGCGCGCCGTACACCTGGCCGTCCTCGGTGTACAGCTGGGCGATCACCGTGGTCTGGCCGTTCACATTGGCCGAGGCGGTGAACTTCACCGTCGTGCTGTGCCCGCCGGAGACCTCGATGCGCGGGTCGGAGTCGTGGCCGCCAATCTCCAGACGGGTGTCGTTGGTCGAGGTGAGCCGCAGGACCAGGTGCTGGACGCCCTGCACCAGGTTGTTCTGCACGGTCACGGGGATCGTGGCGCTGCGCCCGGAGAGCTTGGTCTCCGACTTTTCGATCAGCTTGACCTGGCCGGTGAGGGTGTCGAGGTAGCTCTGCACGCCCTGGCGGAAGGTGCTCGCCGCGGTGGAGCGGCCCCGCCACGACGTGGACATCTCCCGGTTCGTGGCCCGCCCGAAGGGGGTCACCACCCGGGACTTGTCGGTGAGGATGACCTTGAAGTTGTCGAGCGTGTCCTGCGTGGCCGCGATCTGCTCGAAGGCCGACTTCGGCAGTTCCTGCTTGCGCGGCGAGGAGGGGTACGAGGACCGCGAGGGCACCTCGGTGGTGGCACCGCCGTCGGGCTTGGCCTCGGCGGCCGCGGTGAGGTCCTGCGACTGCGACCAGCCGGAGTCCTGCAGGGATGTGACGGCCGCCGCCATCGCCTGGGCCTGGCCGGCGGTCGGCATGCGCTGCGGGGCGACGACGATGCTGCGCTGCTTGTGCGTCTGCAGGTTCAGGGCCAGGCTCTGGGCGAGGAACTCCTGCACCGCGAGCGTGGACGCGGAGGCGTTCGTCAGGTCGCCCTGGAACGTCTTGGACAGGCGTGCGTCGGCGACCACGGCCGTGGTGCCGCCGCCGATGGGCCGGGTCGCGGAGGGGGTGTAGGAGAGGCCGCCGGTCTCCGCCAGGCTGTCGCTGCGCGCGATCACCTTGTCGGCGCCCGCTGAGGTGGCGACCTTGACGATCGAGGGATCGACGGCTCCGTTCACCGGCCAGGCGAAGTCGGTGCTCGGTGTCACGTGGAGGATCGTCTCCACCGTGGTTGCCGCGACGTCGGTGGCCGCCTTGAGCTGGCTCAGCGAGCCCGCGACCCCGGTGCCGTTGTGGGCGAGCGAGGCCAGGTCCGGGTCGGCGAAGGGCAGGGCGACGACCTCTTTGTCGGCCACCGCGTCCTGCAGCTCCGCCAGCCACTTCTTGGCGACCGCCTGGTGGGTGCCGGCCGTGGTGGTGTCACCGTCGGCGCGTACTCGGTAGCTGCCGGTCATCGCGTCGACGGACGCCAGCAGGTCCGGGTCGATCACCCAGGTGACGTCGAGGTCCTTGCCGAGGCTCAGCAACTGGTCGAGACGGCCGCCGGGAGCGATCTCCTCGGCGAGGTCGTCGTTGAGGAAGACAGGCGTCTGGCTCGCGTTCGAGCCGGTCTCGGCGGTCATGTGGACGGTGGAGACCAGCGGCCACAGGACCGTCGTCCTCGTCGCCGTGTCCGCCCCGTCGGGCTGCCAGGGAAGGAACGTCCGCTGGATGCCCAGCACCTGCTCCCACTGCTGCGCGGAGGTCTCGCCCGAGAGGGAGACCGCCAGCGGGTAGACGCCGTCGCCGCCGAGGTCCAGTTCGTCCACCGGTACGGAGATGCTGAAGTGCTCGGCGACGCCCGGGGTGAGCTCGGCGAACTCGGCGACGTACTTGCCGCCCACCTCGGAGCCGTAGCCGGCCGAGAGGTCGTCGGCTTCCTCGGCGGCGTCGTCGATCGCCGAGCGGGTGGTCAGCGCGGAGCCCACCCGCAGGCCGACGTGCGCGTCGGTGACGGCCTGCTTGCCCTTGTTGGTCACCGTGCCGGAGACGGTCACGGTGTCGTCGTCGGTGGGGACGGCCGGGCTGAGGGAGTCGACGGCCACGGAGACGGAGCCCTTGTCGGAGGCCTCCTTGACGCCTGTCGCGGCGTCGGCGTGCGCGGGCAGGGCGGCGGGCAGCTGCAGCAGCCCGGCCAGCAGGGGCGCCCCGGCGAGCAGTGCTCCGGTGCGCCGCAGCCACCGGCGGGCAGGTGAGGGACTCATCCCCGGGAAGTCTGCCGCCTCGGCCACGCGTTCGCCCGTCTCTCGTCGTCGTCAGTGGTCGTTGGAATGTGCGTCCACGCATGGTAACGATGCGCGCGGAGGTGAAGTGCCGCGGACCGGTCCACAAGATCAGGTGAGGCCTTCGTCCTGTCCTCTATGGTCGCGTATAGAGGGGAGTGTCTGTGAAAAAGCTCCAACGCTGTCCTTCAACGGCTATCGCCCGAGCTGTCCCTGGTCCATGAGTGGTGGCCCCCGGCCTTAATCGGGGCGCCCGGCGCCCGCACGGCCACGTACCCTTTCCTGTTGTGCCGAACGCCAACGAAGACACCCCCAGCGCCCTGAGCCAGGTGCAGCACCGCGCGGTGAGCGAACTGCTGCGGGTCGCGCCTGTCGCCGACGACCTCGCCCGCCGCTTCCAGGAGGCCGGGTTCTCCCTCGCCCTGGTCGGCGGCTCGGTCCGGGACGCGCTGCTCGGCCGGCTCGGCAACGACCTCGACTTCACCACGGACGCCCGTCCCGAGGACGTACTGAAGATCGTGCGGCCGTGGGCGGACGCGGTGTGGGAGGTCGGGATCGCCTTCGGCACGGTCGGTGCGCAGAAGGATGCCCGCGTCGGAGACGCTGATCGAAGCTTCCAGATCGAGGTGACGACGTACCGCTCCGAGGCGTACGACCGCACCTCGCGCAAGCCCGAGGTGTCCTACGGCGACTCCATCGAGCAGGACCTCGTCCGCCGTGACTTCACCGTGAACGCGATGGCCGTGGCGCTCCCGCAGAAGGAGTTCGTCGACCCGTACGGCGGCCTCGACGACCTCGCGGCCCGTGTGCTGCGCACCCCTGGCACACCCGAGGAGTCCTTCTCGGACGACCCTCTGCGCATGATGCGCGCCGCCCGGTTCGCCGCCCAGCTCGACTTCGAGGTCGCCCCCGAGGTCGTCACCGCGATGAAGGAGATGTCCGAGCGCCTCGGCATCGTCTCCGCGGAGCGGGTGCGGGACGAGCTGAACAAGCTGATCCTCTCCGACCATCCGCGCAAGGGCCTGAGCCTGCTGGTCGACACCGGCCTCGCCGGCCATGTCCTGCCGGAGCTGCCCGCCCTGCGGCTGGAGCGCGACGAGCACCACCGGCACAAGGACGTCTACGACCACACGCTGATCGTTCTGGAGCAGGCGATCGCGCTGGAGGAGAACGGACCCGACCTCACCCTCCGGCTTGCCGCGCTGCTCCATGACATCGGCAAGCCGCGCACCCGGCGGTTCGAGAAGGACGGCAGGGTCTCGTTCCACCACCACGAGGTGGTCGGGGCGAAGATGACCAAGAAGCGCATGACTGCGCTGAAGTACTCCAACGATCTGGTCAAGGATGTCTCCCGGCTGGTCGAGCTCCACCTGCGCTTCCACGGCTACGGCACCGGCGAGTGGACCGACTCCGCCGTCCGCCGTTACGTCCGTGACGCGGGGCCGCTGCTGGAACGCCTCCACAAGCTGACCCGCTCGGACTGCACGACCCGTAACAAGCGCAAGGCCACCGCGCTCTCCCGGGCCTACGACGGCCTGGAGGACCGCATCGCCCAGCTCCAGGAGCAGGAGGAGCTCGACGCGATCCGCCCCGATCTGGACGGCAACCAGATCATGGAGATCCTCGGCGTGGGCCCCGGCCCTGTCATCGGCCAGGCGTACAAGTTCCTGCTGGAGCTCCGCCTGGAGAACGGGCCGATGGAGTACGACGCCGCGGTGGCGGCCCTCAAGGAGTGGTGGGCCGAGCAGAGCTGAGGCCGTGAAACGGGGCGATGTTTCACGTGAAACATCGCCCCGATCCATAACCCCGAAAGCCCCGCACGCACTGAGGGCCGGTGTTTCACGTGAAACACCGGCCCTCAGTCATGGCAGCTGTGCTGCTACTTGACTTCCTTCAGGCAGAGGACCACGTCGTGGCCGCCGCCGTACTGGACGTAGGAGATCGTCGCGTCGGTGACGGCCTCGCACTTGCTGTCGTCGCTGGAGCCGTCGAACTTCTCGACGACCTTGTACTGGGCCTTGCTGTCCGTGCAGCCGACCTCGTTGAGGTCCGCGTTGGTGTCCGTGCCCTCGTTGTACATGCAGGCGCCGACCGAGGTCGTCTCCGCGTCGTCGCGCGTCAGGAACCAGCCCGCGCCGAACTTGAGGATGCCGATGATGACGGCGACGACGATGGCACCGATGATGCGTATGGCCTTCTTGCCCATGCGCTTGCCGGCCGGCGCGGGCGGCGGGGGAACCGGAGCGCCGCCCTGGTTGGGGAACGGGGCGTACGGCTGCTGCGGCGGGACTCCCGGCTGACCGGGCTGCTGCTGCCCCGTGGGCGCAGTGGGCTGGGCGTACGGGTTCTGGCCCTGCGGAGGCGGCGGAGTGGTCATGCTGGGGTCCCCCTAGAACGTGGGTGCGCAAGAACATGGGTGCGCATGGCGCGAAATAAGACTCACGTAAAGTACCGGCCACCACTGACAGTGCCCGACCTCAGAGGAACTCTGTGTCTTTGATGTGACACTTACCGACGCTCAAAGCGGGCCATAGCCATAGCAATTGCCCCGTAGATAACAGCGACCGTTACCACCAGCGCCGCTGAGCGGCCGTCAGTCGGCAGCATCAGGGCGGCCACTCCGGCGGCTCCGACGAACGCGACGTTGAACAGGACGTCGTAGAGGGAGAAGATCCGGCCGCGGAAGCCGTCCGCCACGGACGACTGCACGATGGTGTCGGTGGCGATCTTCGCTCCCTGGGTGACCAGTCCGAGGACGAACGCCGCGACGAACGTGGTGGCTTGGGCGAAGGGGAGCATCAAGCCGAGCTCCAGCACGGCCGCGGACGCCGAGCAGACGACGATCCAGCGGCCCGGGCCCAGTCGCCCGGCTGCCGACGGGGTCACCACGGCCGCGACGAAGAAGCCGACGCCGGAGATGGCCACGGCCACGCCGAGCAGCGCCAGCCCCTCGTCGGTGTCGGTGGACCAGGCGTACCGGCAGAGCATCAGCACCATGACGGTCAGGGCGCCGTAGCAGAACCGCATCAGAGTGATCGAGCCGAGCGCCCAGGCGGCCTCCCTGCGCCTCGGCTCGGCCAGATGGCGGACCCCGGAGGCGAGTCCGCGGGCCGTACCCCTCAGGGCGCTCGACAACCCGGCCGGAACCAGGTCGCGTTCGGGCCCGAGCAGATCCGCGGCCATGGTCAGGGACATGAGCGCCGAGCACAGGTACAGCGCGCTGCCGAACAGGACCACCGCGGCGTCGGTGTCCGCGATCGCGAGGCGTACGACGAAGGCGAGACCGGCACCCGCGACCGCGGCCAGTGTTCCGGCTGTCGGGGAGAGGGAGTTCGCGAGGACGAGGCGCTCGGCGTCGACCACCCGCGGCAGGGCGGCCGAGAGGCCCGCGAGGACGAAGCGGTTGACGGCGGTGACGCACAGCGCGGAGACGTAGAAGAGCCAGTCGGGGACATGGCTGAGCATCAGGACGGCCGTCGCGCACGCCAGCAGGGCGCGCAGCAGATTGCCGTAGAGGAAGACCTGGCGGCGCCGCCAGCGGTCCAGCAGGACGCCGGCGAAGGGGCCGACGAGGGAGTAGGGCAGCAGCAGGACCGCCATCGCGGAGGCGATCGCCGCGGCCGAGGTCTGCTTCTCCGGGGAGAAGACGACGTACGTGGCGAGCGCGACCTGGTAGACGCCGTCGGCGCACTGGGACAGCAGCCGTACGGCGAGCAGGCGCCTGAAGTTGCCGAAGCGCAGCAGGACGCGCAGATCACGGACGACGGCCATGGGGCCCAGCCTCACATATGGGGAAGGTCCCCGGGTCATGCGACCCGGGGACCTTCTCAGCCCTGGCAGGAGCGAATTTCAGCGGGTGGCGCGCCGTGTGGTGTCGAGCTAGCGCTCGACCTCGCCGCGGATGAACTTCTCGACGTTCTCGCGGGCCTCGTCGTCGAAGTACTGGACCGGCGGGGACTTCATGAAGTAGCTGGAGGCCGACAGGATCGGGCCGCCGATACCGCGGTCCTTGGCGATCTTCGCGGCGCGCAGGGCGTCGATGATGACACCGGCGGAGTTCGGGGAGTCCCAGACCTCGAGCTTGTACTCCAGGTTCAGCGGGACGTCGCCGAAGGCGCGGCCCTCGAGGCGGACGTAGGCCCACTTGCGGTCGTCGAGCCAGGCGACGTAGTCGGACGGGCCGATGTGGACGTTCTTCTCGCCGAGCTCCCGGTCGGGGATCTGGGAGGTGACGGCCTGCGTCTTGGAGATCTTCTTGGACTCGAGGCGGTCGCGCTCGAGCATGTTCTTGAAGTCCATGTTGCCGCCGACGTTCAGCTGCATGGTGCGGTCCAGGACGACACCGCGGTCCTCGAACAGCTTCGCCATGACGCGGTGCGTGATGGTGGCGCCGACCTGGGACTTGATGTCGTCGCCGACGATCGGGACGCCCGCCTCGGTGAACTTGTCCGCCCACTCCTTGGTGCCGGCGATGAAGACCGGAAGGGCGTTGACGAAGGCGACCTTGGCGTCGATGGCGCACTGGGCGTAGAACTTCGCCGCGTCCTCGGAGCCGACCGGCAGGTAGCAGACGAGGACGTCGACCTGCTTGTCCTTGAGGATCTGGACGATGTCGACCGGCTCCTCGGCGGACTCCTCGATGGTCAGGCGGTAGTACTTGCCGAGACCGTCGAGGGTGTGACCGCGCTGCACGGTGACACCGGTGTTGGGCACGTCGCAGATCTTGATCGTGTTGTTCTCGGACGCGCCGATGGCGTCCGAGAGGTCGAGGCCGACCTTCTTGGCGTCCACGTCGAACGCGGCGACGAACTCGACGTCACGGACGTGGTAGTCGCCGAACTGGACGTGCATCAGGCCCGGGACCTTGGACGCCGGGTCGGCGTCCTTGTAGTACTCGACGCCCTGCACCAGCGATGCGGCGCAGTTGCCCACACCGACGATGGCTACGCGAACCGAACCCATTCCGGTTGCTCCCTGTGTGTACGAGTGAGGCCCTGGCTGGGCGCTCACGGGGTGGTGTCGCCGGGCGTATCCGTCCCGGGGGTGTCCCCGGGACGGGGCAGGACGCCCGGCGCTCCATTGGTGTTCTGCTGAGCGGACCCCCCGGAAGCGGAACCCTTCAGGTCCCGTCCGGCCCGCTCGCTCTCGATGAGCTCGTTCAGCCAGCGCACTTCGCGCTCCACGGACTCCATCCCGTGGCGCTGGAGCTCAAGCGTGTAGTCGTCGAGGCGCTCCCGCGTGCGCGCCAGCGAGGCGCGCATCTTCTCCAGCCGCTCCTCCAGCCGGCTGCGGCGGCCCTCCAGGACGCGCATCCGCACATCGCGCGACGTCTGCCCGAAGAAGGCGAAACGGGCGGCGAAGTGCTCGTCCTCGTACGCGTCGGGGCCGGTTTGCGAGAGCAGGTCCTCGAAGTGTTCCTTACCTTCCGCCGTCAACCGGTAGACGATCTTGGCGCGACGCCCTGCGAGTGGCGCGGCGAGGGCGTCCTCGGGGTTGTTCCCCGGCTCCTCGATCAACCAGCCGTTGGCGACCAGCATCTTGAGGCAGGGGTACAGCGTCCCGTAGCTGAACGCACGGAACACTCCCAGTGACGTATTGAGTCGTTTGCGCAGCTCATAGCCGTGCATCGGAGATTCGCGGAGCAGGCCGAGCACGGCGAACTCGAGGATGCCGGAACGTCGGCTCACCGTCGCCTCCTCTCGTCCACAGCCCGCTTATCTCGCTCTGATGTATCGACTCGATACATCATGACGATAGAACGGCCTTCCGGATGCGACAAGGGGGGCGGTGGTGAACGGGATCACATCACCGTTTCTTCGCAGGCGACTTGCCTGATTTGGGGTGAACCTTGGGGCTGATCAGGTTTTGACGGTGCGTAGTCTGTGCGCCATGCAGACCACCGGGACCCGAGAGACGCCGGGGGGCGTCGTGGCCCCCGGTGCCGTACGGGTGAATGCGCAGCCGACCGCATCCGTACTTCGGGGGGACAGGAAACCAGCCGCCCTTTACAGGCGCGCACGGATGCGCCTGCCCTAGGAGTAATCGTTCGATGAGCGAGCACCGTCGCAAACCGCCGCAGCCGCAGGGAGGCGGACGTGCCGCGGCCCGACGCGGCCAGTCCGGGCCGTCCTCCGGTCGCCGCGCACCGCGAGGCGCCACCGGATCGCCTTCCGATTATGGGTTGGGTCAGGTGTCGGGAAGCCCGGAGCAGTCGTACAGCGGCCGCGCCGACGCCCGACGCGCCGCCCAGAGAAGCACGGGCGGCCGGCGCAGAGGGGCCGAGCCGGGAGGGTCCTTCGGCGGCCTCAACGGGCCCGGCAGAGGGCGCTCGGCGCCCGGCAGGAAGCGCCTGATCGACTATCCCCGCGCAGACAAGTACGGCTGGCAGCGCTGGATGCCGTCCTGGAAACTCGTCGCCGGTCTGTTCATCGGCTTCGTCGGCAGCCTGGTGGCCGTGGCGGGCATCGGCTACGCCATGGTGACCGTGCCCGACGTCAACAAGACGGCGACCGCCCAGAACAACGTCTACTACTGGAAAGACGGCTCCCAGATGGTGGCCACCGGTGGTGAGACGAACCGGCAGAACATCGACCTGTCGCAGATCCCTGAGGAGATGCGCTACGCGGTGATCTCGCAGGAGAACAAGACCTTCTACGAGGACAGCGGCATCGACCCCAAGGGCATCGCCCGCGCCCTGTTCAACATGGCCCGGGGCGGACAGACGCAGGGTGGTTCGACCATCACCCAGCAGTACGTCAAGAACGCGATGCTCAACGACCAGTCGCAGACGATCTCCCGCAAGTTCAAGGAGATCTTCGTGGCGATAAAGGTCGGCGCCGAGGTCGACAAGAACACGATCATGGCCGGCTACCTGAACTCCGCGTACTACGGCCGCACCGACTACGGCATCCAGGCGGCCGCCCGCGGCTACTTCGGCAAGGACGCGATCAAGCTCAACCCGGGTGAGTGCGCCTTCCTGGCCGCCATGCTGAAGGGCGCCACGTACTACGACCCCGCGGGTGCGACCTCCATCGACCCGGTCAACGCCACGCCCGAGAAGAACAGCAGGCGGGCCCTGCTCCAGATGCAGGACACCCTCGACAAGATGGTCGAGTACGGCCATCTCGACGCCTCGGTCCGCGCCAAGTACACGAAGCTCCCCACGGTGAAGAACCCGCGGTCGAACACCCAGCTGAGCGGTCAGATCGGCTACCTTGTCGACCTCGCCAACGGTTACCTGGTCACCCACAGCAAGGAGACCGGGATCACCCAGAACCAGCTGCAGCAGGGCGGCTTCTCGGTCTACACGACCTTCGACAAGGAGAAGGTCCAGCAGCTCGAGGACGCGGTGACCAAGGTCCAGAAGGCCAACATCAAGCCGAAGGAACGCCCGGACACCGACACCCACGTCCAGTTCGGCGGGGCGTCGGTGGAGCCGGACACCGGTGCCATCCGGGCCATCTACGGCGGTGAGGACGCCACCAAGCACTTCACCGACAACGCCGACGAAACCGGTGCCCAGGTCGGTTCGACCTTCAAGCCGTTCGTGCTGGCGGCCGCGATGACCTGGGGCGTGCGCGATCCCGACCTGGGGTCGTCCCAGGCGCAGGACGAGCGCACCATCGTCTCTCCGGAGAGCCTGTTCAGCGGCAAGAACAAGCTGAAGATCCAGGACTACAACCGCACGGTCTGGAAGAACGAGAAGGGTGAGGAGTGGCTGCAGACCAATGACGGCAACGAGTCGTACGGTTCTGCGCCCGACTTCAAGATCGACCTGCGCGAGGCGATGCGTGAGTCGGTGAACTCCGCCTTCGTGCAGCTCGGCATGGATGTCGGTCTGGACAAGGTCAAGGACTCCGCCGTCAGCGCGGGCCTGAGGGAGAGCAGCCTCGCCGGCACGACCTTCCCCTCGTTCTCGATCGGCATCTCCGACCCGAGTGCGATCCGTATGGCGGGCTCGTACGCCACGTTCGCCGCGAGCGGCAAGCAGCGCGACCCGTACTCCGTGGAGAAGGTCACCAGCGAGAAGGGTCAGATCTTCACGCACAAGGACGAGGCGAAGCAGGCCTTCACCTCGAAGGTCGCCGACAACGTCACGGACGTCCTGAAGACCGTGGTCGAGCGGGGCACCGGCACCAACGCCCAGCTGCCCGGCCGTGAGGTGGCCGGCAAGACCGGTACCACCGACGGCAACAAGTCGGCCTGGTTCGTGGGCTACACCCCGCAGCTGTCGACCGCGATCAGCATGTTCCGGCTGGACGACAACGAGAAGAACAAGAACCGCACGTTCCTGGAGATGTTCGGAACGGGTGGCCAGAAGAAGATCCACGGTGCCTCGTTCCCGGCGCAGATCTGGCACGACTACATGGCAGAGGCGCTGGAGGGCACGCAGGCGAAGGACTTCCCGGAGCCCGAGCCCATCGGTGAGGTCGTCAACGCGGCACCGTCGGCTACGCCGACCCCGACGGCCACCGAGGAGGCGGAGCCGTCCCCGACTCCGACCGCCACGCAGACGCAGACCCTGCCCTCGCCCACGGCGACGGCGACCTGCGGCAACTTCTTCGAGTGCAACAACGGCGGCACGAGCAACGGCAACTCGAACGGTGGCTCGGACGGGAGCTCCTCACCGACACCGACGGCGACCGAGACGGACAGCACCAGAGGCAACCAGAACGGAGGCCTCTTCGGAGGCTCAGACGGCTAGCCACGCTCTGCCCGGCACGGGTGTTTCACGTGAAACATGTGGATGTTTCACGTGAAACGAGAGCCGCCCCACCGAACCAGGTGGGGCGGCTCTCGGCTTTTTCCTAACTCGGTACGGCAGGATGTGGCCCATGCCCAGTGCAGAATCGACGCCAGCGCGCGTGCACGAGCCGGAGCCGGTGCAGCCGACCAGGAACGACAAGGTCGCCTCGGCCGGCAGCGAGCTGATCGGCGGCCCTCTAGGACAGCGAGCCCTGACCGGGACGTCGTGGTGGACACCCGTACGGGTCATCGCGCTCGTGGCGATCGGGATGTTCGCCCTGGGCCTGATCCAGAAGGTGCCCTGCTACGACGGGGGCTGGTTCTTCGGCGCCAGCACCCAGTACACCCACGCCTGCTACTCGGACATCCCGCACCTCTACCAGGGGCGTGGCTTCGCCGATGGACTGGTGCCGTACTTCGACAAGCTCCCCGGCGACATGGACTACCTCGAATACCCGGTGCTGACCGGCGTGTTCATGGAGGTCGCCGCCTGGCTGACTCCGGGCAGCGGCAGTATCCAGCACCAGGAGCAGTGGTACTGGATGGTCAACGCCGGCATGCTGATGGGCTGCGCGGCCGTCATCGCCGTCTGCGTGACCCGTACGCACGCCCGGCGCCCCTGGGACGGTCTGCTGGTCGCCCTGGCGCCCGCCTTCGCGCTGACCGCCACCATCAACTGGGACCTGCTGGCCGTCGCCCTGACGGCCGCGGCGATGGTGATGTGGTCGCGGGGGCGCTCCCTCGCCTTCGGTGTGCTGCTGGGGCTCGCCACGGCCGCCAAGCTCTATCCCGTGTTCCTGCTCGGACCGCTGTTCGTCCTGTGCTGGCGCGCGGGCAAGTGGCGGGATTACGGCAAGGCCCTCGGCGGCGCGGCTGTCGCCTGGCTGGTGGTCAATCTGCCGGTGATGCTCTTCGCCTTCGAGGGCTGGTCGAAGTTCTACCGGTTCAGCCAGGAGCGCGGCGTCGACTTCGGGTCCTTCTGGCTGATCCTGGCCCAGAACTCCAGCGATCCCCTCGCCACCGACAGCGTCAACACCCTCGCCACACTCCTGGTGGTGGTGTGCTTCGCGGGCATCGCCTGGCTGACGCTGACCGCGCCGCGCCGCCCCCGGTTCGCCCAGCTCGCCTTCCTGGTGGTGGCCGCCTTCATCGTCACCAACAAGGTCTACTCGCCGCAGTACGTCCTGTGGCTGGTGCCGCTGGCCGTGCTGGCCCGGCCGAAGTGGCGGGACTTCCTGATCTGGCAGGCGTGCGAGGTCGCGTACTTCCTGGGCATCTGGATGTACCTCGCCTACACGACCAGCGGAGACGCCCACAAGGGACTGCCGACCGACGGCTACCACTGGGCCATCGGGCTGCATCTGCTGGGCACGCTCTACCTGTGTGCCGTGGTCGTGCGCGACATCCTGATGCCGGACCGGGACGTGGTGCGCCAGAACGGTGACGACGACCCCTCGGGCGGCGTGCTCGACAGGGCCGAGGACGTCTTCGTCATCGGCGCCGCGGCTCATCCGCCCCGGCACGCCTCCCACTTCGAGGGGCCACCGGTGGAGTGGGGCACGCAGGGCGAAGTGGAGTGGGGCAGCCGGGACACCGCCGAGGGTTCGCCGTGAGCGAACAGGGCGTCGACCGGCGGTAGCTCAGCGGCACCGGGCGCAGGTCGGCCGCACCGGACGTCGAAAAGGCCGTACACGGAGACTTCGTGTACGGCCTGTTCGCTGCCCCTGGGCCGCTCAGCGGTCAACGAGCCGGTCGAACTGTGTCGTGGTGTGCCGCAGATGGGCCACCAGCTCGTCGCCGACGGTGGGCTCCGGAGCGTCCGCGGGAACGAACAGGATCGACACCTGCATGTGCGGCGGCTCGGCGAACCAGCGCTGCTTGCCGCCCCAGACGAACGGGGAGAGATTCCGGTTCACCGTGGCGAGGCCGGCCCGGGCGACGCCCTTGGCGCGCGGCATGACGCCGTGCAGGGCCTTGGGGGCCTCCAGGCCCACCCCGTGCGACGTACCGCCCGCCACGACCACCAGGAAGCCGTCCGAGGCCGCCTTCTGCTGGCGGTAGCCGAAGCGATCGCCCTTGGCGACGCGCGTGACGTCCAGGACCGCCCCGCGGTACTCGGTGGCCTCGTGGTCCCCCAGCCACAGCCGCGTGCCGATCCGGGCACGGAACCGGGTCTGCGGGAACTGCTGCTGGAGCCGGGCCAGCTCATCGGCCTTGAGGTGGCTGACGAACATGGTGTGCAGCGGCAGCCGTGCCGCGCGCAGCCGGTCCATCCAGCCGATGACCTCCTCGACGGCGTCGGAGCCGTCGGTGCGGTCCAGCGGCAGATGGATGGCGAAGCCCTCCAGTCGGACGTTCTCGATCGCGGAGTGCAGCTGCGGCAGGTCCTGCTCGCTGATGCCGTGCCGCTTCATCGACGACATCACCTCGATGACCACCCGCGCGCCCACGAGGCCGTACACACCGTCCACCGACGACACCGAGCGCACCACCCGGTCGGGCAGCGGGACGGGCTCCTCGCCGCGCCGGTAGGGCGTCAGCACCAGCAGGTCGCCGCCGAAGAAGTCCTTGATGCGCGCGGCCTCGTACGTCGTGCCGACGGCGAGGATGTCCGAGCCCAGCCGGGTGGCCTCCTCCGCCAGCCGCTCGTGCCCGAAGCCGTAGCCGTTGCCCTTGCAGACCGGGACGAGTCCCGGGAACTGCTCCTGCACGTGCTTGTGGTGCGCCCGCCAGCGCGCGGTGTCGACGTAGAGCGTGAGCGCCATGGCCGGACCTGGGACCTTTCTCGTGGCTGGGTGAGGGAGGTGCGTCAGACGTGTCGGACGTATGGAATCACTGAACGTGACGTCAGCGGCGCGACATGTAGATGTCGAGCGCCTTGTGGAGCAGCTTGTTCAGCGGGAAGTCCCACTCGCCGAGGTACTCGGCCGCCTGGCCGCCCGTGCCGACCTTGAACTGGATCAGGCCGAAGAGGTGGTCGGTCTCGTCCAGCGAGTCGGAGATGCCGCGCAGGTCGTAGACGGTGGCGCCGAGCGCGTAGGCGTCGCGCAGCATCCGCCACTGCATGGCGTTCGACGGGCGGAACTCACGGCCGATGTTGTCGGAGGCGCCGTAGGAGTACCAGACGTGGCCGCCGACGATCAGCATCGTCGCCGCCGACAGGTTCACACCGTTGTGGCGGGCGAAGTACAGCCGCATGCGGTTGGGGTCCTCGGTGTTGAGGGCCGTCCACATGCGCTGGAAGTACGACAGCGGGCGCGGCCGGAAGTGGTCACGCACGGCCGTGATCTCGTACAGCCGCTGCCATTCCTCGAGGTCGTGGTAGCCGCCCTGGACGACCTCGACACCGGCCTTCTCGGCCTTCTTGATGTTGCGGCGCCACAACTGGTTGAAGTTCTTGTGGACCTCTTCAAGGGAGCGGTTCGCCAGCGGTACCTGGTAGACGTAACGCGGCTGGACGTCGCCGAAGCCGGCGCCCCCGTCCTCGCCCTGCTGCCAGCCCATGCGGCGCAGCTTGTCAGCCACCTCGAAGGCGCGCGGCTCGATGAAGTCGGCCTCGATGTCGCGCAGCCGCTTCACGTCCGGGTTCTGGATACCCGCCTTGATGGACGTGGCCTCCCAGCGCCGGATGATCACCGGCGGGCCCATCTTCACCGAGAACGCGCCCTGCTGCTTGAGGTGCGCGAGCATCGGCTCCAGCCACTCGGTCAGATTCGGCGCGTACCAGTTGATGACCGGGCCCTCGGGCAGATAGGCGAGGTAGCGCTTGATCTTGGGCAGCTGGCGGTAGAGGACGAGGCCCACGCCGACCAGTTCGCCGGTCCGCTCGTCGAACCAGCCGAGGCTCTCCGAACGCCACTCCGCCTTGACGTCGGCCCAGGCCGGAACCTGCATGTGGCTCGCCGCTGGCAGGCTCTGGATGTACGCCAGATGCTGCTCGCGGCTGATCGTCCTCAGGGTCAGGCTCATTCGGGGCGCTCCTCGGGCTGGTGTGTCCCCATGGGTACAGGGGCTCCGGCTCTCGCCGAAGCCTACTGCGCCGTGCGCGGGCCTCGACTGGGCGTACGGCACCTTCGCCCCGGCCCGTTGAAGGGCCGGGGCGTTACGTCAGGGTTCGTAGCTGTCCTACGTGTCCCGCGGTGGGAACGGTGTGCGTGTTGCGCGGCCGGATCGGCCAGGAGAGTGATCCGGGGGTCGGTCAGGTCACCACAGTCCGCCGAAGAGACCGCCGTGCGCCATGCCGAGGAAGAAGCCGACGCCGGAGGCGCCGAGACCCAGGATCAGACCGAAGCGCTCACGGGTGGTCTCGGAGATCCACTGGCCGTACGCGCCGGTCCCGATCCCCACCAGACCGGTCCAGGAGCTGAGCAGATGGAGGCTGTCGAACTGCGCCGTGACGAAGGACACGACTCCCAGGACCAGGGTCACCGCCACAAGGGTGTCCTGGACGGGATGGGACTTTCCGTCGGTGGCGAAGAGGGAACCGACTCCGGTGTTGGGTCGCAATGCCTGTGCCATAGGGCACCTCCTGCGGAAGGCGGCGCATCGTAGCGCCATACACACCCGATGTGTACAGATTGGCTGCCCTCGCGGCCGGATTTCAACCGGAAGCGGGTGTGCAGGTAGTCTGTACCGTCTGCACCGGTGTCTGCCCAGGCACAGCCAGGGAATCCGCCCAGATCAGAGCGGGGACGTCGGCATCCGACCCCCGATTGTCAGTGGTGGCCGATACCGTTGCGTACGCATCACAACCCTCCTGCCACGGAACGACCGTGGCCGCTGAGTCCAAAGGAGGTGGGTTCCACATGCGTCACTACGAGGTGATGGTCATCCTCGACCCCGATCTGGAGGAGCGCGCTGTCGCCCCCCTGATCGAGAACTTCCTCTCCGTCGTCCGCGAGGGCAACGGCAAGGTCGAGAAGGTCGACACCTGGGGCCGTCGTCGTCTCTCGTACGAGATCAAGAAGAAGCCCGAGGGCATCTACTCGGTCATCGACCTTCAGGCCGAGCCTGGGGTCGTCAAGGAGCTCGACCGCCAGATGAACCTGAACGAGTCGGTCCTCCGGACCAAGGTCCTCCGTCCCGAGACCCACTGAGCTCTCCCGCTCAGCCGATCTCGGGACTTCGAGTAGCAGCACAAGCAGCCAGCAGCAGCAAACCCGCCGAGAGGTTCCCCCATGGCAGGCGAGACCGTCATCACGGTCGTCGGCAACCTTGTCGATGACCCCGAGCTGCGTTTCACCCCCTCGGGTGCGGCGGTCGCGAAGTTCCGTGTCGCGTCCACCCCCCGCACCTTCGACCGCCAGACGAACGAGTGGAAGGACGGCGAGAGCCTCTTCCTGACCTGCTCGGTCTGGCGTCAGGCGGCGGAGAACGTCGCCGAGTCGCTCCAGCGAGGCATGCGCGTCGTCGTGCAGGGTCGGCTGAAGCAGCGGTCCTACGAGGACCGTGAGGGTGTCAAGCGCACGGTCTTCGAGCTGGACGTCGAGGAAGTCGGCCCCAGCCTGCGCAATGCCACGGCCAAGGTCACCAAGACCAGCGGTGGCGGACGCGGTGGCCAGGGCGGTTACGGCGGCGGTGGCGGCCAGGGTGGCGGCGGCTGGGGCGGCGGCCCCGGTGGCGGTCAGCAGGGCGGCGCTCCCGCCGAGGACCCGTGGGCGACCGGCGCTCCCGCCGGTGGCAACCAGGGCGGCGGCGGTGGCTGGGGTGGAAACTCCGGCGGCGGTGGCGGCGGCTACTCGGACGAGCCCCCCTTCTAGGTCCTCAGGGTCCAGCGGGACCCCGGGATCGAGGGCGGGTCGTACCCACACTTCTTGATCACACAGGAGAAACACCATGGCGAAGCCGCCTGTGCGCAAGCCGAAGAAAAAGGTCTGCGCTTTCTGCAAGGACAAGGTCACGTACGTGGACTACAAGGACACGAACATGCTGCGGAAGTTCATTTCCGACCGCGGCAAGATCCGTGCGCGCCGCGTGACCGGCAACTGCACGCAGCACCAGCGTGACGTCGCCACGGCCGTCAAGAACAGCCGTGAGATGGCGCTGCTGCCCTACACGTCCACCGCGCGCTAAGGGAAGGGTGACCGACACATGAAGATCATCCTCACCCACGAGGTCTCCGGCCTCGGCGCCGCCGGCGAGGTCGTCGACGTCAAGGACGGGTACGCCCGTAACTACCTGATCCCGCGGAAGTTCGCGATCCGCTGGACCAAGGGTGGCGAGAAGGACGTCGAGCAGATCCGTCGTGCTCGCAAGATCCACGAGATCCAGACCATCGAGCAGGCCAACCAGGTGAAGGCCCAGCTCGAGGGCGTCAAGGTCCGCCTGGCCGTCCGCTCCGGCGACGCCGGTCGTCTCTTCGGTTCCGTCACCCCGGCCGACATCGCCTCCGCGATCAAGGCTGCCGGTGGCCCCGAGGTCGACAAGCGCCGCATCGAGCTCGGCACGCCGATCAAGACCCTGGGCGCCCACGAGACGTCCGTGCGTCTGCACCCCGAGGTTGCCGCCAAGGTCAACATCGAGGTCGTCGCGGCCTGATCGCGCGTCTGGCGTGAACAGCTGAGAAGGGGCCGCACCCACCAGGGTGCGGCCCCTTCGTCGTGTTTCACGTGAAACGGTCAGCGGGTGGCGCCTGTGACGATCCAACGGCCCGAGCGGGCCCGCAGCCACAGCGTCAGCATCCGCATCGTCATCATCAGTGTCATGGCGCCCCACAGCGCGGTGAGGCCGCCACCGAGGACGGGGACGAGCAGAGCCACGGGAGTGAAGACCGCCAGGGTGACCACCATCGCCCAGGCGAGATACGGCCCGTCCCCGGCGCCCATCAGTACGCCGTCCAGGACGAAGACGATGCCGCAGATCGGCTGGGACAGCGCCACCACGAGCAGAGCGGGCAGCGCGGCGTCCGTCACCCCCGAGTCGCTGGTGAACAGCGGCAGGAAGAGGGGCCGGGCCACGATGACCATGAGCCCGAGCACCAGGCCGACGACGATGCCCCACTGCACCATGCGGCGGCAGGCGTCCCGGGCACCCCGGGCGTCACCCGCTCCGAGGTACCGGCCGATGATGGCCTGACCGGCGATCGCGATGGCGTCGAGAGCGAAGGCGAGCAGGCTCCACAGGGACAACGCGATCTGGTGCGCCGCGATGTCGGCGTCGCCCAGCCGGGCCGCGACGGCGGTGGCGATCATCAGGATGGCCCGCAGGGACAGCGTCCGGACCAGCAGGGGCACGCCGGCCTGGGCGGATGTTCTGATGCCGACCGCGTCGGGCCGTAGCGAGGCTCCGTGGCGGCGGGCTCCCCGGATCACCACGGCCAGATAGACCGCGGCCATGCCGCACTGGGCGATGACCGTCCCCCAGGCGGAGCCCGCGATGCCGAGACCGGCGCCGTAGACGAGACCGGCGTTCAGGGCGGCGTTGGCGACGAAGCCCGCGACCGCGACGTACAGAGGGGTCTTCGTGTCCTGGAGGCCGCGCAGCACTCCGGTTGCGGCGAGCACGACGAGCATGGCCGGTATGCCGGCCACCGAGATCCGCAGATAGGTGGTCGCATAGGGGGCGGCCGTGTCCGAGGCGCCGAAGAGTTCCACGAGCGCCGGAGCCGTGGGCAGGACTGCGGCTACCACTGCGGCGCCGAGCAGCAGGGCCAGCCAGATGCCGTCCACGCCCTGCCGGATGGCCGCGGTGAGGTCACCGGCTCCCACACGGCGGGCCACGGCTGCGGTGGTGGCGTAGGCCAGGAAGACGAAGATGCTGACGGCCGTTGTCAGGAGGGCGGAGGCGATGCCCAGTCCGGCGAGCTGGGCGGTGCCGAGATGGCCGACGATGGCACTGTCGGCCAGGACGAAGAGAGGCTCGGCGACAAGCGCGCCGAAGGCCGGGACGGCCAGTGAGACGATCTCCCGATCGTGCTGTCGCCGGGTGGCCCTGGGGATCGCGGGAGCCTGTGTCATGGGCATCAATCTAATCGTCCACAGGTAAGAGATGCAATTGCATTGTGACCCTTACCTCTCGTTGCGTTGCGTGTCGCTTCGCCCCTCGCTCGAAGCGATCTTGCGCTGACTGGGGAAGTTTTTCTTCTGCACAGCCGGTGGATGGGAAAGGTGCAGGTCGGGGACGGTCGGCAGGAAAAGGCGAGGGCTTGTTCACAGGGCTGTCCACCGCGTCGTGCACAGGTTTTGCGGAGTTGTCCACAGCATCCGGGCCGTCGTCCACATGGCCTGTGGATAACCAGATTGGCTGACGGTGCCCGCGGGCCTAACGTGGTCCGGCGCCCGCTCCGTCCACCGGCCTGTGGAACCCTCACGAAACCGACGTGGCTGAACCGGAACTGGGCCTCTCAATTGTCAGTGCCGTGCCGTAGAACTGAGGTCACGGCGAGGTCCGCTCGGCGGACGGGAGGAGGTGGCTCGGTGAGCATTTCCGAGCCCTTGGACGACCCGTGGGCCGACAGCGGACCCAGTGATCGTCTGCCCCCTGCCCGCCGCCGCGGGGAGGGCGGCCGAAGCCGGGACGAGCAGCACGACCGGGGCCGGGACAACGGTGAGTGGGAGGGCGGCTCCGCCTTCGAGCGCGTACCGCCGCAGGACCTCGACGCCGAGCAGTCCGTCCTCGGCGGCATGCTCCTGTCCAAGGACGCCATCGCCGACGTCGTCGAGATCCTCAAGGGCCACGACTTCTACAAGCCCGCGCACGAGACGATCTACCAGGCGATCCTCGACGTCTACGCCAAGGGCGAACCGGCCGACCCCATCACGATCGCCGCCGAGCTCACCAAGCGCGGCGAGATCAACAAGGTCGGCGGCGCATCGTATCTGCACGCCCTCGTGCAAACAGTGCCCACTGCGGCCAACGCCGAGTACTACGCCGAGATCGTGCACGAGCGGGCGGTCCTGCGCCGCCTGGTCGAGGCCGGCACCCGCATCACACAGATGGGATACGCGGGCGACGACGACGTCGACGAGATCGTCAACCGTGCCCAGGCGGAGATCTACGCGGTCACCGAGCAGCGCACCAGCGAGGACTACCTGCCGCTCGGCGACATCATGGAAGGCGCCCTCGACGAGATCGAGGCGATCGGCTCGCGCACCGGCGAGATGACCGGTGTACCCACCGGCTTCACGGACCTCGACTCACTCACCAACGGTCTGCACCCGGGCCAGATGATCGTCATCGCCGCCCGTCCCGCCATGGGCAAGTCGACGCTCGCGCTGGACTTCGCGCGGGCGGCGTCGATCAAGAACAACCTGCCCAGCGTCATCTTCTCCCTCGAAATGGGCCGCAACGAGATCGCGATGCGTCTGCTGTCCGCCGAGGCCCGCGTCGCCCTGCACCACATGCGGTCCGGCACCATGACGGATGAGGACTGGACCCGGCTGGCACGCCGGATGCCCGAGGTGTCGTCCGCGCCGCTCTTCATCGACGACTCCCCGAACCTGTCGATGATGGAGATCCGCGCGAAATGCCGCCGGCTCAAGCAGCGCAACGACATCAGGCTCGTCATCATCGACTACCTCCAGCTGATGCAGTCCGGAGGCAAGCGCTCCGAGAGCCGTCAGCAGGAGGTCTCCGACATGTCCCGTAACCTCAAGCTCCTGGCGAAGGAGCTCGAGGTCCCGGTGATCGCGCTCTCCCAGCTCAACCGTGGCCCCGAGCAGCGTACGGACAAGAAGCCGATGGTCTCCGACCTGCGAGAGTCCGGGTCCATCGAGCAGGACGCCGACATGGTGATCCTGCTGCACCGCGAGGACGCCTACGAGAAGGAGTCGCCGCGCGCGGGCGAGGCCGACATCATCGTGGGCAAGCACCGTAACGGCCCGACGGCCACCATCACCGTCGCCTTCCAGGGCCACTACTCCCGCTTCGTGGACATGGCACAGACCTGAGCCGGCCATGAACCGGAGCTGATCCCGCCCCGAACCAGCAGTGCGATCCCGCGCCGGGTGAAATGAACTCGACGCCGGCTGTGCGGGCGGGTGGACTGTGCGCCATGACGACACCCCAGGAAGAACTGCTCCCCGGCACCCGGCGCGCACTGCTGCACCGGATCGCCGTGGCCCAGGCGGACGGCCGTGCCCCGTCGCTCGTCGCCGCGGTCGTACGGGACGGGCGGGCCGTGTGGCACGGGGCGCGGACCTCGGTCGACGGGCATGCGCCGGACGAGACCGTGCAGTACCGGATCGGCTCGATCACCAAGACCTTCACCGCCGTCCTCGTGCTGCGGCTGCGTGACGAGGGAGTGCTGGACCTAGAGGATCCGCTGGAGAAACACCTGCCCGGCACCGGGGCGGGGGAGCTGACGATCGCCCAGCTGCTCGCCCACACGGGCGGGTTGGCGGCCGAGACGCCCGCTCCGTGGTGGGAGCGGACGCCGGGGTCGCTGCGGCCGGAGCTCGCCGACGTCCTCGGTGAGGGGACGGCCCTGCATCCGGCGGGCCGCCGTCACCACTACTCGAGCCCCGGGTACGCCGTACTGGGCGCACTGATCGAAAGGCTGCGCGGAGCGTCCTGGGAGGACGTACTCCGGCGTGAAGTGCTCGAACCTCTGGGCCTCGACCGCACGAGCATGCGCCCGCAGCCCCCTGCCGCGGGGGGCTGGGCGGTTCATCCCTGGGCGGACGCGATGCAGCCCGAACCCGTCGAGGAGTACGGGGCGATGGCCCCGGCAGGCCAGCTCTGGTCCACCACCGGGGACCTGGCGCGGTTCGCCGCCTTCCTGATGCGCGGGGACGAGCGGGTGCTGAGCGAGGAGACCCTGCGCGAGATGCGGACGCCCGCGGCGCCGACCGAGGTCGCCGATCTCGCCGACGGAGCCACGTACGGACTCGGTATGCAGGTCCAGCACCGGGACGGGCGGCTGCTCGTGGGCCACTCCGGTTCGGTGCCGGGCTTCCTGGCCAACCTCACCATCGCCGTGGCGGACGACGTCGCGGCCGTGGTGCTCGCCAACTGCACCTCCGGTTTGCTGCTGGGGCAGGTGGGTGCCGATCTCGTACGCCTCGTCGCGGAGGCCGAGCCGCGGATCCCGGAGCCATGGCGGCCGCTGCGGGAAGCCGACCGTTCTTTGCTGGAGCTGGCGGGCCCTTGGTACTGGGGGACCAGCCCCAGTGTCCTGCGGGTCACGGCCGACGGGCTCGTCTCCCTGGGGCCGCTGGCCGGTGGTGGCCGCCGCTCACGGTTCCGGGCGAACGGGGACGGCACTTGGACGGGCCTCGAGGGCTACTTTGCCGGAGAGCTTCTGCGGCCCGTACGACGGCCGGACGGGACTGTGGACCACCTGGACCTCGGGACGTTCGTGTTCACGCGCCAGCCGTATGAGGAAGGGGCCGCTGTGCCCGGCGGGGTGGACCCGGAGGGATGGCGGGGGATCGGCTGATCGGTCCCGCGGAAAATAGGGGGGCATGTTTCACGTGGAACATGCCCCCCTCGTGCTCTTCAGAGCTGCAATTTGAAGCCCACGTGTGAGGCCGCGAACCCCAGCCGCTCGTAGAAGCGGTGCGCGTCGGTGCGGGTGGCGTCGGAGGTCAGCTGCACCAACTGGCAGTTCTCCCGTCGGGATTCCTCGATGGCCCACTCGATGAAACGCGTGCCCAGACCGCTGCCGCGTTCGTCGGCGTGCACTCGCACGCCCTCGATGACCGACCTGGTCGCGCCCCGACGGGACAGGCCGGGGATGATCGTCAGCTGGAGTGTGCCGACGACGCGCCCCTCGCGTACGGCGACGACCAGACGCTGGTTCGGATCGGCGCTGAGCCGTTTCAACGCGCTGCGGTACGGCGTGAGGTCGTCCGGCGACTCACGCTGTGCGCCCAGCGGGTCGTCCGCGAGCATGCCGACGATCGCGGGGATGTCCTCGGCGACGGCGGCTCGGATTTCAGGATCTCCCATGGCCGCACCCTACGTACCCGCGGTGGGCGTTCAGGTGCCCCAAGCGGCGGCGGGTGCCTTCAATGACTCCACGACCCGTACCAGCGGCGCCAGTTCGGGGTTCTCGGCGGCTTGGTCGAGGGCCTCGCGCAGGGCGGCGTCGTTGGTCGGCCGGGCCCCGGCGAGCAGTTCGAGACCTGCCTCGGTGACGTTGGTGTAGATGCCCCGGCGGTCGGTGGGGCACAGGTAGCGCTCCAGGAGCCCGCGGTCCTCGAGCCGGGTGACCAGTCGGGTGGTGGCGCTCTGGCTGAGGACGACCGCGTCGGCGACCTGCTTCATCTGCAGATGGCCCCCCTTGCCGTCGTGCTGCCGGCTGAGCACGTCGAGCAGGGAGTACTCGCGCACGCTCAGGTCATGGCCGCTCTGCAGGGCGCGCTCGATGTGGGCCTCGATCCTCCCGTGCAGCAGAGTGAGGGCGCACCAGCCCTGGGCCAGAGCGGTGAGTGCGGGGTCCGTCGCGGTCATGGGCGTTCTCCTCGGTCCCGGAGCGGCTGACACCAGGATAGGAGAGTGCCGCAATAGTCGGTGATTGCATATAACCTGCGTCTGCAACTATTGTCGCCGGCTTCCTCGTGACCGGCTACGCGCTCGGTGTCGTGTTCGGCGCCGCGCTGATGACCGTCCTAGGCGCCAAGGTCTGCCGCAAGCGGATGCTGGTGCTGCTGATGGGCCTGTTCATCGTCGGCAACCTGCCCTCCGCCGTCGCCCCGGCCTTCGCCGTGATGCTGATCGGCCAGGTCGTCGCCGAGATGCCCCGCGCACAGGGCGTGCACCCTGCGCGAGGAACTGGCCGCCTTCAGGACCCTGGCGGTCGTCCCGGCCCTGTTCACGGTCACCGCCCACCACAAGGTCCTCGCCGCCCTCACGATCGTCCTGATCGGCGCCCTGGGCCTCGCCATCGTGCCACCCCTGCAGAAACGCGTCCTCGACCAGGCGCATGGTGCCCCGACGCCGGCCTCGGCCGTGAACATCGGCGCCTTCAACCTCGGCAACGCGCTGTCCGCCTGGCTGGGTGGCCGCGTCATCGCCACGGCCCCTGCTCCTCGCCGTCGTCTCGTCCGCGCTGGAACGCCGTGACAGCGGCGCTCCCGGCACGATCGTCATCGGTGGCGTGCCCACCGCACCACGTGCGGCCGTCCACCACTGAACCCGGGCAGCCCGTGAACCCGGGCAGCCCGCAGAACCGTCGGGTGTGCGCCTCAGCCTGCCGCCACCGTCAGCGGGGCGAACCGTCGGCTCCAGTCGCCGGGCAGCTCCGCGATGCCATGGTTCATCATGGCGTTGAAGGCGATCGACTGCAGGCCCCGGGCCTTCACCCACGCCAGCAGTTCCTTGTGTCGTACGTCGATGTCCGTCCGCAGGGGCCGGTCGGTGCGGGCCGCGAGGGAGGCCACCAGAGCCTTCGCGGTCTCCGTGTCCCGGGCGATCAGCGGACCCACCACATGGGTGGCCATGTTCGGCCAGGCGGCCGCGTAGCCGATGATCCGGCCACCGTCCTCGGCGACCCGCAGTTGGTCGGCGAAGGCGGGCAGCCGCGTGATCATGTGCGTGCGATCGGCGCCGAACACCTCCTCGTCGAGCCGGAGGATCGCCGGCAGGTCCTCGGCCGTGGCCGCGCGGGTGGCGATGTCCGACGACGAGCCGTCGGGGGTGAAGTGCCCGAGCACCATCTCCGCCCGGCCCGTGGTCTTGAAGCCGAGCTCCTCGTACAGCGGACGGCCGTTCGGCGTGGCGTGCAGGGTCAGTGGGGTTGGACCCATCGTGGAGACGACATGCTGCATCAGCCGACGACCGACGCCCTGCCGGGCATGCCGTTCGGCGACCAGCACCATCCCGATGGCCCCGAGGGCGGGACGGTCGTGCGAGCCGTACTCCGTGACGACGCAGGCGGTGACCAGACCTCCGACGGGGTCGTCGATGCCGTATCCCCTTCCGGCGGAAAGGAGGAGACCCCACTTGTGCTCCTCGCGCGGCCACCCCCGGTCCTCGGACAAGTCGGCGCAGGCGGTGAGATCGCGGTGCGTCAGACGGCGGATGGGCAGAGCGGCGAGGGAAGGAGTCGGCACGCGGGCCAGGCTGTCCGACCGGCACCCCTGGCGTCCACCTGTTTCCCCTGAGACGTACGTGCTTTTGGCCATGTCGTTGTCAACCGCACAGGGCTTCGACAGCGGGGACAAGGGGCCGTGTGCCGCTGTTTCACGTGAAACACGCAGTCCGGGGCGGCGAACCGCTGTCAGGAGGCGGACCACCCGCCCGGTTAGCCTCGGCCCATGGCGAGACTGCATCTCTTCGACCTCGACGGCACCCTGCTGCACGGAACGTCCGCGCCACGGGAGATCTCACGCCAACTCGGCCTGGAGGCCGAGACGGTGGAGCTGGACCGGGCTGCGTCGGCAGGGCGGATCCAACCGCCGGAGTACGCGCTTCAGGTGCACGCGTTGTGGGCGAGCCTCACCGAGGAGCATGTGGCGGCGGCGTTCGAGGGTGCTCCCTGGCTGGCGCGCATCCGTGAGGTCTGGGCGGAGATCGGCAGCCGGGGCGAGTACTGCGCCGTCGTGTCGCTCTCGCCCTCCTTCTTCGTGGAAAAACTCACGGGCTGGGGCGCTCACGCGGCCTATGGATCGCGTTTTCCCACCCTTCCCTTCACCGAGCCGGTGGATCCGGCGGGAGTGCTCAGTGCCGCGGCGAAGGTGGTGATCGCCGATCGGCTGTGCGCGGAGTTCGGGGTGACGAGGGACGACTGCGTCGCGTATGGCGACTCGGGCTCCGACAAAGACCTGTTCGGAGCAGTGCCCGTCTCCGTGGCGGTCAACGCGGACCGGCATCTGTTGAGCCTCGCGACCCATTCCTACACGGGGAAAGATCTGTGGGATGCCTATGAATTGGTGCGTCACGCCCGGTAGTTGAGGGAATCGACGGTTCACACCCCGGCCGTTTTCCAGGGGAAGGAAGGGGGGACTTGTGCGGCCCACCGCGGCCGGTATGGTCGACTCCGGTTCGCTTCCGGGATGAGGTGCGCGGGACTTGGTGCACCCCTTCCGAGTGGGCCGGGAACAGGGCAGTGCAGCCTAACGGGACGGAGAGATCGAAGACCCGCATTTCCGGTTGCGCGACCGCGGTGTCCACAAGGGGTGGGATGCTGCGGTGAGAGTGCTGCGGACCAGGTCGCACTCTCGTCTCATGCGTTCGTGCGGAGCGGAAACACGGGTGGACCGCGGGCCTTGCCGCCCGCGGAACCGAACGGAAAAGCAAGCCGTCTGCGGGGGAAGCAGGCCTCTTCCGAGCCAGGAAGTGCGCAGACCGACCGAAAGATGTTCGAGGCGAGGCAGACCATGGACGCTCCGACCACCAATTCGGCCGACAACGGCACGTCCGGCGGCGGGGAGGGATGGTTCTCGCCGCGCAAACAGCCGGAGCCGGCTACGGGGGGCGAGCAAGGGGCGTCGGACGGCCGCCGCCGTCTGGCCGCACTGCGCCCGGTGGGCCGTGGCACGCCTCAGACCGACGGCGATCCCCGTCGGGCCTACGGTGACTCGCCCCAAGGCGCCCCCAAGGACACGGGACAGCGCGTGGAGGCGGACGTGGGGCGTCAGCCGGAAACCGGGCCACAGAGCCCGTACGGCCCGTCAGGCGCCCCTGCCGCACCGATGGGAGCCCCACCGGCGACCGTGGGCGCCGACGCTCTCGGACGGTCCCCGGCGCCGCAGGGGCCTCAGCCTCCCGCCGAGCCTCGCACACCCGCTCAGGCCCAACAGCCCGTCTTGGCGCGAGCGGCCACCCTGGCCGGTACCCCCCTACAGCGCGCCGCATCGTCCGCCCCTTACCTCTCGGGGCCCGCCGGAGCCCCCAAGCCCTCGGCGGCGCAGCCCTCCCCGCCCACCGGGGCGGCACAACCCTCTCCGCTCACCGATCCCATGGCCCCCGCCCAGCGGCCCGCCTCCGGCCCCGCCCAGGAGGAGGCGTCCCCGGACGCCGTCCTCATCCGCCGGACCATGGCCCAGGTGGCCCCGGTGGCCGACAAGGTCACCTCGTACTTCTACGCCATGCTGTTCGTCCGCCACCCCGAACTGCGCCCGCTCTTCCCGCCCGCGATGGACGCTCAGCGCGACCGGCTGCTCAAGGCCCTGCTGACCGCCGCCGAGCACATCGACAACACGCCGGTCCTCGTCGAGTACCTGCAGAACCTCGGCCGCGGCCACCGCAAGTACGGCACCCGGGCCGAGCACTACCCGGCCGTCGGCGAGTGCCTCATCGGCGCGCTGAACAAGTACGCCGACGCCGTCTGGGACGCCGAGACCGAAGCCGCCTGGGTCCGGGCGTACACGACGATCTCGCAGGTCATGATCGATGCGGCGGCTGCGGACGAGCTGCACGCTCCGGCCTGGTGGCAGGCGGAGATCGTCTCCCACGACCTCAGAACACCGGACGTCGCCGTCCTCGCCCTCCGGCCCGACCAGCCCTATCCCTTCCGCGCCGGACAGTACGCGAGCCTCGAGACACCCTGGTGGCCGCGCATTTGGCGGCACTATTCGTTCGCCTCGGCGCCCCGGTCCGACGGGCTTCTGGCCTTCCACGTGAAGGCGATTCCGGCCGGCTGGGTCTCCAACGCCCTGGTGCACCGCGCCCGGCCCGGCGACGTCGTACGGCTCGGGCCGCCGGCCGGCTCGATGACCGTCGACCACACCCGGGACAGTGGGCTGCTCTGCCTGGGCGGCGGCACCGGCATAGCCCCCATCAAGGCGCTGGTCGAGGATGTCGCCGAGCACGGCGCCCGCCGCCCGGTCGAGGTGTTCTACGGCGCCCGAAGCGACCACGACCTGTACGACATCGACACGATGCTCCGCCTCCAGCAGGCGCACTCGTGGCTGGAGGTGCACCCGGTGGTCGACCGGCACGGTCTGCTTCAGCTGCCCGACGCCATACGGACCTTCGGACCCTGGACCGAGTACGACGCCTATGTCTCCGGCCCGCCCGGCATGATCCGCAGCGGCGTGGACGCTCTGCGCGGTGTCGGCTTCCCCCTGGAGCGCATACGGCACGACTCGGTGGAGGAACTCGTC
Organism: Streptomyces sp. T028; assembly: GCF_048159505.1. Taxonomy (NCBI): domain Bacteria; kingdom Bacillati; phylum Actinomycetota; class Actinomycetes; order Kitasatosporales; family Streptomycetaceae; genus Streptomyces; species Streptomyces sp. T028. Next base: position 186,065 of record NZ_JBLRVZ010000009.1, read on the forward strand.
GCCTCCGGCAGCTGACGCGGAGGCGGTCCCTACGGGTTCACCCGAGATCGGGCGCGTGCATGGCGCGTACGCCCTCGATGTTGCCGTCGAGGTAATGGCGCAGCGACAGCGGCACGAGATGGACGGACGCGATGCCCACCCGGGTGAACGGCACCCAGACGATCTCGTACTCCCCGGCGGGCTCGTCGATCTCGGGGCCGTGCCGCAGGGAGGGGTCCATGGACTCCAGACGGCAGACGAAGAAATGCTGCACCTTCACGCCGGTCGCGCCGCCGTCCTCGCCGATGTGCTCGACGGTGTCGACGAAGCAGGGAACCACATCGGTGATCTTCGCACCCAGTTCCTCGTGCACTTCGCGGTGCAGGGCGTCGACGACGGTCGCGTCATCCGGCTCGACGCCGCCACCGGGCGTGACCCAGTACGGATCGACACCGGGCTTGGTGCGCTTGATCAGGATGAGGTCGTCGCCGTCCAGCAGAACGGCACGGGCGGTGCGCTTGACCACAGGTCGGACGGTCATGGGAGAAATGTGGCCCCGCATGTTCCACGTGAAACATCGCGAAACGTCACCAGGAGAGCGCACCTGGTGACGGTGCCGCGGAAGCTGCCCCGAGCTCGCTTAGCACCATCCTGCGGCCGCCCCCAGAAGCCACTCGTGGGCGCGTGCGACATGCGGCATCGCCAGGGTGCCGGTTCGCACGACCAGCACGTACGTCCGCAGCGGCGGCACCGCCGGCTCGTGCGGGGCGACGACGTCACCGCGCTCCAGGGCGGGCTCGCACAGGTAGCGGGGCAGCACCGCGAGCCCGGCGCCCGCGACGGCACAGGCGAGCACCGCGCGCAGGTCGGGGACGATGACCGTGCCGGAGGCCGCGGGACGGGAGTCGAAGACGGAGGCCCAGTAGCGGGAGACGAGGGGCAGCGACTCGTGCACCTCGACCACCGGGAGGTTCTCCAGCGCGGCAGCGCCCTTGCGGCGAAGCTTCCCGGTGTCGATCCGCTCCACCCACTGCGGGGCGGCGATCAGGACGTGCTCCTCGTCGCACAGCGGGGTGGCCGTGAGCAGGGCGCCGCGTGGCCGTGCGGTGCTGATGGCGAGGTCGTGGTGCCCGGCCGACAGTCCTTCCAGGACCTCCTCGGCGGTGCCGAAGGAGACGCGCAGGGTGAGTCCCTGACCGTCGTCGCCGGTCAGTTCGGTGAGAGCGGGGAGGGCTCGCTCGGCGGTGAACTCCGGGGGCCCGGCGAGGTGCAGGGAGCGCAGGGAGGACTCGTCGTCGAGGCCGGTCTCGGTGATCTCCACCAGGGCGTCGAGATGGGGGGCGGCCTTGTGGGCGAGCTCGTCCCCGATGGTCGTCGGTGTCACCCCGCGCGCCTGGCGCAGGAACAGAGGGCGGCCCAGCTGCCGTTCCAGCGTGCGGATCTGCGAGGTGACGGCCGACTGGGACAGGCCCAGCAGAGAGGCGGCGCGGGTGAAGGAGCCGGCCCGGTGCACGGTCACGAAGGTGCGCAGCAAGGCCAGATCCACGGTGTGTCCTCCTGCCTTCCCCCGTCTTTGTCCCGGCTCGGGGGCAGGGCCCAACTATAAATATGTCGATAGGTCCCTGTCGCTACTGTGATTGGACACTGACACAGAGTCAACTAGCCTTGTTCGCGCGGTTCTTCGCGCGTGGAACCGAGGACGGTCCGAGCCACGAGGGGGGAGGCTCGGACCGTCCGTCGTACGCAGGGGGACGCCACCCGGGCGTCCGTAAACCGGTCATGGCGCCGACTCCTCCAGCGCACGCAGCACATCCGCCACCAGGTCCTCGGGGTCCTCGGCGCCGACCGACAGCCGGATGAAGCCCTCCGGCACCGCGTCGCCGCCCCAGCGCCCACGCCTCTCGGCGGTGGAGCGCACGCCGCCGAAGCTGGTCGCGTCGTCCACCAGCCGCAGCGCCGCCAGAAAACGCTCGGCACGCGCGCGCGTGGGCAGCGTGAACGACACCACGCATCCGAAGCGCCGCATCTGCCGGGCCGCCACCTCGTGGGCCGGGTCGCCGGGCAGTCCGGGGTGGCGCAGCCCGGTCACCTCCGGCCTGACCCGCAGCGCCTCGGCGACGGCCAGGGCACTGGCGGCCTGCCGGTCGACGCGCAGCTGGAGCGTGGCGATGGAGCGGTGCGCCAGCCAGGCCTCCATCGGCCCGGGGATCGCTCCGGCGATCTTCCGCCAGCGTCGTACGGCGGTCATCTCCTCCCCGGACCGACCGGTGACGTATCCGAGGAGGACGTCGCCGTGCCCCGTGAGCTGTTTCGTACCGCTGGCCACGGAGAAGTCGGCGCCGAGCTCCAGCGGGCGCTGTCCGAGCGGGGTCGCGAGGGTGTTGTCGACGGCCACGAGGGCGCCACGCGCGTGTGCCGCCTCGACGAGCCGCCGGATGTCGCACACGTCGAGGCCGGGGTTCGACGGCGACTCGATCCACAGCAGCCGGGCGCCGTCGAGGGCATCGAGCTGGGCGTCGCCGCCGGTCGGGGCGGTCCGCACCTCGATCCCGTACGACTCCAGCTGGGCGCGCACCAGGGACAGCGCCTGGTAGCCGTCGCTGGGCAGGACGACAGTGTCGCCGGAGCGCAGCCGGGAGAAGAGCAGCGCCGAGATCGCCGCCATGCCGGAGGCGAACGCGAGCGTCTCCACCCCGTCCTGCCCCGGTGCCTCCAGCTCACAGATGGCCCGCTCCAGACGGGTCCAGGTGGGGTTCTCGTCGCGGCCGTAGGTGTACGGCCCGGTCGGCTGCCCCGGCAGGTGGTAGTGCGCGGCGAACACCGGGCCCGGAAGGGTCGGTTCGTACTTCACCGGCTCGGGCAGCCCGGCCCGAACCGCGCGTGTGCCCTCACCGGCGTCCTCGGGGAGGCCGCCGGTCGCGGCGGAGCCGCTCATGGCAGCCGTCCTTCCAGATCCTCGCGTACGGCGGCCAGCAGACCGACAGACGCCGCCTCCACCATTTCGAGGCACTCCTCGAAGCCGTCCCGGCCGCCGTAGTAGGGGTCGGGGACGTCGAGGTCGTCCTGCGCTGCGGGGTCGTAGGAGCGCAGCAGGCGCACCTTCCCGGCGTCCTGCGCGGTGGGCGCCAGGCGGCGCAGGGCCTTGAGGTGTCCGGCGTCCAGGGCGATCACGAGGTCGAGGCGGGCCAACCAGGACGGCTCGAACCTCCGGGCTGTGTGATCGAGGGCGTAACCGTTCTGCTCCAGGACGGAGAGGGTGCGCGGATCGGCGCCCTCGCCCTCGTGCCAGTCGCCCGTGCCGGCGCTGTCGACCTCGACCAGCCCGTCGAGACCGGCTTCCTCCACGCGCGCGCGGAAGACCGATTCGGCCATCGGCGAGCGGCAGATGTTGCCGGTGCAGACGAAACAGACGCGGTAGGTCATCGCGGGCTCAGTCCCCGTCCGGCAGGACGACGTTGAGCGCCCAGGAGACGACGGAGACGATCAGGCCGCCGCCGACCGCGGTCCAGAAGCCGTCGACGTGGAAGCTCAGGTCGAACGCGTCGGCCAGCCACGAGGTCAGCAGCAGCATCAGGGCGTTGACGACCAGGGTGATCAGACCGAGGCTCAGGACGAACAGGGGGAAGGTCAGCACCTTCACGATCGGCTTGACCAGGAAGTTCACCAGGCCGAAGAGGAGGGCGACGAGCAGGAGGGTGAAGACCTCCTTGCCCGTGTTGTCACCGGACAGGGTTATGCCGGACAGCGCCCAGACGGCGACCGCCAGGGCACCCGCGTTGGCGATCGTCTTGACTACGAAATTCTTCATGTGTCGAATCGTGGCAGAGAGATCGGCAACGGGCACCGGGCGAGGGCGGACCAATACGATGAAGGCATTCCGGTTGGACGAACTGGAGGCGGAGCGGGCCGCCAACGACGGCGCCTACCTGCAGTTTCTGCGGGAGCGGAACATGTCCGTGGGCCTGTACGCGCTCAACGCCGGGGAACACGATCCACAGAACCCGCACAACCAGGACGAGGTGTACTTCGTCGTGAGCGGCCGCGCCTCGATCACCGTCGGGATGGAGACCACCCAGGTCGCGCGCGGCAGCGTGGTGTACGTCCCGGCCGGGGTCGCGCACAAGTTCCACCACATCAGCGAGGATCTGCGGGTCATGGTGGTGTTCTCTCCGCCTGAGGCCTGACCCGGCACCCCGGGTTCCCTAGGGGATCGATCAGGGGAGGACAAGGGGCGCCGGGCCCCCGCCGGTACCCTCCGCGGACCTAGCATCGACGGCAGGACATCGGAAGCAGCCGGACTCACAGGAGTTCCGGACGGACGAGGACAAGGACGAGGGCGATGCGAGAGATCTTCGCGGGACTGCCGTGGTGGGTGAAGTGGGTGGCGGTGCCGGTCATCGCCCTGGTCGTCTTCGGCGGCCTCATAGCCAACGTCGTGGGTTTCCTGGTCTGGCTCCTGTTCAAGGTGCTGATCTTCGTGGCCCTGGTCGGCGGACTGGTCTATGTCGTACGGAAGTTCATGGCGGGGTCCTCCTCGCGCGGCGACTGGTGAGCGGCGCGGGAGACCACTGAGCGGTAACAGGAATCGCCTGTTCCCTCGGCTGGGGGAAGTTTCCCGCAGGGCCGGTTCCCGGGCGGTGGCGGACGGTTAAAGTCCGGAACTCGACGCGGGGAAGAACCCCGCGAGCGGCGTACACCCCCCTCCCGTGTCTCCCCGCACGGGCCGCCCCCTCGCGCTTCGGGAGTGACCCCTTGGCCCTGGTCGACACCGTATCCCCGGAACCACACGCACCCCCCGTCCGGCGTCCACCCGCGCCCCCGCTCCAGCGTCCTTCGGGCACGGGACTCCCCGAGCAGCCCCGTTCCGCGCCGGCGCAGCCGAACCCCGCCATGACGCTCATCGGCTCGGTGCAGCGTGCGATGCGGCTGCTGGAGTCCGTCGCAGAGCACGAGTGCGGAGCCCCTGCCAAGCAGCTCGCCCGTGAGACCGGCCTCGCGCTGCCCACGGCGTACCACCTGCTGCGCACCCTCGTGTACGAGGGCTATCTACGGCGGGACAAGGGACTGTTCTTCCTCGGCGAGGCGGCCGAGCGGCTGGCCGGCAACGGCGCCGCGCAGAAACGTCGCAGCACGGTCGCCGACACCCTTGCCGGGTGGCGTGATTCGATCGGTGCCCCCGTGTACTACGCCCGGTACCGCGACGGCGAGATCGAGATCATGTGCGTCTCCGACAGCCCGGGTAATCCGGCGGTGCAGGAGTGGGCCGACTTCCGTGAGACGGCGCACGCGCACGCCATCGGCCAGTGTCTGCTGTCCCAGATGGACGACGACGCCCGCCGCGACCACCTGGACCGTTACCCCGTTCAGTCGCTCACCCCGTACACCGTGCGTGACGACCACACCCTGCTGCGACGCCTGGAGCGGACGCGGCGCATGGAACCGGTCGTGGAGAGGCAGGAATACGCATTGGGCACGGTGTGCGCCGCGATCCCGATCACTGTGGGCGCCACGATGGCGACGATGGCCATCTCCCTGCCCGCCCGTCAGGCCGACCGGCTGCTCCCTGCGGCACGACAGCTGCAGAGCGAGATCGCGAGCAAGTTGGGGTCAATCGCGATCTCTATCAGTATGTGAAAACTCACTCCTTGTGATCTGTTGTGCACGTTCAGCAAGATGCGGTGCAGTGTCAGGGGTTGATTACCGGCCATTCGACGGCAAATGACGGGGTAACGCGATGCGCGAGTCCGTACAGGCAGTTCAGGCAGAGGTCATGATGAGCTTCCTCGTGTCCGAGGAGCTCTCGTTCCGCATCCCGGTGGAACTGGGCTATGAGTCGCGCGATCCCTACGCCGTACGGCTCACCTTCCATCTGCCCGGTGATGCCCCGGTGACCTGGGCCTTCGGGCGCGAGCTGCTCATCGACGGGGTGGGTAGGCCGTGCGGGGAGGGGGACGTACGGGTCTCGCCCGTGGACCCCGATGTGCTCGGTGAGGTGCTGATCCGGCTTCAGGTGGGCGGTGACCAGGCGCTGTTCCGGTCCTCGGCGGCTCCCCTGGTGGCCTTCCTGGACCGTACCGACAAGCTGGTCCCGCTGGGCCAGGAGGGTGCGCTCGCCGACTTCGACGCCCATCTCGACGAGGCGCTGGACCGGATCCTCGCCGAGGAGCAGAGCACCGGCTGACAGTCCGACGGCCGACGCTGGCGTAACGCTTCGCCAGGGGGTGGGGCCATGCAGGAACGCTTCTTCTTCAGGGGGATGCGAGCGCCTTAGGGCGCCCGCATCCCCCTCTGTGCCTGGTGCATCTGCCTGCAGTGCATGCGTGCCGCTGCCGTGCCGCCGCTGTGCCCGCACGCGCCGCCTCAGTGCTTGCGCCGTCTCCCCCGGCCGCCGCGGGGCTGGGTGGCCTGGTCGGCCGCCGGCGCTCCCGCCGGTGCGGCCGCGGCCGCCGAACCCGGTTCCGGGCGGTCGGCCGCGACCACGAGGGCCGCGAGGGCCGTGGTGACCGGCACCGACGCCACCAGCCCGATCGAGCCCACGAGGGTGCGCACGATCTCCTCGGCGACCAGCTCGCTGTTGGCGACCGTGCCGACGCTGCTCTGCGCGATCGAGAAAAGCAGCAGCAGCGGCAGGGCGGCACCGGCGTAGGCCAGGACGAGCGTGTTCACCACGGACGCGATGTGGTCGCGGCCGATCCGGATGCCGGCCCGGTACAGCCCGCGCCGGCCCATCGCCGGGTTGGCCTCGTGCAGCTCCCAGACCGCCGACGTCTGGGTGACCGTGACGTCGTCGAGGACACCGAGCGAGCCGATGATGATCCCGGCCAGCAGCAGACCGCTCATGTCGATCGACGGGTACAGACCGTGGATCAGACCGGTGTTGTCGTCCGTGTTGCCGGTGAGCGCGGCCCAGTCGACGAACCAGGAGCCGAGCAGGCCGATCAGCATCAGCGAGATGAGCGTGCCGAGCACGGCGACGGATGTTCGGGCCGACAGGCCGTGGCACAGATACAGGGCGATCAGCATGATGGCGCTGGACCCCACCACGGCCACGAGCAGTGGGTTCGAGCCCTGCAGGATCGCGGGCAGGATGAAGAAGTTCAGGATCAGGAAGCTCGCGGCGAGCGCCACCAGCGCCATGACACCGCGCAGCCGCCCCACGACCACGACGGCGACCGCGAAGATGACGGCCAGCACCGTCATCGGGATACGGCGGTTCACATCGGTGACCGAGTACTGCAGGTCCTTCGGTGCGGAGGGCTCGTAGGCCACCACGACCTTCTCGCCCTGCTCCAACTGTCGTGACTGGTCCGGCTGGACGATCTCGGTGAACGTACGGCCCTTGTCGTCGCCGGTGTCCACGCGGATCGTGGCCTTCTTGCAGGTGCCGTTCGCCTGCTGTACGGCGGAGGAGCCCTCGGCGGTGGAGGTGTCACCGGTCGGGGTGCCACCGGAGGAGTTCACCGACTGGCAGCTCACGCTGACGACCTTGGTGACCGTGGCGTGCTGCGTCTGCCGGTCGAAGCCGACCCCGGTGCGCTCGTGCGGTGGGGCACCGCCGGGCCACAGCACCACGAGCCCGACGAGCACCGCGGCTGCGAACGGGATGAGGATGGCTCCGATGACCTTGCGGAGATGCTTGGAGACGGGCGCGGCCGGACCGTGGCTGTGGCTGTGCCCGTGCGACTGCCCGTGCCCGTGGCCGTGCCCGCCCCCGGAACCGGTGCCGTGTCCGCCGGTGTGACCGCCGCCATGGCCGTGCTGATGCCCGGAGTTGGGGCCGTCGCCGGGACCTGGAGGTGACCCCTGCCCCGGCCCATGGCCGTGCCCGACATCGTGACCGCGGTCGAAGCCGCTGCTGAAGGCACGGCCGTCCTCGCGCCCCGGACCGCTTCTGAAGTCGCCGCCCGGACCGCTTCCCGGGCCGCGTCCGAAGCCGCCCCCGGAGCTGCTTCCAGGACGGTTTCCGAGGCCACCGGCGGGACCGTTGGCAGGGCCGCCAGTGGCGCCCGGCCTGCGAGGGGGCTCGCCGGGCGGATACGGGGACTGGTGTGTCGTGGTCACCGCCCGATCATCGCAAGAACGGCAGAGGCCCACTGTTCACCGCGCCACACATGACGCTAGCGTGGAGCCACCTTTGCACACGCGGGAGCTCGGAGCACCGGGCTGAGAGGGCGCTGACCTCCGTCTTCGCGATGTTTCACGTGGAACGTCACCACAGCGAGTGATGTTTCACATGAAACGTCGACAGACGGTAGCCGCTGCGTCGACCGCCGAACCTGTTACCGGGTAATGCCGGCGTAGGGAGTAGGTCTCATGACCAACAAGGACGCACGCACGCCTGCCTTCACGCAGTACGCGGCCGACGGAGACACGGCCGACGAGACCAGCGAGAAGACCGGGAAGTCCATCGGCTGGCACAAGGGGTACATCGAGGGCGCTCGCCCCGACCTGCGTGTGCCGGTCCGTCAGGTGCACCTCACCAACGGGCAGTCCGTCACGCTGTACGACACCTCCGGCGCGTACACCGATCCGCTCGTCGACACCGACGTACGCAGGGGCCTGGCGCCGCTGCGCGAGAACTGGATCATCGCCCGTGGTGACACGGAGGAGTACGCCGGTCGTCCGGTCCGTCCCGAGGACGACGGCATTAAGCACACCTCGCCGCGCGGCGGACTGCGTAATCTCGACGCGGTGTTCCCCGGGCGGCCTCGGCTGCCGAGGCGCAGCCGGGACGGCAAGGCCGTCACCCAGCTCGCGTATGCGCGCCGGGGGGAGATCACGCCCGAAATGGAGTTCGTGGCCATCAGGGAGAACGTTTCTCCCGAGGTGGTGCGTGAGGAGATCGCGGCGGGTCGCGCGGTGCTGCCGGCCAACGTCAACCACCCGGAGATCGAGCCGATGATCATCGGCAAGAGGTTCCTGGTGAAGGTCAACGCCAACATCGGCAACTCGGCGGTGACGTCCTCCATCGAGGAGGAGGTGGAGAAGATGACCTGGGCGACCCGCTGGGGCGCCGACACGGTCATGGACCTGTCCACCGGCCGCAACATCCACACCACCCGCGAGTGGGTGCTGCGCAACTCCCCCGTCCCCATCGGCACGGTGCCGCTGTACCAGGCGCTGGAGAAGGTCGACGGCAGGGCCGAGGAACTGACCTGGGAGATCTACAAGGACACCGTCATCGAACAGGCCGAGCAGGGCGTGGACTACATGACGGTCCACGCGGGCGTGCGCCTCGCGTACGTCCCGCTCACCGCCAACCGCAAGACCGGGATCGTCTCGCGCGGCGGCTCGATCATGGCGGCCTGGTGCCTGGCGCACCACAGGGAATCGTTCCTGTACGAGAACTTCGAGGAACTCTGCGAGATCCTCGCCGCCTACGACGTCACGTACTCGCTGGGCGACGGCCTCAGGCCGGGCTCGATCGCGGACGCCAACGACGAGGCGCAGTTCGCGGAGTTGCGCACGCTCGGGGAACTCAACACGATCGCCAGGCGTTTCCACGTACAGACGATGATCGAGGGCCCGGGCCATGTCCCGATGCACAAGATCAAGGAGAACATCGACCTTCAGCAGGAGATCTGTGATGAAGCTCCGTTCTATACGCTCGGCCCGCTGACGACGGACGTCGCCCCGGCGTACGACCACATCACCTCCGGTATCGGTGCCGCGATGATCGCCTGGTGGGGCACGGCCATGCTCTGCTACGTCACGCCCAAGGAACACCTGGGCCTGCCCAACCGCGACGACGTCAAGACCGGTGTCATCACCTACAAGATCGCAGCCCACGCGGCCGACCTCGCCAAGGGGCATCCCGGTGCGCAGGAGTGGGACGACGCACTGTCCGACGCCCGCTTCGAGTTCCGCTGGGAGGACCAGTTCAACCTGGCCCTCGACCCGGACACGGCACGCGAGTTCCACGACGAGACCCTGCCCGCCGAACCGGCCAAGACGGCTCACTTCTGCTCGATGTGCGGGCCGAAGTTCTGCTCGATGAAGATCAGCCAAACCATCACGGAGCGGTTCGGTGGTGCGGTGGCTGAGGGCGTGTCACCTGAGGACATCGCCGAGGGGATGCTCCAGAAATCGAAGGAGTTCGCGGCGAGCGGGAACCGGGTGTACCTGCCACTGGCGGATTAGTTCGCAGCCCCACCGGGCGGCTCGCGCCTCATGGAGAGTCGCGGGCCGTCCTGCTCCGCCGGGCGGGGCGTCGTTCATCGGTCCTGCGGATACCAGCGGAGCTCCACGGTGTTGCCGTCCGGGTCCGCGACGTAGACCGAGGTGGCGGTGCCGCGTGCGCCGAAGCGCTGGACCGGGCCTTCGAGGACCGTGAAGGATCCCGACGAGATGAACTCGTCCCAGTCCAGGGGGTCGACGGTGAGACATATGTGGTCGACGTTCGATTCGCCGCGTGGTCGGGCGACCAGGTCGACGATGGTGTCGGGGGTGATCCGTACCGACGGGAACGGGACCTCGCCGGCCCGCCATGCGGCGACACGGACCGGTTCCAGGCCGAGGCGTCCGGCGTAGAAGTCCAGGGCCCGCTCGACGTCGCCGACGTTGAGGACCAGGTGGTCGAAGGCCTTCACGCGCAGAGAGGTCATGGGAGCTTCCTTGGCTGTCGGGTGTGGGCTGCGGTGGACGCCTCTCACGATCCGCCGACGGGGATACGCCATCAAGACGGGATCTGCATACGATCGTTGAGTGTGACTGAACGAAACGGGGGACCATGCTGGAACGGGTCGAACTCGAGGCCTTTCTGACGCTGGCCGAGGAGCTGCACTTCGGCCGTACCGCCGAGCGTCTGCGGGTCACGACGGGACGGGTCAGCCAGGTGATCAAGAAGCTGGAGCGGCGGATCGGGGGCACGCTGTTCGAGCGGACCAGCAGAACCGTGCGCCTCACACCCGTCGGACGGCAGCTGGCCGATGAGCTCGGCCCCCTGGTCGCCGGGATGCGAGAGGCGCTGCGCCGGGCCGCCGACGCCAGTCGCGGTGTCACGGGAGAACTGCGGGTCGCCTTCCTCGGCGAGGTGACGGCACCCGCGCTCCTGAAAGCGGTCGCCCTCTTCGGCGAGCAGCATCCCGAGTGCCGGGTCGAGATACGGGAGGTCCAGTTGTCCAACTCCCGTGCGAGCCTCCTCGACGGCTCGATCGACGTGCTCATCGCCTCGTACCCCTTCGACGGGATGGCCCGTGGGCCCGTCATGCTGACCGAGCGGCGGATGCTCGCGGTCGCCGCCGGGCATCCGCTCGCCGGCGAGGAGTCGGTCTCCGTCGAGGTGCTGGCGGACCACCCCGTGGTGCAGTACCCGGAGGTGACGTCGGCGGGGTTCAAACGGGACCGCACCCCCGACCGCACCCCGTCGGGCAGACCCGTGCCGAAGGGGCCGTCCGGAGGGTCCTTCTCCGAGATGCTCACGCTGGTCGCGATGGGCAGAGGCGTCCTCCCGGTCGGAGAACACGCCCGGCGCTACTACCCCCGGCCGGACGTGTCGTACGTGCACATGTACGACACACCACTGATCGAACGGGGACCGGTCTGGCGGGAGGGAAACACCACGCAGCGCGTTCGCGAGTTCGTACGGGCCGCCGCGGACGTCGCGGAGAGGGCGCCGATCCGCCTCGGCACAACCGAGCGTCCCGGTGCCACCGAACGTCCCGGGGTCACCGAACGCCTCGGCGCGCACGGCTCGGAATCAGGGGTGTCGGTGCTTGACTGAGTCCATGAACGCGGGATCCATGAGCAAGGGCGCGAACCTGCCGGTCGACTCTCCCGCCGTAAGGGCGGAGCTCAGCTGGTCCGAGGGGCCCGGAAGGCCGGACGTCGACGCCTCGGCACTGCTGCTGACCTCCGCCGGGCGGGTGCGTGACGACGGTGACTTCGTCTTCTACAACCAGCCGCGCCATGCCTCCGGCGCCGTCACCCACCTCGGCAAGCAGCGGGCCGGCGGGGTCATGACCGACACGGTCCAGGTGGACCTCGGCGCGCTGGAGAGCGCCGTCACACGGGTCGTGCTCGGTGCGTCGGCCGACGGCGGCACCTTCGGGCAGGTGGCCGGGCTGACGCTACGGCTGCTCGGCCCGGACGGGCGGTCCGAACTGGCGCGCTTCGAGATGCGGGCCGAGACCGAGACGGCGTTCATCTGCGGCGAGCTGTATCTGCGAGAAGGGCGCTGGAAGTTCCGCGCGGTCGGCCAGGGGTACGCCTCCGGGCTCGCGGGACTGGCCACCGACTTCGGGATCACGGTCGACGAGGAACCGGCCGACGCGGGCGCCACGTCGCCGCCGCCTTCGTCGGCCACCGCGTCGCCGACGCCAATGCCGGCCACAGCCCCGTCGCCGCCGCAGTCTCCCCCTCAGCCCACTTCAGCTGCGCCACCTCCCGGCCCCCGCCTGATCAAGGGGGAGGAGCGGCTCCCCGTCGACATGCGCAAGCGGCTCTCTCTGCGCAAGGAGCAGGTCGCCGTCAGTCTGAGCAAGCGGGGGGCCGCGGGCGTCCGCGCGCGGGTCGTGCTCGTGCTGGACGCCTCCGGTTCCATGGCGTTCCTGTACTCGCGCGGTGTGGTGGCGGACGTCGTGGAGCGGATGGCCGCGGTGGCGGCGCAGCTCGACGACGACGGCGAGATGCAGGCCTGGACGTTCGCCAGCAACCCCGCCCGGCTCCCCGATCTCCGTCTGGCCGAACTCCCCGAGTGGCTGCGGCTGCATGTCCGGGTGGGCGAGATCAGCCTGTTCCGCCGGGGCAAGAAGCCCCGCAAGGGGTTGGAGGCCGGTCAGGTGGACATGCGGGCGGTCGGCATCCAGAACGAGGAGCAGAAGGCGATCGCCGAGGTCAGGGCTTATGTACGGGAGAATCCCACGAGCCTGCCCACGCTCGTGCTGTTCTTCTCCGACGGCGGGGTCTACCGGGACGCGGCGATCGAACAGGAGCTGCGCGCTGCGGTGGAGGAGCCGGTCTTCTGGCAGTTCGTGGGGCTCGGCCGGTCCCACTACGGCGTCCTGGAGCGGTTCGACACCCTCCCCGGCCGGCGTGTGGACAACGTCGGCTTCTTCGCAGTGGACGACATCAGCTCCGTACCGGATCAGGAACTCTACGACCGGCTGCTGTCGGAGTTCCCGTCGTGGATCACCGCGGCCGGACACGCCGGCATTCTCTGAGCCGCGCGCGAGCATCACGTCGTACGACCATCACATCGCCGAACAACCACCCCCACCGATCGGCTTGCGCTCCCCGACCCCAGGTATGCGGGGGCGCAAGCCGAGCGGCTATTCCGGCTGGTGTTCCGGGCCGCCGAAGTCCGGGCTCGTGTAGTCCGGGCTGGTGAAGCTCGGGCGGGGGCCGGCCGCGGGGCCGTCGTCGGGGCTGGTGAAGCCCGGACGGTCGTACCCGATCTTCGGCAGGCGGCCGGTGGGGGCGGGCGGGGCTGGTTCGGGGGACAGGGCGCTCGTGCTCTGGTTGGCGAGGGCCTTCTGCAGGAACGGCAGGATGCCCCGCTCCAGCAGAGCCTCCCGCCAGGCTTCCCTCGCCCGGTCGACCTCGTCGCTCAGTTCGCCGTACGCTCCCGCCTCCAGGGAGGGACGGTTGCGCAGGGCGGTGAGCAGCAGCCCGACGGTGGCGACGAGGATCGCCAGGGCGGCGATCGCTCCGAACGTCCATCCGACGTTGAGCATGGCGTGGGCGGCCGTCCGATCGGAGTCGACCGCCATGAGGAGGTAGCCGACCAGCAGGAAGATCACCGCAGCGGTGCCGGCGAGGACGGGGGTGAGCACGGCGGCGACGGCCACGGCGCCAGCCCCGGCGGCCTCGGCGGCCTGCGCGGCGTCCCCCATGGAGGTGGCGAGCCCCATCGCGCCCGAGCCCGGCTCCCCCGAACCGGACTCACGCGGGGACGACGGGGTGGACGGCGCCGGGTGGCGCAGTTCCTCGCGGACCTTTATGTAGTGCTGGTACTCGGTCGCCGCGGCCGCCGTGATGAGCGCGGAGGCGTTGAGCGCCATGGTGCGCAGCTGTTCGGGATTGAGCCGCTGGCCCACAGCGGCCAGCTCCGGGTGGTGTGGTGCGGAGCGCAGCGCCTCGTCGAGGACCCGCTCGTACTCCTGGCGGTCCTCACTGTGCAGGTGCTGCGGAACGCTGTTCATGTGCATCCCCCGATGCTCCGTAGGGCTTGGGGCTCGCATGCCAACGAGCCGTCGGGCAGAAACGGAGGGGAGCCTGCTACGGATAATGCGATGGTAGAGCGGCGACGGCCTGCGGTGACAGGGGGTTTGACGAAATTGGCCCCTGGCCTGCGCCGCCGCCGACCGCCTTGCAACGGGGTGCGCCGGCCGAGCGAGCGCTTGGACAGCCGCTTCTGAACGCTCAGTCGTCCAGCGGCAGTTGCTGGACCAGCAGCTTTCCGGCCATCGTCACGCCGCCGTCCATCGCGATGGCCAGTCCGTCGGCGTAGACGTGCGGTCCCTCGACGTGCGGGCCGCCGCCGTTCTCGTCCTCCTCCTCGGAGCCGACCTCGCCCAGCAGATACGGGATCGGGCTGTGTCCGTGAACGATACGGGTGCCGCCGTACGTATCGAGGAGGGAACGGACGGCGTCTGCTCCACCTTCGTCCCGGAAGGAGAAACGCTTGGTGAACTTGCGGAAGAGATCCCACACCTCGTCCGCGTCGTTGCGCGTGATCGTCTCGCGGACGGTGTCGTTCACCGCCTCGATCGAGTCCCCGTAGTCGAGATAGGCGGTGGTGTCGGAGTGGACGAGGAGATGGCCGTCGACCTCCTCGACGGCGTCGAGGCGGGCCATCCACTGCAGGTGGTGGTCCTGGAGGCGGTCCATGTCGTTCTTCTGGCCGCCGTTGAGCAGCCAGGCCGCCTGGAAGGTGGCGGTGCCCGCGCCGGAGTTGACGGGAGTGTCGCCGAACCGCTTGGCGCCGAGCAGGAGCAGCTCGTGATTGCCCATGAGGGCCTTGCAGTAGCCGCCCGCGGCCGCGGCCTCGGCGGACAGCCGCATCACGAGGTCGATGACGCCGATGCCGTCCGGGCCGCGGTCGGTGAAGTCGCCGAGGAACCACAGCCGGGCGGTGCCCGCGCACCAGTTGCCGGCCTCGTCGATCAGGCCCTTCTCCCGCAGTGCGGCCAGCAGTTCGTCGAGGTAGCCGTGTACGTCGCCGACGACGAACAGGGGTCCCGGGCCGGTCGAGGGCTGCGGTGCGGCGGCGGGCGCCGGGTCCACGGCCACCTGCAGGGTGTCGCCGCGCTTGATGACCGGCAGATCGCGCTGCGTGGGCGTGTAGCCCTCCGGGTGCTCCAAGGCGTCCTCCCGGGCGTCCTCCAGGGGCGGCGTGGCGTTGCCCGGATGCGTGTTCTGGTCGTACGGACCGGTCTCGTGCACGTAAGCGGGTACCCGGAAGTCGCGCAACGTCGCCGTCCGCTCCGCCTCGGGTCCCTGACCGGCCCCCTGAGTCATCAGACCCCTCCACCATCGCGCCGCAGCTGCACTCTGCGGGCTGCTTGGTCTCAGCGGCCCGCGGTGCCGTGGGCCCATCATAGGAATGCGGATCGAGCCGTGTGATGACCCAGGGGTGGTGAATCGGAGCAAGGCTCCTGTTCATCGCGGCTTTCGCCCCGATTGGGCCGGGCTTCGGCAGCCCGCACACACCCGGCGCACACCACACTCATACGCGCCGGGTCCCACCGATGGGGCGGAGGACCGGTTTCCCGGGGCGACGCCGGATGTCCGGACGGCCCGGCCGTTCGGACACGGACGACCAGGCACACAGCCTCGGTGGTACGACGAGAAGTACGGCCGTAGAGCTGTGTGCGAGAAACACAGCCGTGGGCCGCCGGTACGACGAGTGCGCCCCCGTCGTACCGCCTGCGCCCCCTGCTGGGCGCCTTCCCGCCCCTTCCGGCGCCCTTTCGGGCCCCGGCTACCCCTTCTCCGGTGCGCGGGGAGGGCTGACCGTCGTCCGTGGCGGACGTCGCTGAGAAGAGGTACGGATGATCAGTTCGGTCGGTATCACCTGTTCGACCGGCGAGTCCGACTGCACGCCCTCGATCGCGTCGATGAGCAGCTGGACCACCGCCGTGCCGATGCGGCGGGGCTTCAGGGAGAGCGTGGTGATGGGCGGCTCGGTATTGGCGTACACCGTGGACTCGCTGCAGCACACCAGCAGCAGGTCCTCCGGCACCCGCAACCCGTAGCGGCGGGCGGCGGCGAGCAGATCGGTGCCGTTGGGGTCGAAGAGGCCGTAGACCGCGTCCGGGCGGTCGGGGCGGGCGAGCAGCCGGTCGGCGGCGACGGCGCCCGCGCACGGATCGTGGGCGGGGTAGGCCTCGTACACCGGGTCCTGGCCGACCCGCTCGCACCAGCGCAGATAGGCGCTGGTCGACAGATGCGTGTACGTGTCCGTCGTGGTCCCCGTCAGCAGGCCGATACGGCGGGCACCGGCGTCGGCCAGGTGGTCGAGGATGTCGAGCACGGCGGCCTCGTGGTCGTTGTCGACCCAGGCGGTGACCGGCAGCGCGCCGACCGGGCGGCCGTCGGATACCACCGGTAAACCCTGTCGCACGAGCTCACTGACCACCGGATCCTGGTCGGACGGGTCGATGACGACCGTGCCGTCCAGGGCGACGTTCGACCACACGTCGTGGCGTGAGGTCGCGGGGAGGATGACGAGCGCGTAGCCGCGGGCGAGCGCGGCCGAGGTGGCGGCGCGCGCCATCTCCGCGAAGTACGCGAACTCGGTGAAGGTGAAAGGTTCATCCCCGTACGTGGTCACGGTCAGACCGATGAGGCCCGACTTGCCGGTACGGAGGGTTCGGGCCGCGGCCGAGGGGCGGTAGCCCAGTCGGTCGGCGACCTCGCGGACATGGCGTCGGGTGGCGTCGGGGAGCCTGCCCTTGCCGTTGAGGGCGTCGGAGACGGTCGTGATGGACACTCCGGCGGCGGCGGCCACGTCCCTGATGCCCGCCCGGCCCGGCCGGTTGCCTCGGCGTGAGGTTTCCGCGCGGCTCACCTGGTGCTTCCCTGCTGCTGTCATGGCGAGCCGATAGTAGGGCTCATCCGGTGGGGTAGGGCGGACGCATATGCACGCGTTGACAGGCACGTTTCTGCATGGTCGATGCACCCCAATTGCCTTAGAAACAAAGTCAGTTGAGCGTTCACATGCCAGGACGTGGCGTGTTGACACGGATGAGCCTGCCAACACACCGATGTTTCGAAGAGGTCTCAACTCACCTGCACGAGGGATGCGCGCCACGGCGTGAGCCACCGGCGCGTAGATATATGTATGGCGCGCCCCCCAGTTCGTACGCCTTCGTGCTGTGATGCCTCTGATGCCGGTGTGACGACGAGACCAGTCCTCTGCCGCGAACGAGGTAGGTCTTCTGTGGCGAACGAGGTGGGTCCACAGCTGTTCGCACCCGACTCGAATCCTCATAAGGTGAGCAGTATTGAAGCCGGGAGCCGGTGGTGGTCACGAGGAGGACTGCGGTGAGCGAGACGAGCCCCAAGCTGCGTGCCGAGCTGGAGGGGATTCCCACCTACAAGCCGGGCAAGCCTGCCGCGGCCGGCGGTCCCGTGGCCTACAAGCTGTCCTCCAACGAGAACCCCTACCCGCCGCTGCCCGGCGTGATGGAGGCCGTGACGGCCGCCGCCGCCAACTTCAACCGCTACCCGGACCTGGCGTGCTCGGCCCTGGTGGACGAGCTCGCCGGGTGCTTCGGCGTGCCCGCCTCCCACATCGCCACCGGCACCGGCTCGGTCGGCGTCGCCCAGCAGCTGGTCCAGTCGACCGCGGGCCCCGACGACGAGGTGATCTACGCCTGGCGCTCCTTCGAGGCGTACCCGATCATCACCCAGATCAGCGGCGCCAGGCCGGTGCAGGTGCCGCTGACCCCGGGGGACGTCCACGACCTGGACGCGATGGCCGACGCGATCACCGACCGGACCCGGCTGATCTTCGTCTGCAACCCCAACAACCCCACCGGTACGGTCGTACGGCGGACCGAGCTGGAGCGGTTCCTCGACCGGGTGCCCGGTGACGTGCTGGTCGTGCTCGACGAGGCCTACCGGGAGTTCATCCGCGACCCCGAGGTGCCGGACGGCGTCGAGCTGTACCGGAACCGGCCGAACGTCTGTGTCCTGCGGACGTTCTCGAAGGCGTACGGTCTCGCCGGTCTGCGGGTCGGCTTCGCGATCGCGCATGAGCCGGTGGCGGAGGCGCTGCGTAAGACGGCGGTGCCGTTCGGGGTGAGCCAGCTCGCGCAGGAGGCGGCGGTCGCCTCGCTGCGCGCCGAGGACGAGCTGTTCGGGCGGGTCGGTTCGCTGGTGGGCGAGCGCACCCGGGTGGTCGAGGGGCTGCGCGCCCAGGGCTGGGCGGTGCCCGACAGCCAGGCCAACTTCGTGTGGCTGCGGCTGGGGGAGCGGACGGCGGCGTTCGCGGCGGCGTGCGAGCAGCACGGGGTCGTGGTCCGGCCGTTCCCGGGCGAGGGGGTCCGGGTGACGGTGGGCGAGGCCGAGGCGAACGACATCTTCCTGAAGACGGCGGAGGGCTTCCGCAAGGAGATGTAGCCCGTGGGGCGCCTCGTTTCACGTGAAACCGAGGCGCCCTTTTTCGGCCATGGGTCGACCGGTCCACACCCGCCGGGACCTCTTGGGTGAGCATTGGGGACCCCCCGCCTCTGCAGTGTCGAACGGGCATGCGTCATAATTGCTTGTGAATGTGAACGCTTTCACAAGCGCCACCAGCCTGTGAGGTAAGGAGCGGCGACGTGGACCTGGCTTTGGCGCCGGAAACTCTGGCGCGCTGGCAGTTCGGCATCACCACCGTCTACCACTTCCTCTTCGTCCCCCTGACGATTTCCCTCGCCGCCCTCACCGCCGGGCTGCAGACCGCATGGGTGCGTACGGAGAAGGAGAAGTACCTCAGAGCGACCAAGTTCTGGGGCAAGCTCTTCCTGATCAACATCGCGATGGGCGTCGTCACCGGCATCGTGCAGGAGTTCCAGTTCGGCATGAACTGGTCCGACTACTCGCGCTTCGTCGGCGACGTCTTCGGCGCCCCGCTGGCCTTCGAGGCCCTGATCGCCTTCTTCTTCGAGTCCACCTTCATCGGTCTGTGGATCTTCGGCTGGGACAAGCTGCCGAAGAAGATCCATCTTGCCTGCATCTGGATGGTCTCGATCGGTACGTTCCTGTCGGCCTACTTCATCCTCGCGGCAAACTCCTGGATGCAGCACCCGGTCGGCTACCGGATCAACGAGGAGAAGGGCCGCGCCGAGCTCACCGACTTCTGGGCCGTACTGACCCAGAACACCGCGCTCAGCCAGGTCTTCCACACCATGTCGGCGGCCTTCCTCACCGGCGGTGCCTTCATGGTGGGCATCGCGGCCTTCCACCTGTTCCGCAAGAAGCACGTCACCGTGATGAAGACCTCGCTTCGGCTCGGCCTGGTCACCGTCGTCATCGCCGGCCTGCTCACCGCGATCAGCGGTGACGTCCTCGGCAAGGTGATGTTCAAGCAGCAGCCGATGAAGATGGCCGCCGCCGAGGCCCTGTGGGACGGCCAGAACTCCGCGCCGTTCTCGATCTTCGCCTACGGCGACGTCGAGAAAGGCCACAACAGCGTGGCCATAGAGATCCCCGGCCTGCTGTCGTTCCTCGCCAACGACGACTTCACCTCGTACGTGCCCGGCATCAACGACGTCAACAAGGCCGAGCAGGAGGCGTACGGCCCCGGCGACTACCGGCCCAACATCCCGGTCACCTTCTGGGGCTTCCGCTGGATGATCGGCTTCGGCATGGCCTCCTTCGCCATCGGCGTTGCCGGACTCTGGCTCACCCGCAAGAAGTTCATGCTCCCGCAGCACCTGAGGGTCGGTGACGACGAGGTGCCCCACCTGGTCCTCTTCCGGAACAAGGCCCTCAATCCCAAGCTTTCGAAGCTGTACTGGCTGGCCGCGATCTGGACTCTCGGCTTCCCGCTGATCGCCAACTCCTGGGGCTGGATCTTCACCGAGATGGGCCGCCAGCCCTGGGCGGTCTACGGCGTCCTGCAGACCCGTGACGCGGTCTCCCCCGGCGTCTCCCAGGCCGAGGTCCTCACCTCGATGATCGTCTTCACGGTCCTGTACGCCGTCCTCGCCGTCGTCGAGGTCAAGCTGCTGGCGAAGTACGTGAAGGCCGGCCCGCCCGAGCTCACCGAGGCCGACCTGAACCCGCCCACGAAGATCGGCGGCGACCCCCGTGACGCCGACAAGCCGATGGCCTTCTCCTACTAGGCCGAGGGAGCTGCACAGTCATGGAACTGCACGACGTCTGGTTCGTCCTGATCGCCGTCCTGTGGATCGGCTACTTCTTCCTGGAGGGCTTCGACTTCGGGGTCGGCATCCTCACCAAGCTGCTCGCCCGTAACCGGCCCGAGAGGCGGGTGCTGATCAACACCATCGGCCCCGTCTGGGACGGCAACGAGGTGTGGCTGCTCACTGCCGGCGGCGCCACCTTCGCCGCCTTCCCCGAGTGGTACGCCACGCTCTTCTCCGGCTTCTACCTGCCCCTGCTGCTCATCCTGGTCTGCCTGATCGTCCGGGGCGTCGCCTTCGAGTACCGGGCGAAGCGGCCGGAGGAGAACTGGCAGCGCAACTGGGAGACTGCGATCTTCTGGACCTCGCTCCTCCCCGCGTTCCTCTGGGGTGTCGCCTTCGGCAACATCGTGCGCGGCGTGAAGATCGACCGGCACTTCGAGTACGTCGGGAACTTCTGGGACCTGCTGAACCCGTATGCCCTGCTCGGCGGCCTGGTCACGCTGTCGCTGTTCACCTTCCACGGCGCGGTCTTCACCGCTCTCAAGACCGTCGGCGAGATCCGGGAGCGGGCTCGCAAGCTGGCGCTGTATGTCGGTCTCGTCACGGCCGGGTGCGCGCTGATCTTCCTGCTGTGGACCCAGGTCGACAGTGGTGACGCCAAGAGCCTGGTCGCGTTGGTCGTCACGGTCGCCGCCCTGGTCGCGGCGCTGGTGGCCAACCAGGCGGGGCGCGAGGGCTGGTCGTTCGCCTTCTCCGGCGTCACCATCGTGGCCGCCGTGGCGATGCTGTTCCTGACGCTCTTCCCGAACGTCATGCCGTCCAGCCTGAACTCGGACTGGAGCCTCACGGTCACCAACGCCTCGTCGAGCCCGTACACCTTGAAGATCATGACCTGGTGTGCGGGGATCGCCACTCCGCTCGTCCTGCTCTACCAGGGATGGACCTACTGGGTCTTCCGTAAGCGCATCGGCACCCAGCACATCGCCGAGGCCGCTCACTGAGTCCGACCGGGGTGTGTTTCACGTGAAACACACCCCACTGGGCCGAAGGGCACGTTTCACGTGAAACCAATCGATCCGCGTCTCCTCCGCTACGCCCGGGCCACCCGGTTCTTCCTGGTGGCCGTGGTCGGTCTGGGCGTTGTCGGGGCACTGCTGGTCATCGCCCAGGCGATGCTCATCGCCGAAGTCGTGGTAGGCGCCTTCCAACACGGACTGAGCCTCTCCGGACTCCGCACTCCCCTGCTGCTGTTGGCGGCCGTGGCGGTCGGCCGTGCGCTGGTCTCCTGGCTCACCGAGCTCGCCGCGCACCGGGCGAGCGCGGCGGTGAAGTCGGAGCTGCGGGGGCGGCTCCTGGAGCGGGCCACCGCGCTCGGCCCCGGCTGGCTCAGCGGTCAGCGCACCGGTTCCCTGGTCGCCCTGGCGACCAGGGGAGTCGATGCCCTCGACGACTACTTCGCGCGCTATCTCCCGCAGTTGGGGCTCGCGGTGGTCGTGCCGGTCGCGGTGCTGGCGCGGATCGTCACCGAGGACTGGGTCTCGGCGGCCATCGTCGTCGGCACCCTCCCCCTGATCCCGGTCTTCATGATGCTGATCGGCTGGGCCACCCAGTCACGGATGGACCGTCAGTGGCGGCTGTTGTCCCGGCTCTCCGGGCACTTCCTGGACGTGGTCGCCGGACTGCCCACGCTGAAGGTGTTCGGGCGGGCCAAGGCGCAGGCCGAGTCCATCCGGCGGATCACCGGCGAGTACCGCCAGGCGACCATGCGGACCCTGCGGATCGCCTTCATCTCGTCCTTCGCGCTGGAGCTGCTGTCGACCCTCTCGGTGGCCCTGGTCGCCGTGTCGATCGGCATGCGGCTCGTGCACGGCGAGATGGATCTGTACATCGGCCTGGTCATCCTGGTGCTCGCCCCCGAGGCGTATCTGCCGCTGCGCCAGGTCGGCGCGCAGTACCACGCGGCCGCCGAGGGGCTCGCGGCCGCCGAGGAGATCTTCGCCGTACTGGAGACGCCGGTCCCGGACGCGGGCACGGCGGCCGTCCCGAACGGCCCGCTTGCCTTCGAGGGGGTGACGGTCCGCTACCCCGGCCGTGCGGCAGACGCCGTTTCCGACGTGTCGTTCACCGTCGCACCGGGGGAGACCGTCGCGCTGGTGGGCCCGAGCGGCGCGGGCAAGTCGACCCTGCTGCACGCCCTGCTGGGCTTCGTGGGGCCCACCGAGGGCCGGGTGCGGATCGGGGAAGCCGATCTCGCCGAACTCGACCTGGAGGAGTGGCGGTCACGGATCGCCTGGGTGCCGCAACGCCCGCACCTGTACGCCGGGACCATCGCCGAGAACGTACGGCTGGCACGTCCCGACGCCGACGAGGCCGCCGTACGGCGGGCGCTGGCCGACGCGGGGGCGCTGGACTTCGTGGACGCGCTGCCCGAGGGGGCGGCCACGGTCCTCGGTGAGGACGGGGCCGGGCTGTCGGCCGGGCAGCGGCAGCGGCTCGCGCTGGCCCGGGCGTTCGTCGCGGACCGCCCCGTGCTGCTGCTGGACGAGCCGACGGCCGCGCTCGACGGGGAGACCGAGGCGGAGGTCGTGGCGGCCGTCCGGCGGTTGGCGACGGGGCGTACGGTCCTTCTGGTGGTCCACCGGCCGGCGCTGCTGGGCGTGGCGGACCGGGTCGTACGGCTGGAGCCGGCGGACCGGGTGGCGGGGGCGGCCGGCGCCGATGCTCACCGGCCTGTGGAGGCCCGGTCGAAGGCCGCTGCCGACCCCGTGGAGGGAGCGGCGGCTACCGTCCCCGCCGTGGGCGAGGCCGGGACCGGCGGCAGCGTGCTCGCCCGGGTCCGGGGCATGGCGGGCGCCCGCCGTGGTCGTCTCGCCCTCGCGCTGCTGCTCGGCAGTCTCGCCCTCGGCAGTGCCGTCGGGCTCATGGCCACCTCCGGGTGGCTGATCTCGCGGGCCTCGCAGCAGCCGCCGGTGCTGTACCTGATGGTGGCGGTGACGGCGACCCGCGCCTTCGGCATCGGCCGGGCGGTGTTCCGTTACGCGGAGCGGCTCGTGTCGCACGACGCCGTGCTGCGGATGCTGGCCGACACCCGGGTCGCGGTCTTCCGGCGCCTGGAGCGGCTGGCGCCCGCCGGACTGCGCACGGCGCGACGGGGTGATCTGCTGACGCGGCTGGTCGCCGACGTGGACGCCTTGCAGGACTACTGGCTGCGCTGGCTGTTGCCCGCCGGTGCCGCCGCCGTCGTCTCGGCCGGCTCGGTTGCGTTCACCGCGTGGCTGCTGCCCGAGGCGGGCGCGGTGCTCGCGGCCGGACTGCTGGCGGCCGGGGTGGGCGTTCCGCTGATCACCGGCGCGGTGGCCCGCCGGGCCGAACACCGGCTCGCCCCGGCCCGAGGGGTGCTGGCCACCCGCACGGCCGACCTGCTCACCGGCACCGCCGAGCTGACCGTCGCCGGCGCCCTGCCCGCTCGTACCGCCGAGGTGAAGGCGGCCGACGGCGTCCTCACCCGGATTGCCTCCCGGGCCGCCACGGCCACCGCGCTCGGCGACGGGCTGACCGCGCTCGTCTCCGGGCTGACCGTCGCCGCCGCGGCGCTCGTCGGCGCCCAGGCGGTCGCCGCCGGGCGACTGGACGGCGTGACCATGGCGGTGGTGGTCCTCACCCCGCTGGCCGCCTTCGAGGCCGTCCTGGGGCTGCCGCTCGCCGTCCAGTACCGCCAGCGGGTCCGCAGGAGCGCCGAGCGCGTGTACGAGGTGCTGGACTCCCCCGACCCGGTGCGCGAGCCGGAGCGGCCTCGGCAGGCGCCCGCGTCGCCGTTCCCGCTTGTCGTCAAGGGGCTCACCGCCCGGTACGCGGGGCAGGAGCGGGACGCGCTCGCCGGGGTCGACCTCACGCTGGCGCAGGGGCGCAGGATCGCCGTCGTGGGGCCCTCGGGGTCCGGCAAGACGACCCTGACGCAGGTGCTGCTGCGCTTCCTGGACGCGGACGCGGGGTCGTACACCCTCGGTGGGGTGGACGCCGGCGCCCTCGACGGCGACGACGTACGGCGGCTCGTCGGGCTGTGCGCCCAGGACGCGCACCTCTTCGACAGCTCGGTGCGGGAGAACCTGCTGCTGGCGCGGAAGGGCGCGAGCGAGGACGAGCTGCGGGACGCGTTGGCACGGGCCCGGCTGCTGGAGTGGGCGGACGGGCTGCCCGACGGGCTCGACACGCTCGTGGGCGAGCACGGGGCCAGGCTCTCCGGCGGCCAGCGGCAGCGCCTCGCGCTCGCCCGCGCGCTCCTCGCCGACTTCCCCGTGCTGGTGCTCGACGAGCCCGCCGAGCACCTCGATCTGCCGACCGCCGACGCGCTCACCGCGGACCTGCTGGCCGCCACCGAGGGCCGCACCACCCTGCTCATCACCCACCGGCTGGCCGGGCTGGACTCGGTGGACGAGGTGGTCGTCCTGGACACGGGCCGGATCGCGCAGCGCGGGACGTACGCGGAACTGACGGCCGTGGAAGGACCGTTGCGGAGGATGGTCGAGCGGGAGGCGGCGGCGGACCTGCTGGTGGGAGCGTAGCCGTCGCGTTGAGCCATCAGGGGTGAGGCGTCCCCCGGGCGTACGCCCCCAACAGGACCGGGGCCGTTGGCCGGGTCACGATCGCTGACATGCGCTCACTTCGCCGTCGTTCCCGGCTCGTCGTGGTCCTGTTGTGCGGGGCCGCCCTGCTCGCGGCCGGGCCCACGGCCGCCGACGGGGAGCCCGGTGACGGCCCGGACTCCGGGCTCAGTACGCGGGTGGCGCGGCTGTACGAGGACGCGGCCGTGGCCACACAGCGGTACGAGACGGGGCGGCGCGAGGCGGAGGCGAAGCAGGGCGAGGTGCGGCGGCTGGAGGAACTCCTGGGCCGGGAACGGCGGGAGACCGCGGTGCTGCGCGAGGACCTGGGCCGTATCGCCCGTGCCCAGTACCGGGGCGGGGGCGGGCTGCCGGTCGTCGCGCAGATGCTGCTAACGGGCGATCCGGAGCGGCTGATGCGCGGTCAGCATCTGTTCTCGCAGGCGAATCTGGCCGTGGAAAACGCGATGGAGAAGAGCCGCCGGGCCGAGGCACGGCTGGCCGCAGGCGAGGGGAAGGCCGTGGCGGTCTGGCAGGAGGTCGAGCGCAAGCGCGCCGAACTCGAGGCCCTGAAGAAGGGCATCGAGGACCAGCTCGAACAGGCGCGGTGGGAGTTGCAGGGGCAGGCGGACGCCTCGGTGGCCGCGGGCGCGTGCCGCGGCGCCGTACGGCTCGACGAGCCGCCCACGAGTGTCACGAGCGAGTGGGCCACCCCTGTCGAGACGTACGCCCTGTCCGCGGGCTTCGGCAGCGGCGGTGACCGCTGGGTGAACCGGCACACCGGGCAGGACTTCGCGGTGCCGATCGGGACGCCGGTGCGGGCGGTCGGCGCGGGGCGGGTCGTGCGGGTGTCGTGCGGAGGCGCCTTCGGCATCCAGGTCGTGATCCGGCATTCCGACGGCTACTTCACCCAGTACGGACATCTCGCCGCCGTGACGGTCGACCAGGGCGACCGAGTGGCGCCCGGTCAGTGGATCGGCCAGTCCGGGACCTCCGGCAACTCCACCGGCCCGCACCTGCACTTCGAGGTGCGGATCACGCCCGAGCTGGGCTCGTCGATCGACCCGGTGCCGTGGCTGGCGGAACGCGGGGTGCCGGTTGCCTAGAAACCGGGCTGCGTGGCTTTCCCCGAATTATCGACGCTCGGCGATCAGCCGCTCGATGACGACGGCCACCCCGTCCTCGTTGTTGGCGACCGTCTGCCCCGAGGCGGCCGCGATCACGTCGGGGTGCGCGTTGCCCATGGCGTACGAACGGCCCGCCCAGGTCAGCATCTCGACGTCGTTGGGCATGTCCCCGAACGCGACGACCTCCTCGTGCGAGATCCCGCGCTCGGCACAGCACAGGGCGAGCGTGCTGGCCTTGGAGACGTCCGGGCCGCTGATCTCCAGCAGGGCGCTGGGGCTGGACCGGGTGACGCTGGCGCGCTCCCCGATGGCGAGGCGGGCCAGGGTGAGGAAGGCGTCCGGGTCGAGCGTGGGATGGAACGCCAGGATCTTCAGCACCGGCTCGTCGGCGGCGAGACCGTCCGGCGCCAGCAGCTCCTCGGCGGGCGCGAGGTTGTCCGGGACCTCCATGTGCATCTTCGGGTACTCCGGCTCCTGGTGGAAGCCGTACGTCTGCTCGATCGCGTACATCGTGCCGGGCGCCGCCTCGCGCAGCAGCCGTACGGCGTCCAGCGCGTGGTCCCGCTCCAGCTCGCGGACCTTCACGAACCGGTGGGTGCCGGGGCCGCCGTGCAGGTCGACCACGGCCGCGCCGTTGCCGCAGATCGCCAGGCCGTGGCCGTGGACGTGCTCGCTGACGACGTCCATCCAGCGGGCCGGGCGGCCGGTGACGAAGAAGACCTCGATGCCCGCCTCCTCGGCGGCGGCGAGGGCGTCGACCGTGCGCGGCGACACGGACTTGTCGTCGCGCAGGAGAGTGCCGTCGAGATCGGTTGCGATCAGCCGCGGCGGGAGAGCGGGGGCCGGGGTCTCGGGCTGTCGAGTCGCTGAGGTCACCGGGCCATTCTCGCGCATATGCCCGCACGGCCGTGCGAGAGCCCGCACACATGAGTCACAGAAACGGCTCAGGCGGCCGGTCTTCGCGGTCGGTGACCGGCCGTCGGTGTCAGCCGAGTTGGGCCGGCGCCTCCATGGCGATCTGCTCGAAGACCTTCTCGTCCGCAGCGAAGTCGGAGCCCGGGATGGGCGAGTGGAGCACCAGCTCGGTGAAGCCGAGCTCCTGGTGCCGTCCGGCGAAGTCGACGAAGGCGTCCAGGGACTCCAGCGGACGGCCGCGGTCCGGGGTGAATCCGGTGAGCAGGATCTTGTCCAGCTCGTTCACGTCCCGTCCCTGGGCGGCGCAGGCGTCGGTGAGCTTCTCGATCTGACCGCGAATGGCGTGAACCGACTGCTCCGGGGTGCCGGTCTCGAACAGCTTGGGGTCCCCGGTGGTCACCCACGCCTGTCCGTGCCGGGCCGCGAGCCGCAGTCCGCGCGGGCCGGTCGCCGCGACGGCGAAGGGCAGCCGGGGGCGCTGGACACAGCCGGGGATGTTGCGCGCCTCGTGCGCCGAGTAGAAGTCACCCTCGTGCGACACGGAGTCCTCGGTGAGCAGCCGGTCGAGCAGCGGGACGAACTCGGCGAACCGGTCGGCCCGCTCGCGCGGGGTCCACGGTTCCTGACCGAGGACGGTCGCGTCGAAGCCGGCGCCGCCGGCACCGACGCCGAGGGTCACCCGGCCGCCGGAGATGTCGTCCAGGGAGATCAGCTCCTTGGCGAGGGTTACCGGGTGCCGGAAGTTCGGCGAGGTCACCAGGGTGCCCAGCCGCAGTCGGCCGGTGGCGGCAGCCGCGGCGGTGAGCGTCGGGATCGCACCGAACCAGGGGCCGTCGCGGAAGCTGCGCCAGGACAGATGGTCGTAGGTGTAGGCCGTGTGGAAGCCGAGCTGCTCGGCACGCGTCCACGCCGAACGGCCCCCTTCGTTCCAGCGGCGGTACGGGAGGATCACGGTGCTCAGACGCAGACTCATGTCATCGAGCGTATGCGGCCGACCGTGTTTCACGTGAAACAGTCACCGCACGCGACCGGCCAGCCACGGACTGAGGCTCATCCCGATGAACTCCTTGTGCACCCGGTCGCCCGGCAGCGGCACCATCAGGGTGTGGCTCGGCGGGAAGCGGCGCGTCTTTACCCAGGCGTGGCCCTCGTAGAGGGCGCGGAGGAAGGCGGGGACGTCGTCGCGGTCCACATCGGGGCACTCCACTCCGTCGACGGTGATCAGGGCGTCGTCGTCCGGGTAGAGCCGTACGCTCACGCTGGGCCGGCCGCCCAGCTCGACGTGGGCCTCGTGGGGCAGCGAGCCGTCCGGGTCGGTGGTGACGCCGATGCCCGCTGCCGTACGGCGGGAGGTGTGGTCGGCGCCGATGTCGTGGGTGACCGCGATGGCGAGGCCGAAGGCGTCGGCGATCGCACGGAGCGCGGTGACTGCAGCCTCTGTGGTGGGGAGGTGGTCCATACCATCGATCATGCCGGGTCAGTGTTTCTCGGGGAACCGCAGGTACTGCGGCGGTACGGCCTTGGTCAGCCACACCCCGTTGGCGCTGAGGTGGAAGACATGGCCGTCGCGGTGCATGGCGCCGGCGTCCACGGAGAGGACGACGGGGCGGCCCCGGCGGGCACCGACCCGGGTCGCGGTCTCCCGGTCGGCAGAGAGGTGCACGTCGTGCCGGTTCATCGGCCGCAGCCCCTCGGCGCGGATCGCGTCCAGCGAGCGGGCCACGGTCCCGTGGTAGAGGTACGGCGGCGGAGTCGCCGGGGGCAGACCGAGGTCCACCTCGATGCTGTGGCCCTGGCTGGCACGGATCCGGGTGCCCTCGATCGCGAAGCGCTTCTTGTCGTTGGCGGCGACGACGTGGTCCAGCTCGTCCCGGGTGAAGTGGAAGCCGTGCGCGGCGCACGCCGCGATCAGCTCGTCGATCTCGACCCAGCCGGCCTCGTCGAGAGTGAGGCCGATGCGCTCGGGCTGGTGGCGCAGATGCTTGGAGAGGTACTTCGACACCTTCACGGTGCGTCTCTCGTCCATGCCCTGGTGGTGAGGGTCCTTCTTGTTCATGCCCTCAGCATGGCGGGGGAGACGTGGATCACGCATTTTCTTTTGGGCCCTAGGTTTGATCCACAACCAACAGTGGTTATCCACAGGCGAGTTGGCGTTTCTGTGGACAACTGGCCGCACTGCTGGCTTCTTTCGCCAACGCCATCTGATACGACCTGGCTTGAGGCAGGGCGGTCCAAGTTGCCTCACACCGGGGGCTGCAGCCGCGCGAGCGCCCTCAACACCCTTGGTGCGAAGCGCGACAGAACATGCGCTCCGCGCGCCTCCGGCGTCACCGCGACCACGGCCTCGTTGCGGGCCACGGCGCGCAGGATCGCGTCCGCGACCTTCTCCGGCGGGTAGTTGCGCCGTCCGTACGCGCGCGTGGCGCGCTCCTGGCGGCGTTTCTCCTCCGCCGCGTCGACGCCCACGAAGGTGGCCGTGGCCGTGATGTTGGTGTTCACCAGTCCGGGGCAGATCGCCGTAACACCGACGCCCTGTCCCGCCAGTTCGGCGCGCAGGCACTCGCTCAGCATCAGCACGGCGGCCTTGGACGTTCTGTAGGCGGGCAACGCCCTGGACGGCAGAAAGGCGGCGGCGGACGCGGTGTTGACGATGTGGCCGCCCTGGCCGCGCTCGGCCATCCGCCTGCCGAAGAGCCGACACCCATGGATGACTCCCCACAGGTTGACGTCCAGTACCCGGCGCCAGTCGTCGGAGGCCGTGTCGAAGAACGAACCGGACAGCCCGACACCGGCGTTGTTCACCAGCACGTCCAACACCCCGTACTCGGCGTGCACCTTGGCCGCGAGCTTCTCCATCTGCTGTTCGTCGGAGACGTCCACGGTCTCCGCCCAGGCCTCGGGAGCGCCGGTCAGCCGTGCCATGTCGGCGGTGCGGGCGGCGCTCTCCGCGTCCCGGTCGACGGCGATCACCCGTGCTCCGGCCTCGGCGAACGCGAACGCCGTGGCCCGCCCGATGCCGCTGCCCGCGCCCGTCACCAGCACCAACTGACCCCCGAAACGGTCGGAATGACGCCCGGTGGCCTGCAGCTCGGGCTCCCCGGTGGTCTCGACGGACATGGCGAACTCAGTGATCCAGGAGGCGAGCCGGTCGGGGCGCGTCCGCGGGATCCAGTGCTTCGCGGGCAGCGTGCGCCGGGTCAATTGCGGAGCCCACCGCTCCAGTTCGTCGTAGAGCCGCTCCGACAGGAACTTGTCGCCCAGGGGCGTGATCAGCTGCACCGGAACGTGCGCGTGCGCGTCGGGACGCGGGTTGCGCAGCCGGGTCCGTACGTTGTCCCGGTACAACCAGGCGCCGTTGGCCGCGTCCGACGGCAGGGACGAGGTCGGGTAGCCGTCGCCGGGCATGTTCTCGACCCGGGCGAGGATCGCGGGCCAGCGTTTGCCGAGCGGGCCGCGCCAGGCGAGTTCGGGCAGAGCGGGGGTGTGCAGCAGATACACGTACCAGGACTTGGCGCCTTGGCCGAGGAGTTGACCGACCCGGCGCGGAGTGGGCCTGGTGAGGCGCTTGTTGATCCAGTGGCCGAAGTGGTCGAGGGACGGCCCGGACATCGAGGTGAAGGACGCGATCCGGCCTCTGGTGCGCTCGACGGTCACGAACTCCCAGGACTGCACCGAACCCCAGTCGTGCCCCACCAGATGCACCGGCCGGTCCGGGCTGACCGCGTCCACGACCGCAAGGAAGTCGTCCGTCAGCTTCTCCAGGGTGAACCCGCCCCGCAGCGGCCTCGGCACGCTGGACCGGCCATGGCCCCGGACGTCGTACAGCACCACATGGAACCGGTCGGCCAGCCGGACCGCGACCTCGGACCACACCTCCTTGCTGTCCGGGTAGCCGTGGACGAGCACGACCGTCGGCCGCCCGGGATCCCCCAGCTCGGCCACGCACAGCACTGTCCCGCCGGTCCGCACCCACCGCTCGCGCGCGCCCTGGAGCACCGTCACTTCCCCTCCGCCTTCGCTTCCGCCCAGCGCCGCGGGTGCGGCAGATCGTCGTCCAGCCAGAAGGTGCCCTGGCCACGCCGAATCTGGCACTTGTTAGAGAAAGCGTCAACAGGGCGGCCGCACCCCGAGGAGTCGGCGGCGGATTAACGGCCCCGTAACTCTCAAGAAGGGGGTCCCCCTACGGGCCCGTACATCTGAGGTCTGAGGCGAAGACGGCTCTGAGGTCTGACGATGTCCGTGGCGCGCGTCACTACATTCGAAGCTGTGACTGTGATCGCGACCGAAAGCCTGAGCAAGCGGTTCCCCCGGGTGACCGCGCTCGACCGGCTGTCCGTGGACATCGGAGCCGGTGTGACCGGACTCGTCGGAGCCAACGGCGCCGGCAAGTCCACCCTCATCAAGATCCTGCTGGGTCTCTCCCCCGCCACCGAGGGCCGCGCCGAGGTGCTCGGCCTCGACGTGGCCACCAAGGGCGCCGCCATCCGCGAGCGGGTCGGCTACATGCCGGAACACGACTGCCTGCCGCCCGACGTCTCGGCCACCGAGTTCGTCGTGCACATGGCCCGCATGTCCGGCCTGCCGCCCACCGCCGCGCGCGAGCGCACCGCGGACACCCTGCGCCACGTCGGGCTGTACGAGGAGCGCTACCGCCCCATAGGCGGCTACTCCACGGGCATGAAGCAGCGCGTCAAACTCGCCCAGGCCCTGGTGCACGACCCGCAGCTGGTCTTCCTGGACGAGCCGACCAACGGCCTCGACCCGGTCGGCCGCGACGAGATGCTCGGCCTGATCCGCCGCATTCACACCGACTTCGGCATCTCGGTCCTGGTCACCTCCCATCTCCTGGGCGAACTGGAGCGCACCTGCGACCACGTCGTGGTCGTCGACGGCGGCAAGCTCCTGCGCTCCAGCTCCACGACCGACTTCACCCAGACCACCACCACCCTGGCCATCGAGGTCACCGACACCGACGACCACCCGGACGGCACCCGCGCGGTCCGCGAGGCGCTCCACGCGCGCGGGGTGGAGATCGTGGAATCCGGCGCGGGCCTGCCCGGCGCCGGCCACATCCTCCTGCTGACCGCCCAGGGCGAGGAGACCTACGACCTCGTCCGCGACGTGGTCGCCGACCTCGGCCTCGGCCTGGTCCGCATGGAGCAGCGCCGGCACCACATCTCCGAGGTCTTCACCGACACCGCGGACAGCGACACCACAACAAGGAAGGAGGCCGTCGGCCATGGCGGTTGACCAGCCCGTCACCACCCCCGCGGGTGACCAGACCCGCATCCACAACATCGGCTACCGCAGCTACGACGGCCCCCGCCTCGGCCGCGCCTACGCCCGCCGCTCCCTGTACTCGCAGTCCCTGCGCGGCTCCTACGGCCTCGGCCGCTCGGTGAAGTCCAAGGTGCTGCCGATGCTGCTGTTCGTGGTGATGTGCGTGCCCGCGGCCATCATGGTCGCCGTCGCCGTCGCCACGAAGGCCAAGGAACTCCCCCTCGACTACACGCGCTACGCGATCGTCATGCAGGCCGTCATCAGCCTGTACGTCGCCTCGCAGGCACCCCAGTCCGTCTCCCGCGACCTGCGCTTCAAGACCGTCCCGCTGTACTTCTCCCGGCCCATCGAGACCGCGGACTACGTCCGCGCCAAGTACGCGGCACTGGCCTCGGCGCTGTTCGTCCTCACCGGCGCCCCCCTGCTCGTGCTGTACATCGGCGCACTCCTGGCCAAGCTCGACTTCGCCGACCAGACCAAGGGATTCGCTCAGGGACTCGTCTCCGTGGCACTGCTCTCGCTCCTCTTCGCCGGCATCGGCCTGGTCATCGCCTCGGTGACACCCCGCCGCGGCTTCGGCATCGCGGCCGTCATCGCCGTCCTGACCATCTCCTACGGAGCCGTCTCCACGCTCCAGGCCATTGCCGACGCCCAGAACAGCACCGGCGCGATCCCCTGGATCGGCCTGTTCTCGCCGGTCACGCTGATCGACGGCGTGCAGTCCGCGTTCCTGGGCGCGAGTTCGGCTTTCCCGGGCGGGGTTGGTCCGACTGACGGCGAGGGCCTGGTGTACGTCCTCGCCGCCGTCGGTCTTGTGGCCGCCAGCTACGGCTTGCTGATGCGCCGCTACCGGAAGGTGGGCCTTTGAACCCTCCCTCTCGCAAACGAGAAGGATTCCTGGCTCACGTTGCTCAGCCGCTCAGCGAGCGATCGAGTCTCACACGATCAACACCAGCCGGGTTGGAACCAGCCCGGTTCCCCAATGGAATGGAGGGTGTTGTGCTGGCTTGGCTCTCGCTCAGCACGCCGCGAGCGTACCGCGGATCCTTGCCCCGCCACGCCCGAAATCAGGAAATCCTCCGGAGGTTCCGGTGACCACGCTCCACATCGACCATGTCTCCCGCTGGTTCGGCAACGTGGTCGCCGTCAACGACATCACCATGACCATCGGCCCCGGAGTCACCGGCCTGCTCGGCCCCAACGGTGCCGGAAAGTCCACCCTGATCAACATGATGGGCGGCTTCCTCGCCCCCTCCACCGGCACCGTCACCCTCGACGGACAGCAGGTCTGGCGCAACGAGGACATCTACAAACACATCGGCATCGTCCCCGAGCGCGAGGCGATGTACGACTTCCTCACCGGCCGCGAGTTCGTCGTCGCCAACGCCGAACTCCAGGGCCTCGGCGACAAGGCCGCCCAACGGGCCCTGGCCACGGTGGAGATGGAGTACGCGCAGGACCGCAAGATCGCGACCTACTCCAAGGGCATGCGGCAGCGCGTGAAGATGGCGAGCGCCCTCGTCCACGACCCCTCGCTGCTCCTGCTCGACGAGCCCTTCAACGGCATGGACCCGCGCCAGCGCATGCAGCTCATGGACCTGCTGCGCCGCATGGGCGACGAGGGCCGCACCGTGCTGTTCTCCTCCCACATCCTCGAAGAGGTCGAGCAACTCGCCTGGCACATCGAGGTCGTCGTCGCCGGACGGCACGCGGCCAGCGGCGACTTCCGCAAGATCCGCCGCCTGATGACCGACCGCCCGCACCGCTATCTGGTGCGCTCCAGCGACGACCGCGCCCTCGCGGCCGCGCTGATCGCCGACCCGTCGACCTCCGGCATCGAGGTGGACCTGGCCGAGGGGGCGCTGCGCATCCAGGCCGTCGACTTCGGCCGTTTCACGACGCTGCTGCCGAAGGTCGCCAGGGACCACGGCATCCGGCTGCTGACGGTCTCGCCGTCCGACGAGTCCCTCGAGTCCGTGTTCTCGTACCTGGTCGCGGCGTAGGAGGCCGAAGATGTACGACCCCACAGTCGCCCGGCTCACCTACCGGGCCCTGCTCGGCCGCCGTCGGGCCCTCATCCTGGGCGCCCTGCCCCTGCTGCTGATCGTGATCTCCGTGGTCGTACGGGCCCTGACCGGTGCCGACGACCAGACGGCCGCCGACCTGCTGGGCGGGCTCGGGCTGGCCACGATGGTGCCGATCATCGGCGTCATCGCCGGCACCGGCGCGATCGGCCCGGAGATCGACGACGGCTCCGTGGTGTATCTGCTGTCCAAGCCGATCAAGCGGCCGACGATCATCTTCACCAAGCTGATCGTGGCGATAGCGGTCACGATGGTGTTCTCGGCCCTGCCGACGCTGATCGCCGGGTTCATCCTCAACGGCAACGGCCAGCAGATCGCCGTGGCCTACACGGTCGCGGCCCTGGTCTCCTCCATCGCCTACGCGGCGCTCTTCCTGCTGCTGGGCACGGTGTCCCGGCACGCGGTGGTCTTCGGGCTCGTCTACGCCCTGGTCTGGGAGGCCCTGTTCGGCTCCCTGGTGCCGGGCGCACGCACCCTGAGTGTCCAGCAGTGGTCGCTGGCCGTCGCCCACAAGGTGGCCGGCGGGGACCTGATCACCTCGGACGTCGGACTGACGACGGCGACGGTGCTGCTGGTCGCGGTGACCGTCCTGGCCACCTGGTACGCGGGACAGAAGCTGCGGGCGCTGACCCTGGCGGGCGAGGAGTAGCAAGGGGCGGGGAGTGGGGCCGTCGTCGCTCTTGACGGTGGCTTCACCCCCTTCCGGGCACACTGGGCCGAAGGATTGCGGCCCATCAGGAGGTCAGGAGGCCGGGGATGGCAGACACGACGTCACAGCGCGGCGGTCGTGAGGAATCGGGCGACGAGACCTGGGACGACCTCGTCCTGGACGAGGACTTCGTCCGGGCCGCCGAGACGTCCGAGCCGTCCGCCCGGGCCCGGATGCTCGCCGCACGCTGGCGGGCCCAGGAGCCCGAGCCGCAGCCGTGGCGCTCCGACGAGCCGCCCGCCGGCTGGTTCTTCAGCAAGGCCCGCCGCCGCAGGTGGCGCCGCCGATAGCACACCTGTTTTATTCGGTGGCGCCCAACTCGTCCGCCGGGCACAGTGGTTGTCGTCCACCACGAGCTGGGAGAGGAGCGGGGCGATGTCCATGCACGGCAGTACGTCCAGCTCCCGACAGGGCAGCCGGCGGCGGGCTTCGGAGTAGTTACCCCTCCGTGGAGCCCAAGTCGCACGGGGAGCTGCCCGGGGCGGCCGCTTCGAGCACGCGATGTCGCTCTCGCGTGGGCCGCCCACCCGGAGGATTGGCCGAGTGGCAAGGCACCGGTTTGCTAAACCGCGGTCGGGCTTGGAAAGCCCGCGCACGTTCGATCCGTGCATCCTCCGCAAGACACTGAAATCCAGAGCGCCTGGTCCCACCAACCCGCACCCGAACCACGACTTCAGCCCAGCAGACGCTCCACCACCACCGCGACCCCGTCCTCCTCGTTCGAGGACGTCATCTCGTCGGCGACAGCCTTCAGCTCCTCATGGGCGTTGGCCATGGCCACACCCCGCGAGGCCCACGCGAACATCGGGATGTCGTTGGGCATGTCGCCGAAGGCGATGGTCTCCGCGGCCTTCACGCCCAGGCGGCGGGCGGCCAGGGAGAGACCCGTGGCCTTGGAGAGGCCCAAGGGCAGCAGCTCCACGATGCCCTCGCCGGCCAGCGCGACGGTCACGAAACCACCAGCGGCCCGGCGGGCCGTCTCCGCCAGCTCGTCGTCGGTCAGCGTCGGATGCTGTACGTAGATCTTGCTCAGCGGGGCCGCCCACAGATCGGACGCGTCCGTGAACGGGGTCGAGGGCAGCTTGCCGGTGACCGAGTAACCGGGCCCGACCAGCACATCGCCGTCCAGCCCGTCCCGGCTCGCCGCCAGGTACAGCGGGCCGACCTCCGCCTCGATCTTCGCGAGGGCCACTCCGGCCAGTCGGCGGTCCAGGGTCACCGATGTCAGCAGGCGGTGCTCGCCGGCGTCGTACACCTGCGCGCCCTGCCCGCAGACGGCGAGGCCCTCGTAGCCGAGGTCGTCGAGGATGTGCCGGGTCCAGGGGACCCCGCGACCGGTGACGACGATGTGCGCGGCGCCCGCCGCGGTGGCGGCGGCGAGCGCGTCGCGAGTGCGCCGCGAGACCGACTCGTCGGAGCGCAGAAGCGTTCCGTCGAGGTCGGTCGCGATCAGCCGGTAGGGGAATCCCCCGGAGGGAGACGCGGTGCTCACTTGGCGACCGGCTCCAGGACCTCCCGGCCGCCGAGGTAGGGACGCAGCACCTCGGGCACCCGCACCGAACCGTCGGCCTGCTGGTGGTTCTCCAGGATGGCGACGATCGTGCGCGGGACGGCGCACAGGGTGCCGTTCAGCGTGGCCAGCGGGCGGACCTGCTTGCCCTCGCGGACGCGGATCGACAGCCGACGGGACTGGAACTCGGTGCAGTCCGAGGTCGAGGTCAGTTCGCGGTACTTGTCCTGGGTCGGGATCCACGCCTCGCAGTCGAACTTGCGGGCGGCCGAGGAGCCGAGGTCACCGGTGGCGACGTCGATCACGCGGAACGGCAGCTCCAGCGAGGTCAGCCACTGCTTCTCCCACGCCAGCAGACGCTGGTGCTCTGCCACCGAGTCGTCGGGGTGGACGTAGGAGAACATCTCGACCTTGTCGAACTGGTGGACGCGGAAGATGCCCTTGGTGTCCTTGCCGTGCGAACCGGCCTCGCGGCGGAAGCAGGGCGAGAAGCCGGCGTAGCGCAGCGGGAGGCGCTCGGCGTCGATGATCTCGTCCATGTGGTACGCGGCGAGCGGGACCTCGGAGGTGCCGACGAGGTAGAGGTCGTCCTTGTCGAGGTGGTAGACGTCCTGGGCCGCCTGGCCGAGGAAGCCGGTGCCCGCCATCGACTGGGGGCGGACCAGGGCCGGGGTGAGCATCGGCGTGAAGCCGGCCGCCGTGGCCTGGGCGATCGCCGCGTTGACCAGGGCCAGCTCCAGCAGGGCGCCGACGCCGGTCAGGAAGTAGAAGCGCGAGCCGGAGACCTTCGCGCCGCGCTCGACGTCGATCGCGCCGAGGAGCTGGCCGAGCTCCAGGTGGTCCTTGGGCTCGAAGCCCTCGGCGCCGAAGTCGCGGATCGTGCCGTGCGTCTCGAGGGTGACGAAGTCCTCCTCGCCGCCGACGGGCACGCCGGGGTGGACGAGGTTGCCGAGCTTGAGCAGCAGCTCCTGGGTCTCGGCGTCGGCCGCGTCACGCTCGGCGTCGGCCGTCTTGACATCGGCGGCGAGCTGGCTCGCCCTCTTCAGCAGCTCGGTCTTCTCCTCGGCGGAGGCCTTGGGGATCAGCTTGCCGAGCGACTTCTGCTCGTTGCGCAGTTCGTCGAAGCGGACGCCGGACGACCTGCGCCGCTCGTCGGCAGACAGGAGAGAGTCGACGAGCGCGACGTCCTCTCCACGGGCGCGCTGGGACGCGCGCACACGGTCGGGGTCCTCACGGAGCAGGCGAAGGTCAATCACGCGGTCAAGGCTACCGGTGCCCGGTTGCGGCTCACGACTCGCTATTCCGAACCGCGCGCCGAACACCCGAATCACGGCTTACGTTCCGTTATGAGGGAATTGCCGAGCGTGTCAAGGAATAGTGTCTCACTCCCTGGGACGGGGCATGTGACGGGCGTCGCATTGACTCGATTTCCTTGCGCGAGGCGGGACTTGGGGGAGGAGTTGTCCACAGGGATCCACGCCCCGAGTGAGTTATCCACAGGGTGTGCGAAAGGTCTGTGGACATCGGAATGGATCATTCCGAGATGCCTCGGCGACACGAGGAATTCCCGTCCCCGACGCCCTTCGCCCCCACTTTCGAGTGGAAATGGGTCGCCCCAAAGGATTGATCGAAGGAAACGGGTGGACGAAGGGTGATGCGCGTGACTGTGGGCACGCTTGGGTGCTCCAGGGCGATTTGTCGACTGGATGATGCTTCGTTGTCGACTTGTCCCCAGGTCGAGAAGCCCACCTGTGGATAACTTCTGTGGATAACGAAGATATGTAGGTAGGACCGGACTGGATCCGGTCCGATCCCGCCGGGGCTAGAAGCGGCCGTCCTGGCAGCGAGCCACCCAGTCCGCCGCCGTCACGAACTCCCGGTCCGAGGTCCCGGTCAGCGGATCCGGTACGTCCGCCACGGTCGCGTCCGCACGCGGGTACGAGCCGAGGAAGCGCACATCGCGGCAGATCCGCTTCAGCCCCATCAGCGCGTCCGCCACCCGGCGGTCGGTGATGTGTCCCTCGGCGTCGATGCAGAAGCAGTAGTTGCCGATGCCGGCGCCCGTCGGCCGGGACTGCAGCACCATGAGGTTGATGCCCCGGGTGGCGAACTCGCCCAGCAGATCGCGCAGCCCGCCGGGGTGGTCGTCGCGCTGCCACAGCACGACCGAGGTCTTGTCCGCGCCCGTCGGCGCCGCGGGCCGGGCGGGCCGGCCGACGAGCACGAACCGGGTCTGGGCGTTCTCGGCGTCGTGGATCCCGGTCTCCAGGGCCGTGAGGCCATAGCGGGCTGCCGCGAACTCGCCCGCGAAGGCGGCGTCGTAACGGCCCTCCTGGACCAGCCGGGCGGCGTCCGCGTTCGAGGCGGCAGACTCCCAGACGGCGTCGGGGAGGTTCGCCTTCAGCCAGTTGCGCACCTGCGGCTGGGCGGCCGGATGCGCGGAGACCGTCTTGATGTCCGCCAGCGTGGTGCCGGGCCGGACCAGCAGCGCGAAGGTGATCGACAGCAGCACCTCGCGGTAGATCATCAGCGGCTCACCCGCGACCAGCTCGTCCAGAGTGGTGGTGATACCGCCCTCGACGGAGTTCTCGATCGGCACGAACGCGGCCTCGGCCTCGCCGCCGCGCACCGCGTCGAGCGCGGACTGCACGGACACGTACGGGATCAGCTGCCGGGTGGCGGTCTCCGGAAGCGTACGCAGGGCGACCTCCGTGAAGGTGCCCTCGGGGCCGAGATACGCATAGCTCGCTGGCATGCCCTCACCCTAATGGCCCTACCGAAACCACGGGCCGCCGTCTCACGCGCACCCCTCCCACGAATGAATCCGCGTAACCCCGGGCCGGGGAGTTGGACCAGACCGGGGAACCGCCGCGCCTCACGCCTCCCGCCTCACCCCTCCAGCAACGCCTGCCCCACGTACTCGCCCTCCGTTGCTCCGCCCGGCACCGCGAAGAGGCCGCTGGATTCGTGGCGGATGTACTTCGACAGGGCGTCGCCGCGGTCCAGCTTGCGCTGAACGGTGACGAAACCGCGCAGCGGGTCCGCCTGCCAGCAGACGAACAGCAGACCCGCGTCGGGGGTGCCGTCCGGGTCGATGCCGTCGTGGTACGAGAAGGGCCGCCGCAGCATGGCCGCGCCACCGTTCTGGTCGGGCCGGGTGATCCGGGCGTGCGCGTTGAGCGGGACGACCAGATCGCCGTTCGCGTCGGTCTTCTCCAGGTCCATCGCGGTCGTCTCGCCGCCCCCGGTCAGCGGCGCCCCATTGGACTTGCGCCGCCCGATGACCTGCTCCTGCGCCGTGAGCGACAGCTTCTCCCAGTCGTCGAGGAGCATGCGGATACGGCGTACGACGGCGTAGGAGCCGTTCGCCATCCAGGCGGGGTCCTTGGTGCTCTTCGCCGGGACGAAGATGCGCTGGTCGAAGTCGGACTCGGTCGGCTTGGGGTTGCGGGTGCCGTCCATCTGGCCCATCAGATTGCGGGCCGTCATGGGGTGGGCGGTGGCGCCCGGCGTGCGGTTGAAGCCGTTCATCTGCCAGCGGACCTTCGCCGCGCTGCCCGCGTCCTTCTGGATCGCGCGCAGGGCGTGGAAGGCGACCAGGGCGTCGTCCGCACCGATCTGCACCCACAGATCGCCGTTGCTGCGGGCCTTGTCGAGGTGGTCGGAGGAGAAGTCGGGCAGCGGGTCGAGGGCGACGGGACGCTGCTTCTCCAGACCGGTACGGGCGAAGAAGCTGTTGCCGAAGCCGAAGGTGATCGTCAGCGAGGACGGCCCCGCGTCCCGGGCGATGTCCGTGTCGTCGTTCGGGGCCGCCTCGCCCGCCATCAGCCGACGGGCCGTCTCCGACCAGCGGCGCAGCAGTGCGGCGGCCTCCTTGCGGCCGGCGCCCGCCGCCAGGTCGAAGGCCACCAGATGCCCCCGCGCCTGGAGGCCCTGGGTGATGCCGGGCTGATGTTTCACGTGAAACGGGACATGCCCGGCACCGATCGAGGACAGCGGGGTTGCTTCCGCCGGTGCCGCCGCATAGCCCGCGGCGGTGCCCGCCGCTCCGAGCACCAGCCCGGTGGCTCCGGCGGTGCCGAGCAGTCGGCGTCGGGTCAGCCGCGCGAACCCCTCCTCGGGGGAGGAGACCTCCGGCTCATGGGCTTCGGTGGTGGACTGGTCAGGCATGGTGCGGTTCAGCCGATCTGCGCGTTCTTGGAGACGGTCACCTGGTCGATGTCGGAGGTCCGCACGGTCACGGAGATCTTCCATTCGCCGGCCATGGGGATCTGCACGCCTTTCGCCGCCCAGTGGCCGGTGGTGACGTGGTCGGGGACGACGGGCAGCGGCCCGATGTTCTGGGCTTCGAGGGTGAAGGCGACCTTGACCTCGGGGACGTCGAAGCCGCGGCCGTTGGGGCGGGTCACATAGACGTGCATCTCGTTGGCGCCGGACCGGGCGGGGTTGAGATCCACGCTGACGACACCCTTGCCGTCGGTGCCACCGGTGTCGAAGGACATG
The DNA here is from genome assembly GCF_048159505.1 of Streptomyces sp. T028. Lineage (NCBI taxonomy): Bacteria > Bacillati > Actinomycetota > Actinomycetes > Kitasatosporales > Streptomycetaceae > Streptomyces > Streptomyces sp. T028. The sequence continues at coordinate 227,073 of NZ_JBLRVZ010000009.1, forward strand.
TCCAGCGTCAGGGCGCCCGAGGTGGAGTCCGACGACGAGGACGAGGAGGATGCAGAGGAGGCCGACGAGGTGGCCTTGGCGGCCTCCAGCTCCGTACGGCCGGGCTCGGTCGAGGTCAGCGCGGTGGTGACGGCGAGGAGCACGACGGCGACACCGGCCTCGGCGAGCACCGAGCGGCGCAGCCCGAAGCGGTGGGGGTCGCCGTCCCGCAGTCGCTTCTCCCGCGCGGTGTCCACGGCGGCCTGCTGCCGGGCGAGCTGGGCGGCACGCCGGGAATCACCGGCAGCCGCCGGGGCGGTCACGCGCTGGGCGGTCACACGCTCCTTCGCCGGCTGCTCTTCCTCGGCTTCTTCGGCTTCCTTGGCTTCTTCGGACGCGTCGGTTTCTTCGGCGATGACCGCCGTGTCCCCCAGCCGTGCCGTCCACCGCCGGGAGATCCACGCGATGCCGACGAGCAACGCCACCAGGCAGATCTTCACCAGGAGCAGCTGCCCATAGCGGGTCTCGGTGAAGGCCGACCAGGAGCCGAGCTGGCGCCAGGACTGGTAGACACCGGTCGCGACCAGGGCGATGACGCTGCCGAAGGCGACCTGGGAGAAGCGGTGGACCGCGCCGGCCTCGACGGGCCGGTCGGCGGGCGCCCGGTAGAGGGCGACGAGCAGCGCGGCGAGCCCGCCCAGCCAGGCGGCGACCGCCAGCAGGTGCAGGACGTCGACGGGCATCGCGACAGCCGGCTGCAGCCCGGTCGAGGCGTGCTCGGCCATGGCCCAGCTCGCGGCGAGCCCGGCGGCCACGACGATGCCGCCGACCGCGAGCCCGAAGGTGAGGTCCCGCTTCTCCTCGTCCTCGCGCTTGTCGTAGGCGCCGAACAGGACGGCGATGAACAGCGCCGCCGCTGCGAGCAGCAGCAGCCTGGAGACGAGAGCCGCGCCCGTCTTGGTCTGCAGGACCTGTCCGAGCAGCTCCAGGTCGAAGATGTCGCCGAGCTTCCCGGAGCCGGTGTAGGAGCCGCGCAGGAGCAGCAGGAACAGCGTGGCCGCGGTCATCGCGAGCCAGCCGGAGACCACCAGCCGCTGCAGCGCCCGTACCCCGGTGCCGCGCTGCCAGCAGGCCAGCACGAAGGCGGCGCCGCCGACCAGCACGATGAACCCGGCGTACGACACGTACCGGCCGAAGCCGTAGAGCCCGCCGACGACCCCGCCGCCGGCCGTCTGGTCGGAGACCGAGACGCTGGTCTCGGAGGGGGAGCCGATGGAGAAGGTGTAGGCGCCGGCGACGGGATGGCTGTCGGCGGACACCACCTGGTAGGTCACGGTGTACGTGCCGTCGGGCAGCCCCGAGTGCAGCTGGACGGCGTACGAGGTGCCGCTTACGTCGGACGGCTTGCCCTTGTCGACCCGGGCGCCCTTGGGGTCGAGGACGCGCAGCGAGTCGTCGTTCAGGGAGACGGTCTCGGAGAAGGTCAGCGTCACCTGGGTGGGTGCCTTGTCGACCACCACTCCCTGCGCGGGGTCGCTGCCCGTCAGCGCGGCATGCGCGGCGGCCGGTCCGGCACCGGCGAGAAGCGCGCCGGTGACCGCCAGGAACAGCAGCACGATCATCCGGACGCGGGGGGCGATGGTCTGCCTCACGATGGTCCTTCCCTCAGTGGCCGGTCTTGGGGCTGTACACGGCCGACTCCACCGGGATCTCGACCTTCAGCGGGCCGGAATCGGCGAAGTGCAGTTCGACGGCGACCGTCTCGCCCTGCACCGGCTTGCGCTTCAGCTTCTCGAACATCAGGTGGTTTCCCCCGCTCTTGAACACGAGTTGACCGTGCGCGGGCACCTCCAGCGCGGTGACCTCCCGCATCGAGGACCCGACGGTCTCGTGGAGGGTGACGCTGCCCGCGACGGCACTGGTGACGGAGGTCAGCTCGTCCTGCTCGCCGCCCTTGTTGACGACGGTGAGGAAACCGGCGGCCATGGTGTCGGAGACCGGCTGCGGTATGTAGGCGGACTCGACGGACAGTTCGGCCTTGCCGTCGGAGCCGCAGCCGGTCAGCAGCAGGGCCCCCACCACCATGGCGGTGCCGACGGGACGCCTCACGGGTTCTGCCCCTTCATGATCTTGGGCAGGTCCTTGGTGTAGTCGTCGACCGTGGCTTCCTCGCCGTACAGCAGATAGCCGCCGTCCGTCTTCGGCGAGAAGGCGATGACCTGGGTGCCGTGGGTGGAGACCAACTTGCCGTTCTTGTCCTTGTGCGGCGGCTCGACGGAGATGCCGACGGTGCGCGCGGCGGCCTGGATGGTGGCGAACTTGCCGGTGAGGCCCACGACCTGAGGGTCGATGCCCTTGAGCCACTTGCCGAGCGCGGCCGGGGTGTCCCGGTCCGGGTCGGTCGTGACGAACACCACGCGCAGCTCGTCCTGGTCGGCCTTGGACAACTGCTTCTTGGCGACGGCGATGTTGCTCATCGTCAGCGGGCAGACGTCCGGGCAGTTGGTGTAGCCGAAGTAGATCAGCGTGGGGTGGCCGGCGGTCTCCTTGCGGAGGTCGTACGACTTGCCCTGGGTGTCGGTGAGGACCAGGTCCGGCTTGGTGAAGGGCTGGTCGAGCACGGTCGCGGCCTGCTGCTTGCCGTTCTCCTCGGAGACGGCGGCGACGGAGGTGTCGGCGCTGTCGCCGCTGCCGCAGGCCGAGAGGGTGAGGGTGGCGGCGGCGAGCAGCGCGGCCGCGGCGAACGTCTTCTTGCGCATAGAGAAATGTCCCAGATGTATGAACTCCGGCACGCACCGGGGCCGTGCGTCCGTGCGGCTGCACGGGCCCGGTGCGTACGGCGGTACGGCCGTGGAGCGGGGTCGGTCAGGCGTCGGACGTCGTACGGCGGCGGCCGGCGAGCACGCCGTAGGCCACCCCGGCGGCGCCGACGACGATGCCGACCACGCCGAGCACGCGGGCGGTCGTGTCGCTGCCGTCGGAGGAGTCGGCGGCGGCCTCGGTGGTCACGGAGGCGGCCTTGGCGTCGTCGGAGGACTCGGAGGATTCGGAGGACTCGTCGGAGGCGTCCTCGGCGGTGCTCGCCCCGTGGTGGTCCTCGGACGCGGCGGACAGGGTGAGCACGGGCGCCGGGTTCTCCGGCTCCTCCGCACCGTCCTCCTGCACCTCGATCCAGCGCACGACCTCGCCGCTCGAGTAGGTTTGGATCGCCTTGAAGACCAGTTCGTCCGCGTCCTCGGGCAGAGCGCCCATGGAGACCGGGAACCGCTGGATGTAGCCGGGCTCGATGCCCTTGCCGTCGGCGGTCCAGGTGACCTTGGAGACGGCCTCGTTGATCTTCTGGCCGTGCACTTCGAGCGGCTTCGCGAGCTTGGTCCTGGTGACGGTGGCCTTCCAGCCAGCGATCTTCTCCGGCATCACCGAGGCCAGCGGATGGTCGGTCGGGAAGTTGATCTCGAGCTTGGTGGTCGAGGCGTCGTCGCGCTCGTTGGGAACGCGGAAGTTGACGAGGGCGTAGCCGCCCTTCGCGGCCGTGCCGTCCGGCTGCACGCTGACGTGCGCGAACGCGGGCGAGGACAGGAGGAGGACCGCGGAACCGGCGACGGCAGCGGCGGCGGCGATACGAGAGGCCTGCATGGCGAGGAGCACTCCACTCCGAATGAGGTCTGACGACAGAGTCTGACGGTGGGAGGCGTACGCGACGGAACCGGAAGGGACCGGCGACCGAGCCGGAAGGGACCGGCGGGAGCCGGAAGAGACCGGAGAGAAGCGCGCACGCGCGCGTGCCGCACGACAGCGGCCACCCTCCCAACCGAATGTCGGAGTGCTGGTCGTGTCGTGTCAGGCAGCGAGGACGAGGACGGAGCCGGTCGGCGGGCCGCGCCGGATCACCGTGTGCTGGAGTGCGGTGGTACGGGGCCGAGGGGGCGCGAGAAGCGCGGTGCGCGGGGTGCGCGGCCCCGTTCCCGGTGTCGCCGGCAGTCCCGCGAGCAGGGCACGCACCAGCGCGAGCGCCCCGCGCAGGGACCGTACGAGAGCGCCCTCGGCGACGCCGTGCGCCGACAGTCGGATCAGCTGCCGCAGGGCGAGGTCGCCGCGGCGCAGCAGCCAGCCCGTGGTGAGGGCCGTGAGGAGATGGCCGAGCACCATGGGCAGCGACGGCAGCAGGGACATGGTCGTGCCGGCCGTGGACACGGCGTCCGCCGGGTGGGCCATGGACCCCATCCCGCCCATACCGGCCATGTCCGTGCCGTCGGTGGCGCTGTAGAGCCGCGCGTCGACGAGGATCTTCTGGGCCTGGGCGGGGCTGATCGCCGCCGCCGTCGCCCCGCACACCAGCCGGGCCGCCCGCGCGACGAGCGCGGCGTCGGACGCCGACATCGCGCCGGTGGCCGTGGCGGCGGTGTGCTGCCCCAGCCCGAACAGGGTGTGCAGCACGGTCTGTCCGACCGCGAGCAGCGCCACCATGCCCGGCAGCGAGCGCTCGCGCCCGGCGAGCGGCAGCACGACGGCGAGGGCGCCCAGGAAGCCGGCGCCGAGCGTCCACAGCGGAACGGTGGCGCACGAGGCCATGGTGTGCCCGGCCGCGGCCAGCACGACACAGACCGCGGTGAACACCGCGGCCCGCAGCAGGCGGACCTCGTGGGGGGCAGTCATGGCGGCCTCATCATCGCACTGGCCTTACGACCGCCCTACGCCAGGTCCACACGATGCGGTACGGCTCCCCATGCCCGGTTCACGCGATGCGGTAGGGCTCCCTACCATCCGGAAGATCGCCTTCTGGGAAGACTGAGACGACTGATGCCCCGTGCGCCCCACATACACCGATTCTTGTCATCCGTGCATCCCCCATATGGGCGGCATCACGCGGAATTCGCGCTTACATACACGCCTGGGCGGCAATACGTATCGGTATGTCGAGCCGCGGCCAGGAGGCTGGAGCATGAGCATCTGGTGGTCACTCCATCTGCGGCGCGAAGCCGCGAGTGTTCCGCTCGCCCGCCGTCTGCTGCTCGGCACGATGGAGACGGCGGGAGTCGATCCCGACGTGAGCTACGACCTCTCGGTCGCGCTGAGCGAGGCCTGTGCGAACGCCGTCGAGCACGGCGGTGACTACGCGCGCGGGGGCCCTTCGGAGGCGTACCGGGTCACCGCGTACCTCGACGGCGAGAAGTGCCGGATCGAGGTCGCCGACTCCGGCCCCGGCTTCACCGGCGACCGCCCCGCGCCCGCGCCGGTGCGCACGGGCACGGACGCCGAACAGGGCAGAGGCCTCTTCCTCATCCAGGAGCTCGCCGACCACGTCCACATCGGCAACACTCCGGGACGCGGCGGAGCGGTGGTCAGCTTCGACAAGATCCTGAAGTGGCGCAAGGACGCCCCGCTGATGGCCGTATGACGTCCTCTCAGGCTTCCTGAGGGCACGGAACTTCAGGTTCCTCAGCACTCACAGGTTCCTCTCAGCGTTCTTCCAGCCCGCTGATGGACTGCGTTCCTAATTTCCTGTTCATGACGGGAAACCACAAAGACACCAGCATCACCCGGCGCCGCGCTCTCGTGGTCACGGGTGGCACGGTCGCGGCCGGCGGACTCGCCGTCGCGGGCTACCAGTCGGCGTTCGCCGACACCACCACGGACACCGCGGCGACCGCGGACGCCACCGCGACCAGCAGCGAGTGCATGACGCTGATGAGCAGCGTCACGGAAGGGCCGTACTACCTCGACGGTGCCTTGGTGCGCAAGGACATCACCGAGGGCAAGAGCGGTGTACCGCTGACCCTGCGCCTCACGGTCGTCGACGCCACCGACGGCTGCACCCCGGTCCCCGGCGCGGCCGTCGAGATCTGGCATTGCGACGCCTGGGGCTACTACTCCGGCTACACCACCGCCAACCCCGGCGGCTCGGCCCCCGCCGAGAGCGAGGACGGCTCCACCGCCAACGACAACACCTATCTGCGCGGTTACCAGATCGCCAACGCCAACGGGGTCGTCAAGTTCGAGACGATCTTCCCCGGCTGGTACACGCCCCGCACCTGCCACATCCACGTCAAGGTGCACACCGGCGGTGAGAAGGAGGACGGCACCTACGAGGGCGGCAAGGTCAACTACACCGGCCAGTTCTTCTTCGACGACACGATCGCCGAGGAGATCTTCACCCTGGAGCCGTACTCGCAGCACTCCGGCAGCTACACCACCCTCGACAACGACATGGTGTACGACGGCGGCGGCGCCTCCAGCGGCCTGCTGACCCTGAAGGCCGTCCACAAGGCCGACCCCTCCAAGGGCTACAAGGGCTTCCTGACCCTCGGCATCGACCCGGACGCCGAGAACACCGGCGCGGGCAGCGGCAGCGGTGGCGGCGACGGCGGCACCCCGCCGAGCGACGCCCCGACCGGCGACGCCCCCACGGGTACCCCGCCGAGCGACGCCCCCACCGACTCCGCAACCACGTCCTCGTAAGGCGGGGTCATGACCAGCCGTGAGGACGACGTGCTCGCGCAGGCCGCCGTGGCCGCGCTGACCGGTCAGCTGGCCCTCGCTCCCAAGCCGGGCCTGCCCGACCCCCGTGACCTGGACGCCCGCGTCACCCGCAGGGACCACTGCGGGCTGCGCTGGTCGGCCAAGGCGCTCGCACCAGGCCTTGCGGCGATGGCTGCCGCCGCCCGCCGCACCGGCGAACCCACCCCCCGGCTCCGCGCGGAACTCGGCGCCATCGGGCGCTGCACCGAGCACTCCGTGGGCCTGGCCGGCGGTGGACACCGGGGAGCCCTGTGGACGCTGGGTCTGCTGGTCTCCGCGGCCGCCCTCAACCCCCGCGCGCGGGGAGCCGAGGTCGCCCAGGCCGCCAAGCGGATCGCCGCGCACCCCGACCGGGGCGCACCACGGCGGCCGTCACGCGGTTCGACGGTCTCGGCGAAGTACGGCGCGGCAGGCGCCCGGGGCGAGGCACGCGCCGGGTTCCCTCATGTACGGCGGGCACTGGACGCCCTGGCCAAGGCACGCTCCGCCGGCGCGGGCGAGGCCGAGGCACGACTGGACGCCCTGCTCACCGTGATGTCCACCCTCCAGGACTCCGAACTCCTGTACACGGCGGGCCCCCTGGGCCTGCGCCATGTCCAGGCGGGCGCCCGCGGAGTCCTGGAGGCGGGCGGCGTGACCACGGACGCGGGCCGCGAGGCCCTCACGTCCTTCGACGCGGACCTCCACGACCGGTCCTGGAGCCCGAGGGGAAGCGCAGGCCTACTGGCGGGTGCTCTCTTCGTGGACTCTTTGCCCGACGTAAGGGCAACCCCCTGAGGGGCGCGCGCAGACCGCGACGAGGCCGGGTACCCCTCCGGTACCCGGCCTCGTCACTCACACGTCAGCCCTTCAGCGAAGCCATCCAGCTCTCCACCTCACCGGACCGCCGGGGCAACCCCTCCGACAGATTCCGGTTCCCGGTGTCCGTCACGAGGATGTCGTCCTCGATCCGCACCCCGATCCCCCGGTACTCCTCCGGCACGGTCAGATCGTCGGCCTGGAAGTACAGCCCCGGCTCGACGGTCAGCACCATCCCCGGCTCCAACGTCCCGTCGACGTACGACTCCACCCGCGCGGCGGCGCAGTCGTGGACGTCCATGCCGAGCATGTGCCCGGTGCCGTGCAGCGTCCACCGGCGCTGCAGCCCCAGCTCCAGCACCCGCTCCACCGGCCCCTCGACAAGCCCCCACTCGACGAGCTTCTCGGCGAGCACCCGCTGCGCGGCGTCATGGAAGTCGCGGTACTTCGCCCCCGGCACGACCGCCGCGATACCGGCCTCCTGGGCCTCGTACACCGCGTCGTAGATCTTCTTCTGGATCTCGGTGTACCGCCCGCCGACCGGCAGCGTGCGCGTGACGTCCGCGGTGTAGTACGTGTGCGTCTCGACGCCCGCGTCCAGCAGGAGCAGGTCACCCGAGCGCACGGGCCCGTCGTTGCGCACCCAGTGCAGCGTGCAGGCGTGCGGCCCGGCCGCGGCGATCGTGCCGTATCCGACGTCGTTGCCCTCCACGCGCGCGCGGAGGAAGAACGTTCCCTCGATGTACCGCTCGCTGGTCGCCTCGGCCTTGTCCAGGACGCGGACGACGTCCTCGAAGCCGCGGACCGTCGAGTCGACGGCCTTCTGCAGCTCGCCGATCTCGAACGCGTCCTTGACCAGCCGTGCCTCGGAGAGGAAGACCCGCAGTTCCTCGTCGCGCTCGCCGGTGACCTTGTCGGTCAGGGCGGCCTCGATCCCGGCGTCGTGTCCGCGGACGACCCGCACCGGGCCGGTGGCCTCGCGCAGGCTGCCGGCGAGTTCGCGCACATCGGCGGCCGGGATGCCGTACAGCTTCTCCGCCTCGCTCAGCGAGTGGCGGCGGCCGACCCACAGCTCGCCCTGGCCGGAGAGCCAGAACTCGCCGTTCTCACGGTCGGACCGCGGCAGGAGGTAGACCGTCGCCCGGTGGCCCTCGCCCTTGGGCTCCAGGACCAGGACGCCGTCCTCCGTCTGGTTGCCGGTGAGGTACGCGTACTCGACGGAGGCGCGGAACGGGTAGTCCGTGTCGTTGGACCGGGTCTTCAGGTTGCCCGCGGGGATCACCAGACGCTCGCCCGGGAAGCGCCCGGAGAGCGCGGCGCGGCGGGCGGCGGTCTCGGCGGCCTGGGCGATCGGCTCCAGGTCACGCAGCTCCGTGTCGGCCCAGCCGGACTTCATGTTCTCGGCGAGCTCGTCGGACACGCCCGGGTACAGGCCGTTCTTGCGCTGCTTGATGGGCTCCTCGGTCTCCTCCGGGGTCTCCGGCGTCTCCGGGGTGAGCTCCTCGGCCACGGTCATCCTCCTCGATAAGGCACTGGACCTTCTCCATCGTACGGTCGTACGGGAGACGGCCCGGGGGAGGAACCCGGGCGCTCGGAAGCGCGGGAAGCCCGCGGCCCCGGTCGCTCACTCGAAGCGTGCCGCCAGCAGCACCACGTCCTCCTTGCTGTCCTGTTCGGCCAGCCCGCCCGGCAGCACCGTGCGCAGCACATGGTCGGCGATCGCGCCCGGGTCGCCCCGCAGGGTCTTCGGTACCCCGGCGGCGGCCGCGTGCACCCGGGCGAAGGCGCGGTCCACGGGGTCGCCGGTGCGGTGCAGCAGCCCGTCGGTGTAGAGCAGAACCGTCTCGCCCGGCTCCGGCTCCAGCTCGATGCTCGGCGCCTCCCAGCAGGTCAGCATGTTCAGCGGAGCGGAGACGGAGGTCTCCACGAACTCGGTGCGCCGCTCGCCCAGCAGCAGCGGCGGGCAGTGCCCGGCCCCGGCCAGGGTGATCTTGCGCAGGGCGGGTTCGCAGTAGGCGAACAGAGCGGTGGCGGAGCGGGCGGGCTCGGTCAGGCGCAGCAGCAGCTCCAGGTCGGACAGGACGGCGACCGGGTCCTCGCCCTCCATGACGGCGTACGCCCGCAGGGAGGCGCGCAGCCGGCCCATCGCGGCGATCGCGCTCGGCCCGGAGCCGGTGACCGACCCGACGGCGAGGCCCAGGGCCGCGTCGGGCAGCGGCAGCGCGTCGTACCAGTCGCCGCCGCCGCGCGGGCCGCTGCTGCGCCGGGCGGCGAGCTGTACGCCGGGCACTCTCGGCAGCCGGGACGGCAGCAGTTCCTCGGCCATGGTGGCCATGGACGCGCGCGTGCGCTCGACCTCGACGAGCCGGGCCAGGTGCTCGGCGGCGGTGCGGACGTACAGGCCGATCAGATGGCGCTGGCGCTCACCCGGTTCGGCGGGCTCGTCGTAGAGCCAGACGGCGGCGCCGACGCGGCCCTCCGGGCCCTCGGCGACCAGGGGAAGGGCGTAGCTGGCGGCGTAGCCGAGGCGTGCGGCCACCTCGCGGTGGCGGGGGTCGAGCCCGTCCTCGGCGAACAGGTCGGGCTCGGCGATCTCGCCGTCGGCACCCGGCAGACCGTCGAGGATCCGGCCGTAGGAGATGGCGCTGCGCGGCACGGTCTCGATGTGCCCGAGATCCGCGCGGCCGAGTCCGAGGCCGATCGTGGTGTCGGGGCCGAGGCCGCTCGCCGGTTCCAGGACGACGAGACCGCGCCGGGCGCCCACGAGGGCGGCTCCGGCGCGCAGTAGTTCGGTCAGGGCCTCGCTCAGTGCATCTGTGCGGGCCAGACGTTCGGTCAGTTCGTGCAGGGTCGTGAGGTCCGACACCCAGCCGGCGAGCCGGTCCGTCAGCAGGGCACCCGGGCCGGAGGAGGCCGCGGCGGCCGGTGGGGCGTCCGGGGAGGCGGGCGCGGGCGCGACAGTGTGTGCTGGCGAGGGAACCGGTGAATCGATTCCGGCCACTTTCGGAGCGTGAGGGGCGTTCATGGTGTCCGGCTCTCGGACCGGAGCGTATTGCTCAAAAGCATCGCAAACCCCCATGTCAATCTGCGCCGCTTAGCAGTGTCTCCACATGTACACGCACTCGTAAGGGGATGTCCAGCATTGTCCTGCTGGGATTAGTGGTGTCCATGAGGCCTTTGGGGGGAATCCGACGCGGGTCATCCCGCCCTCTTGTCGAAAAGCGAAAATGGCTTAAAACTGACTCGGGTTACGGTTGTTTGCGGTCGACTGGCCTTGCTCCACGGAGCGTCACAGCGGTCGTGATGGGTACGTACTCGGTAAGGACCAGGGGTCGTCGGGAGCCACCCGGAACCTGGTGACCGAACCGAGCGTCATAGCCACCGACGACCGTGCCCCATCCTCCCGTGGCGGAGGCCGAGAGAAATACGGCGAGCGGCAAAACGCCAGACTTCGCCACCCCACGCCACGCCCAGCGTTTTGATGGACGCAAGTCGGCGGAGCGGCCGCGGAAGCGGCCGGAGCTCGGCCCCCAGGGGTTCCCCTTGTCGAGGACAGGGGTGTGATGCGCCAACAGGTACGCCCAGTGAAGTGATCTACACATGGTGTGATGTGGCCCACGGTGTTGCCAGCGGTGCAACGGAAAGGAACGAGCGCTCATGCGCGAGATCCTCGGAAGGCGACGCAGGCTCCTGTCCCAGTCCAGCGACAAGGGGCCTGAGCTGGTCGATTCGGCTCTGACCTTCGCGACGGAATGGCAGTGGCCCGTCCTCCCCGGCGTGACGGCGGACCGGCGCAGCACCTCCCGGTGCGGCTGCCCCGACCCGGAGTGCGTCCTGCCCGGCGCCCATCCCTTCGACCCCGGCCTGCTCGCGGCCACCACCGACGCCCGTATGGTGCGCTGGTGGTGGACGAACCGGCCGGCCGCGCCGATCATCCTCGCGACCGGGGGCCAGGCTCCCTGTGCGGTCAGCCTCCCCGCACTCGCCGCCTCCCGCGCGCTCGTGGCGCTGGACCGGCAGGGCATGCGGCTCGGCCCGGTCGTCGCCTCGCCCACCCGCTGGGCGATCCTTGTGCGCCCCTACTCCATGGAGCAGCTGGGCGAACTGCTGTACGCCAAGGACTTCGTCCCCGGCTCCCTGCGCTTCCACGGCGAGGGCGGTTACCTCGCCCTGCCCCCGTCCGAGACCGGCCGCGGCGACATCCGCTGGGAACGCGCCCCGCTGCCCGGCTCTGCCTCCCCCTGGGTGCCCGACGTCGAGGCCGTGGTGGACGCCGTCGTCGACGCCCTCACTCGTACGGGTGTGAGCGCGCCCGAGTTGTAGGGGTGCCGGGCGCGCGCCGCCCGGGGGTGCCCGGGTTCGCCCCCTATCTTCCTACTATGAACCTTCGTCTCCTCGCCCTCGGCGGAGCCGTGGCCTGCGTGGTCGCACTGCCCCTCGCCATGGCTTCGGCGGGGCAGGACGGAGACGAAGGACGCTCCGCCGTGCGCTCGGCCGAGGGGCCCCCGACGACCTCGGGCGGTGATACGGACCCGAAGGCACCGTGGGTTATCCCGTCTTCGTCCCAGTCCGCGTCCCCGGCCCCGTCCGCTCTCTCCTCTCCGCTGCTGCTGGGCCTCGGCCTGGCCGCCGCCGCGCGCTGCGGTCCCGGACTGACCTCGCCCGAGGGCGTCGAGGCGCAGACCTGTCTCATGACCCAGGGCGAGGACACCTGGGCGCGCACCTACTACCGCAACGCCACCGGACGCGCCCTGGACGCCGTCCTGAGCCTCATGGGGCCCGCGGGGCGCACGGTGCAGATGCGCTGCGCTGTGGGCGCCGAGGACGAGCCGGAGACCTGTGAGACGCCCCGTGAGCCGACGCGGGGGACCTTGGACGCGTACACCGCCGTCGCCGAGTTCTCGGCGTCCGCGGGGGAGGCCGGCGAGGGGCCGCTACTGCTGCGCTCCGGCAGCAACTCCACCACCGACGGCGGCAGTTGACGGACGGGCCGGTTCTGCCCAGCCCGGCGGGCATGAAAAGACCCGGTTGCTGGCGACGGGGGATGCACCAGCAACCGGGCTAAAGAAACGGTAACAAGAGATCGGCTCCAAGCAAATTCGATCTCTGGTTTTCATCGGGCTTTCGGACACCCGCTGATCGGCGTTTTCTGGCGCCGACTCACCTTGCGCACAAGGGAGTTGTGAGCGGAGTCACGCCTTCCGTCCGCCTCGCTCCGGCTGACCGACCGGTCAGCCGAGCCTGTTCGACGACCGTGTCTCAGCTGAGCGTCACCTGACGGTTGGTGAGCCCGCCGCGGGCCCGGCGCTCCTCCGGGGTCAGCGCCGCCTCCGACGCCAGGGCCGCCGCGAGCCGCTCCGCGAACTCGGCGGCCGGCTTCTCCACGTCGTCCGCCGAGACCCCGCTCGGCAGGTCCCAGACCGGCACCGTCAGGCCGTGGGCCCGGAAGGAGCCCACCAGACGCGTGCCCTCGCCGAGGCTGGAACCGCCCGCCGCGTGCAACCGCGCGAGAGCGTCCAGAAGTCGCTCCTCCGGGTGCGGCATGACCCACCGCAGATGGTTCTTGTCCGGCGTCTCGCACCAGTACGCCGCGTCCACACCGGTCAGCTTCACGGTCGGGATCGCCGCCGCGTTGGCCCGTTCCAGGGAGGCGGCCACGTCCGGAGAGGCGTTCTCCGGGTCCGGCACCCAGAACTCGAAACCGTCGTGCACAACTGGCTCGAACACGCCTTCGGCGTCGAGCAGATCCTGCATCCGAGGACCGTCCGCCGGGGCACGACGGGCCTGCACCGGAGTGCCCGGCTTGGCCTCGAGGGCCCGCTGGAGGGTGTCCGCCAGGTCACGGCTGATGTCGCCGGACGGCGTGTCGTTCTGCAGGCCGAGCAGCACCGAGCCGTCGTCGCGGCGCAGCGCGGGCCACGCCATCGGCAGGACCGTGGCGAGGGTGACCGAGGGGACGCCCTCGGGCAGACCGTCCTTCAGCGTCAGCTCGACCGTCGCGGCCGGGACCAGTTCGCGCAGCGCCACCCAGTCGCACTCGCCGGGCAGACCCTCGAAGGGACGCTGCACCAGCTCGGTCACGGCGTGCGCCGCGGCCCGGCCGTGACAGGCCTTGTAGCGGCGGCCGCTGCCGCAGGGGCAGGGCTCCCGGGCGCCGACGACCGGGATCTCCCCGTCCGTGAGCTGCGGCCGACCGGCCTTCGTCTGGGGTCGCTTCTTGGCCACTGGGTGTCTCCCGGGTACGGCTCGTCTGGTACGGCGGGAGCCTAGCCGTTCGCACCCGAGACCACGGGAACCTGTGGACAACGCGGCGGTTGTGGACAACGGGTTGGTTCTTCAGGGGGTTGATCGGGGCGGATACGAGCCGGTTCGGGCCGGTCGGATCCGCTTGGGGTCGGTCGCGGCCGGTCGGAGCCCGTTCAGGTCGGTCGGAGCCGGTTGGGGTCGGTCGCGGCCGGTCGGAGCGGGTCGGGGTGGGTGGGTCCGGGCTGCTCCGGCCGGTCGGTGTCAGTCCATGTCGTCGAACGCGTCGGTGAAGCCCAGTCCGGGCATCGACGACACCGAGGGTGCGCCGACCCGTGAGGCGAAGTCGTCGCGGCGACGGCCGACGTCGGGGTCGAAGGCGTCCGCGTGGACCAGGGCCCAGACGGTGACCTCGCCGCGGGCGTCGTCCCGTACGCCCCAGTCGTCGGACAGGGCCGTGATGATGTTCAGCCCCCGGCCGCCGTGCGCGGTGACGGAGGGGGTGGCCGGTGAGGGCCGGGTCGGACCGCCGCCGTCGGTCACCTCGACGACGAGTCGGCCGCCGGGATCGACCCGCCACGCGGCACGCACGTCGCCGTCTCCGGCCAGGGCGTCACCCAGGGGCCGGCCGTGTTTGCACGCGTTGCTCAAAAGTTCGGAAAGGATCAGTACGGCATCATCGATGACCGATTCCGACACCCCGCCCCTGCGCAACTGATCACGCATGCGGTGTCGCGCCTCCCCCACGCCCGCAGGGCCATGGGGTACGGCCATGCTCGACGACGTGGGCACCTCCTGTGCCACCACCAACGCCACCCCCGAGACCTCCTTCGCCCCACGCCACCGTGTGGATGCCCCATTGGCCTGTACCGGAAACCGGCCAATCCATGTCCTCAGACGCATTCGCAACGATCGGTTACGGAGCGAACGCGCCGGAGCACCCCCCGTAAGCGCATGGCTGATTTTCGACGGAGTGGCCGATTTGGAGGATGCGGGAGGGTTGGCGTGGGGTCAAGGGGACGTGAGGTATCTGTGAGGTGTGAGTGACCTGTGGGGCGTCGGAGCCCGGCCGGTGTGAGTGCTCAGCGGCCCAGTCGGTCCAGCACCGCGCGCGGGCGGTTGGTGATGATCGCGTCGATGCCCAGTTCGACACAGAGGTCCACGTCCTCCGGCTCGTTCACCGTCCAGACGTGCACCTGGTGACCGGCACGCTTCAGACGCTCGACGTACACCGGGTGGTTGCGCACGATCCGGATCGAGGGGCCCGCGATCCCCACTCCCGCGGGCAGTCGCCCGTTGCGCAGCTGGGGTGAGACGAACTGCGACAGATAGACGGTCGGCAGCGTCGGCGCCGCCGCACGCACGCGATGCAGCGAGCGCGCCGAGAAGCTCATGATCCGCACCGGCGAGTCGGCCGCCGAGTCCGGCGCGTCCAGGCCGAACCGCTTCAGCAGCATCAGCAGCCGCTCCTCGACCTGCCCGGCCCAGCGCGTCGGATGCTTGGTCTCGATGGCCAGCTCCACCCGGCGGTCGGCGCCGGAGACCAGCTCCAGCAGTCGCTCCAGGGTCAGTACGGACGTCTCCTCGCGGTCCTCCGGCCGGACCTCCCAGTCCGGGTCCTCCACGCGTGCGTGCCAGGCCTCGCGTGCCTCCTTCGTCTTCCAGGAGCCGAAGTCCAGGGCCGCGAGATCGGCGAGCTCCAGGGCGGAGACGGCTCCGCGGCCGTTGGACGTACGGTTGACTCGTCGGTCGTGCACGCAGACGAGATGGCCGTCCGCGGTCAGCCGTACATCGCACTCGAGGGCGTCCGCACCGTCCTCGATGGCCTTCTTGTACGCGGCCAGGGTGTGCTCGGGCGCTTCCTCGGAGGCTCCGCGGTGGGCGACGACTTGAATGTGGTGCTGCCGTGCGTGGGTCACCGCGTCATGGTGCCACCGTAAGCATCTGAGAACAGTCTGAGATGTTTCGAAGATGCGCACTTAGTGCACTAAAAGTCCCTTATAAAGATTGCCCGCGTACCCACAGCCAGCGCTTATGGTGCTCTGACGGCCCGTGGGAAAAGCTGAGCAGTACACAAGCACACGCACAGCTACCGCCGCGCCGGGTCGACGACAAGCGTGAACGGGCGAGACCTAGTGCGACCGACGACAACAGCCGTGGATCGAGGAGAAGAGCTGTGAGCACCGAGAACGAGGGCACGAACGAGGGCACCCCGGTACCCCCGGCGCCGTCCGCACCCCCCGTGCCGGTGGAGTCTTCCTCGGCAGCCACCCCTCAGACACCCGCGCCGGACGCCGGCGCCCCCACCACCCCGCTCCCGCAGACCCCGCCCGCGGCCCCGGTGGCCCCGGCGGCTCCCGTGGGTGACTGGCCCCCGCCCGCCGCCCCGCAGCAGGCGCCGGCCGCCGCCGAGGGCGACTGGCCCCCGCCGACGGCACCCCAGGCCGCCCCCGCCGCCCCCGCCGCGCCGGCCGCGCCGGACGGCTGGCAGAACCCGCCGGCCACCCCTCTCTACGCCGAAGCCGACGCCGGCACGCACGCGTACGGTGACGGCGGTGCGGCCGGTGCCACCGGAGCGTACGGCGACGCCGGAATGGGCGGTGCCGGTGGCGCGGGCGGAGCCGACGGCCTCGCCTGGGGCGCCTCCTACCAGCAGCCCGCGCCCAAGCCCGGGCGCGGCGGCCGGGGCGGGCTCGTCGCCGCGGTCCTCGTCGCCGCACTCGTCGCGGGCGGCCTGGGCGGCGGACTCGGCTACACCCTCGCCAAGAACGACGACAACACCGGCTCGACGACCGTCTCGGCCTCCACCAGCGGCGGCGATGTGAAGCGCGCCGCGGGCTCGGTCGCGGCGGTGGCCGAAGCGGCCCTGCCCTCCACGGTCACCATCGAGGCCGAGTCCAGCAGCGGCGAGGGCGGCACCGGCACCGGGTTCGTCTTCGACACCCAGGGCCACATCGTCACCAACAACCACGTCGTCGCGGACGCCGTCGACGGCGGCAAGGTGACGGCCACCTTCCCGAGCGGCAAGAAGTACGACGCCGAGGTCGTCGGTCACGCCCAGGGCTACGACGTCGCCGTCATCAAGCTGAAGAACGCCCCGTCGGACCTCAAGCCGCTCACCCTCGGCGACTCCGACAAGGTCGCGGTCGGCGACTCGACGATCGCCATCGGCGCCCCCTTCGGTCTCTCCAACACGGTGACCACGGGCATCATCAGCGCCAAGAACCGCCCGGTGGCCTCCTCGGACGGCAGCGGCAGCTCCTCGTCCTACATGAGCGCCCTGCAGACCGACGCCTCGATCAACCCGGGCAACTCCGGCGGCCCGCTGCTCGACGCCCAGGGCAACGTCATCGGCATCAACTCGGCGATCCAGTCCACCGGCAGCGGCGGCCTGGGCGGCACCTCCCAGTCCGGTTCGATCGGCCTCGGCTTCGCCATCCCGATCAACCAGGCCAAGTACGTCGCCCAGCAGCTGATCAAGACCGGTGAGCCGGTGTACGCGAAGATCGGCGCGTCCGTCTCCCTGGAGGACTCCACGGGCGGCGCGAAGATCACCGACCAGGGCTCGGGCGGCTCCTCCGCCGTCGAGTCGGGCGGCCCCGCCGACAAGGCCGGCCTCAAGCCCGGCGACGTCATCACCAAGCTCGACGACACGGTGATCGACTCCGGCCCGACCCTCATCGGCGAGATCTGGACCCACCAGCCCGGCGACAAGGTCACGATCACCTACGAGCGCGACGGCAAGACCCGCACCGTGGAACTCACCCTCGGCTCCCGCACGGGCGACAACTGAGCCCACGCGCGCGTACCTCCCCGGCTCAGTACCGACTGACCCACACGCGTGCGTGTCCACCCGTTACCCTTATCCCCGCGCCGCCGATCAAGCGGCGCGGGGAGACGTGCCCGAGCGGCCTAAGGGAACGGTCTTGAAAACCGTCGTGGCAGCGATGTCACCGTGGGTTCAAATCCCACCGTCTCCGCAGGTGAACGGCCCCTGACCAGGTGAAACGGTCAGGGGTCGTTGTGCTGGGCGCTGCCCCTGATTGGCCGCTGTGCCCCGTGGTTTCCCGCTGTATCGGGCACGACTGGGGCACGGTGTTGCGTGAAGGTCAGGAACGGTACAAGAGCACTGCTGCCGCACCTGTCAGAGCGGTGATCAGTTGCGCGAGAGCCGTGATCAGCGCTGCGGCCTGGTGACCTCTGGTGCTTGGCTCGTTGATTTCCCTTGGTGTACTATTGCCACCGTCGAAAGTTGTGTTGCGGTCAATGTCCTGGCCCTTCGGGTTGGTCACCTGACTCCTCCTCAATGAGTAGATACGCGAAAGCCGTAAGACGTGTCTCCCACCAAGAGACAGCACGCCCTACGGCCATTTCGTCATGTTCGGGCGCGAGTGTAGCAGACCCCTTCCAACTCTCTTGCGAACGTGGCCCGTTGAGGTCGGCGGAGCGGCTTTGGGCTGGAGCTGCTTTGGGGCGAGTGATCATGGCCCCGTAAGCTGATGGCGCGTCGGGCAGTCTGTGGACCTGCCCGGTAAAGCACGACGTGGGGGCCATGATCTTAGAGGCTCGCCCCAAAGTGGCTGCCTAAAGCCGTGGAGCTGACCGCCCCAGCCACGACGTGTTCTGACCTCATGCTCCTGTGTGCCTGCCTCTTGGGCGGGCGGGGGTCGTCGGCCGTGCCGAGCGGGGCGGAGACATGAGCGCGGGCGCGGACGGCGGCCCGCGCCCGCCCGGAGGAGCGGAGCGACGACGGGTGCTTGATGAGGTAGGGATTCCTGTAACAGCTCAGCTGCTCAGGCGGTACTCCAGGACGTACGAACCGGCGTCCAGCAGCATCTGGTTGACCTCTACGGGGCGCTCGTCCTCGGTGAAGGCGGTGCGGCAGATCTCCAGGACCGGAGTGCCGGCCGCGAGGGCCAGGGCCGTGCGCTCCTCCTCGCTCGGCATCCGCGCCCGCAGCTCCTCGGAGAAGAGCACGGGTTCCGCGCCCAGCTCGGCCAGGCGGGCGTAGCTGCCTCCGGGGCCCGTGTTCGGCTGGGCGATCGCCGTGTCTCGGACCAGGTCCGCCGGGAGGTATGACGTCGCGATTTGCACTGGGCGGTCCTCGACGACGAACTTCCGGCTTCGCACGATGACGGCGGCTCCGGGCTCAAGGTTCAGCAGGCGCCCGATCTGGCGCGGAGCCTCGGCCTCGTAGACCTGGACGTCGGTGACCAGGGGGCGTTGGGCGACATCGGCCGACCAGATGGACTGCCCTGCGTCTCGGCGCGTCTTGGAGAGGCGGTCGTTCGCGACCCGGCGGATCGGCCTGAACTCCCGTACGTAGGTTCCGGATCCCGGCCGTGCGACCGCAAGGCCCTCGCTCACGAGGATCTTCAGCGCCTGGTTCGCGGTCATCTTGGCGACGCCGTACGTCTTCACCAACGAGGGTTCACCGGGCAACCGATCGCCCGGCTGTAGCTCACCGGACTCGATCCGCGCCCGGAGATCGTCGGCGATCTGCCGCGCAGTCTCGGGCATTGTCTCTCCCACTTGTCGATGCTCCCTAGGGTGGTCAGCCTACCTGCCACCCCCTTCCGGTCGCATGAACGCGTACCCGATCACTTCGCCAACCCACCTGTCATCCGCAGGTCTCGTTGACATCCCTAGGGAGGTTTGGTTTCAATCTCCCTAGGGAGGTGAACACTCCCTGAAGAAGGGCGGCGCCCCTACCGCCAAGCAGATGCGCCGCCCTACCCCTCTTCCAAGGGAGCCTCCATCATGCCTGTCTCGCTGATCCACCCCGGCCGACAGACCGGGGCCTCAGCACCGAGGATCGTCCGGCGTACGACCCGTAGCTGCGCGGTGTGCGGCAAGACGCGCTGCCAGGACAAGAACACCTGCCGTGCGGCCTTCGGCACCACCGAGTGGCTGGAGTGCCCGGCCTGCGCGGGCAGCGGCTACGACACCACCGGGTTCCAGCTGTACTGCCCCGACTGCGGCGGCGCGAAGGTCCTGGAGGTCGAGATCGTCGACGCTCCGGGGGTGGTCGAGTGACGGTGTTCCCCGTCTCCCCTGCGGCCGTCGCCGGTGCTGCGGCCACCATGGGCACCGACCCCGTGACTCTGGCCGATCTGCTGCGGGTCGCCTCGGCTCCCGGGTTCGACCGGTGGCGCGAGCAAGTACGCCGTACGGGTGGCTGCTCGGATCCGATCCATCTCTCCGGTACGACGGTCACCCGTGACGCCCGTACCGGGGATGTCCTCTACTCGTACTCCACGGCCGAGGAGCCTGGCGGACGTCTGCGGGTCGCCTGCGGCAACCGGCGGGCCTCCCGGTGCCCCTCCTGCGCCTGGACGTACGCAGGGGACGCCTACCACCTCATACGCGCCGGGCTCACCGGTGACCCGCGCATGGGCATCCCGGACGGTGTACGCATCCATCCCGGCGTGTTCGCCACCCTGACGGCCCCCTCCTTCGGGCCGGTCCACAACCGCCCCAAGACGGGCCGCTGCCGCTGCGGTGCCGCTCACGCCGAGGACGCCCTCGAACTCGGTACGGCCCTCGACTCGGTCACGTACGACTACGCCGGGGCCGTCCTCTGGAACAACCATGCCGGGGACCTCTGGCGCCGGTTCACGATCTACCTCCGCCGGGAGATCGCCGCCCGTGCCGGGATCACCCAAGCCACCCTGCGGGAGGTCTGCCGGATCTCCTTCGGCAAGGTCGCCGAGTTCCAGAAGCGGGGAGCGATCCACTTTCACGCCATCGTCCGACTGGACGGCCCGGCCGGTCCCGACGACACCCCGCCCGAGTGGGCCAGTACGGCGCTGCTCGGCGACGCCATCCGCGATGCCGCCGCCCGGGTCTCCGTGCCGGTCGCGCCTGCCGGTGACCTCCCGGCGCGCGTCCTGCGCTGGGGCGCCCAGGTCGACGTACGCGCCATCGGCACCGACGGCCAGGAGCTGACCGAACAGGCCGTAGCCGCGTACGTCGCGAAGTACGCCACCAAGGCTGCTGAGTCCACCGGCACCGTGGACCGCCGCGTCGGGGAGCTCTCCGAGCTCGACAAGCGGCCCGACCTTCCCGATCACACCCGGCGCCTGATCCGAGCCTGTCATGCACTGGACGGGCACTACCCGGACCGCAAGCTCTGGGCCTGGGCTCACATGCTCGGCTTCCGGGGCCACTTCCTCACCAAGTCCCGCCGGTACTCCTCGACCTTCGCCGAACGCCGCCAGGTCCGCGCCGACTTCCGCGCACGCCAGGAGCGTCGGGAACGAGGGCTGCCCGAGGACCCGGACGACACGGAGGGCTCCACGCTCGTGCTCGCCCACTGGTCCTACGCCGGGCACGGCCACACCCCCGGCGAATCCTGGCTCGCCGCATCGATCGCAAAGGAGATCCGACTGAACCGAGAGACGGCCCGTGAGGCCCTGGCCGACATTTCTGATCTTGAGGCTGAGGGGGAGTGGTGAGTGTGGATCGACTGCTGAGCGTGCAAGAGGTCGCCGACCGGCTCGGCACCGGTGTGAGGTTCCCCCGTCGGCTTGTTGAAGAGCGTCGCATCACCTTCGTGAAGGTCGGCCGACACGTGCGGATCCCGGAATGGGCTCTGGAGGCGTACGTGGCCGAGAACACCGTTCAGTCGATCGCCCTGCGGCCCAACGCGCTCAGGAGGGCTGCCTGATGGCTGGCAAGCGCAAGTCCCGCCGTGCCTTCGGCCGGGTCCGCAAGCTCCCCTCCGGCCGCTTCCAAGCGCGGTACCCGGGGCCCGACGGGGTCCTCCGCCCTGCGGATCGGACGTTCGCCACCTCGACGGACGCTGACCGCTGGCTCGCCCGGAAGCGCATCGAGATCGAGGAAGGGCACTGGCTGGACCCCGCCGAGGGGCAGACGACCGTACGAGACTGGGCGGCCCGGTGGCTCGCAGCCGTTTCCCCGCAGCTCAAGCACAAGACACAGGCGTCGTACCGGTCTCTGATCAACTCGCTGATCAACCCCGCCCTCGGGGACCGTGAGCTGTCCAGCCTGCGGCCGATCACGGTTGCCGAGTGGGTCGGCGGGATGAAGACCAAGGGGCTCAGCGCGTCCCGGATCCGGCAGGCGTACCGCGTCCTGTCCCAGGTCATGCGGGCCGCCGTCGACAACGACATGATCCCGCAGACCCCCTGCCGGGGCGTCAAGCTGCCTCGAATGCCGCAGACCGAGCCGCACATCCTGACCCCGCTCGAAGCCTCCCGGATGGTGCGGAGTGCGGCCAAGCCTCATGACCTGCTGATCGCGCTTCTCGCGTACGCGGGCCTGCGAGTCGGCGAGGCGTTCGCCCTCCGGCGCGCGGACATCGACGTGTCCGGCGCCTTCGTCCTGGTCGACGAGAACCTCGCCGAAGCCAACGGCACCTTGGTCTTCGACACCCCGAAGTCCCATCAGAAGCGGCTCCTTCGGGTCGGCCCGAAGCTGGCGAAGCAGCTCGGCCGGCACCTGGAGACTCTGCCCGGCGGTGATGACGCGCTCCTGTTCACGACACTGGGCGGCAAGCCGATGCGCTACAACCAGTGGCGCAAGGCCTACTTCGACCCCGCCGTCTCCGCGGCCGGGCTGACCGACGTGACCCCGCATGACCTCCGGGCCTCGCACGGCACTTGGGTCGCCGACCGGTACGGCGTCATGACCGCTGCCCATCGGCTCGGCCACTCCAACGCGAGCGTCACCACCCGGCACTACGCCCGGCCGGTCGCCGGTCGCGACGACCAGGTCGCCGAAGCGGCCGACTCCTGGCTGAGCGGGCACGATCACGAGCCGGGGGCACGTAGCGGGCACGACGAGGATGACGACGGGTCCGCCGAGGTGCCCGTACCCGTCTGACCTGCGGCGGAGCTACCCGGTCGACGTATCGCCGAGAGATCTTGAAAACCGTCGTGGCAGCGATGTCACCGTGGGTTCAAATCCCACCGTCTCCGCGTGGTGAGCAGTGAGAACGGCCCCCGACCTGAAATTCAGGTCGGGGGCCGTTCTCGTGTCCGACGGCAGTCGGTCGCGACGGCCGATCGGGGGCGTGCGGGCTCTTGTCGACGGCTGCACGGCGGGTCGCTTCGCGGTGAAAGTAGGGGAATCGGAGGATTATCTTCGCTGAAGCGGCATACCGGGCCGTCAGGTGAGAGAGGGCGGCCGTGGCCAGTCGGAGCAAACGAGCAGCACAGCCCGTTCGCCGGGGGAAGGTCATGGGCCGACTGTCGAAGGTGTTCGAGGTCAACCCCGCAGGGCTCAACTGGCCGCGAGCGGTGGTGTTCCTGGACGTCGGGCTGGTGCCGCTGTTCGTCTTCTGGGCGATCGGGTATGAGCAGTACCTGCTCAGCGCGTTGTTCGGACTGCTGTTCGCGGCGCTGGCCGACCCCGGAGGTGGCTTCGGGCACCGCGCTTTCGACGTCGCCGTCTTCGCGCTGATCGGTGCCGGGGTGACCGCCCTGGGCTTCGGTATCGGGGCAGACGCATGGGGGTGGCTGGTGCTCGCGGCCTTCGGGGTCACGCTGGTGGCCGGGCTGGCCGTCGCGTTCGGGACGCGCAGGTTCGTCAACGCCCTGATTCTCAACATCTGGTTCATCGTCGCCATCGGACTTGAATCCGGCCTCGATCAAGCGGCCCACGTCACCAGCTACACCTGGGCTCAGGTGGTGGCCTGGACCGGAGGTGCGGCGCTGTGGATCGTGGTGACGTTCATCTGGTGGCTGATCCGTGGGCGCGCCGACTGGGCCCAGCCCTTCTCGGAACTCCCGGGTGACACTTCGCGAAGGAAGCTGACCCCGCCGCTGATCCTGTTCGCGGTGATCCGCGCCCTGGTCATCGCCGGCACCGTCGCGCTCGCGTACGGACTCGACCTGTCGTACGGCAGCTGGATCCCGATCGCGGCCATGATCGCGATGAAGCCGAGCCTGGAGCAGGCCACGCTCGTCAGCGCACAGAGACTGGTCGGCGCGTTGATCGGCGCCGTTGCGGCTGGGCTGTTGCTGTTGGTGCCCGCGAACGAAACCGGACTCAGGCTGTTCGCGGTGGAGCGCGGACTCGAAGTGGTGGCGCTCGTCCTGTTCATGCACGGGGCGGGGCTCCGTTTCTGGAGCTACACGTTCTACAGCGCCGCCATCGCCGCGGGCGTGCTCATCCTGGTGGACCTTCCGCGGCCCTCCGACTACTCGGCCGAGGGCTACCGGGTGCTGTGGACGTTATGCGGCGTGGGCATCAGCCTCGCCGTCATGCTGCTGGCAGGCCTGCTCGCCAGACGCACCGCCAAAGCGCCACCCCAGCCGTCCTGACGGCACGCGCCCGCGCCGAAGGACTTCCACCTCGGGCCGACCGATTTCGACCTGCTCCGGGAAGGGCTGGACCGTTTCGCACGCGGGCCGTCACACCGGTCCCCGGCCAGTGACAGCTGTGTCTCGACTGTGTGACGCAAGGGCTTGCTGCACTCCCCTCTGACCAGGGACGTTGTTAGCGTCCCGCCTCGGGTGCGGCCGACTGGGTCGCCCGTGCACAGGGGGGATGTCCCACATGAAGGTCAACCGGCTCAGACCCGTCGTCGGCGCGCTCATGGCCGCCGCCACGCTGACCGCCGTACTCACCGGGTGCGAGAAGGGCGGCTCCGCCGCGGCGGCGGGGGAGGCCACCGCGAGCACGGGCACGGCGAAGAGCCCGAAGAGCCCCACCGCCGGTGCCACCGCCGCGCCCGCCGGCTCCGTCGCCACAAAGACGCCCACAGGCACGTCCGCGGGCACGTCCACCGGTACCTCCAAGGCCAAGCCCTCCGCCGCCACCACGGCCACCCCGGCGGCGTCCGCCGGATCCGCCTCCGCCTGCGCCGACAAGCCCCCCACCCCCGACGACTACGACCCCGACGAGTTCGCCCTGTTCCGCGTCGAGGAACTCCCCGCCGACACCGGCAAGGTGAACCTGGTCATCCAGCACGGGGCCTGGGGATGCCCCGGCAAGGACACCGACGGCCCGCCCTTCGTCGTCTCCGGGGAGGACAGCCGCTGGGCGCTGGACCAGGCCGCGTACGTCACCGCCGTCACGCCGATCACCGACAGCACCGAGAACGAGCGCATCGGCGTGCAGGAGCTGATCGACTGGGTCGACGCGCACCCCGACTCCGGTCTGGTGTTCGAGTACGAGACCGGCGACGACGGTGCCATTCACCGGCTGGAGCAGGTCTTCACGCCGTAGGGCGGGACATGCGTGCCGCCGACGCGACCGTCGAGCGGGCCTCGCGTTCCGTCAGCCCCGTGCGGACCGCGGCCGCGACGAGCGCGTCGGCGAGCGCCTCGCCGATGCCGTTCTCATAGGCCCGGCAGGCCGCCCAGAACAGCCGGGTGTTGCGCTGGCCCTCGTGCGCAGCCAGGACGAACTGGACCAGCCCACGGCCGTGCGCGCCATCCGCCCCGGCCGAAGAGCCGGCCAGAGCCCCGGCCCCGGCCCCAACCCCGGACCCGGACCCGGACCCGGGCCCACCTCCAGTCCTGCCCTCGGTCCCGCCGGTCCCGCCCCCGGAGCCGATCCCGCGTCCGGACACCCCTCGCCCCCGAGCCGGCCCCGCGACCAGCAGTCTCACCAGGGCCCGCGGGCAGGGCGCCGGCGCGAGACGGCCGGTGCCCGGGGCGGTGCTGTAGACGCCGTGGGCCGTGCGCGAGCCGGGGCCGACCAGATAGCCCCCGGCGCCCCGGATGTCGATGCCGGGGGCGAGGCGGCCGGCCGAGTTGGGGATCACGACGTCCGGCGGGCCGGTGAGCCAGAGGTGACGCCCGCCCGAGGGGGTGACGACCACGACCGTCGGCGGGATGGTGAACAGGTGGCGCAGGCCCAGCTCGCGCAGGGCGCCTGTGGCGTCCGTCCCGGACTTCGTGTCCAGGTCGACGCCGATCAGATGGTGCGGGGGCAGCCCGCACGCGATGCCGTAGCCGGTGGCCCAGGGCGCGGCGGCGAAGAGCGCGCGGATCCGGGCGGGGTCGGTGGAGGCGTCGTACACCCCGTGGCCGAAACGGCCGCAGGTGCCGTGGCACGGAGGGTCGTCGGGGCGGTGGGGGGAGCGCAGGGCCGGGAGTTTGGTCCGGGACAGGGGGATGACGGCCAGGCCGCGCTCGGCGGCCGACAGGGCGTGGGCGAGGGCCAGGGTGGCGGCCTGCCGGGGGTGCCGGTCCGGACGGCGGTCCGGGTTCCGGGCGCTGTGCCGGTCGGTGGTGGCCATGGACCCATTATCGTACTGGTGTTCGAAAAAAGGAAGGGTGGGACCGTCCGGCGCGCCGAGAGTCGCGATGGCGGCCGTGGATGGCCGTGCGCGGGCATCCACGGCCGGACAGCTGGCGAAACGCTTCATCCCTTGTGGGGCCCGCATGGCGAGTAACCCGACTTGCAGGTGTTGTGGCGCTCGGGGAAAGAAAAGTGCGGCTAGGGGTTTATCGACTTGTCATCACGCTTGCGTGCTAATCGGGCCTTCCGAGGTGGTTCGGCCGGGATCCGTGGGCAACTCTGGTCTCGCGACGTCGTCACCGCACCGGGCCGGTCGGCCAACCGGCCTGGTGGAAGCCGCAGTTCAGGGTTTCGTACCGCATGGACCGATGGTTCTGGAGGACCAATATGGCAAGCATCCGTACCGCCCGCGTCATCGCCGCCGTTTCCGCCCTTCCGCTGGCCGCCGCGCTCTTCAACGGCGTCGCGGTGGCGGACAACGGCGGCTTCGCGGACGACGGATCGAACGCGGGTGTCGCGAGCGTCGTGGGCAGCGGTGTCGGACACGACAACAACGGCAACTCCTCGACCACCCAGCAGAACGCCGTCGGCTCGGGCGCCTCGAACCAGAGCAACACCGGGCAGGTCAACGGCGCCGCGTACACGGCCCTCAACCAGGGCAACAGCAACACCGCGGTCTCCTTCGCCCCGCTCTTCAGGTGAGCCGGGGAGACCGGGGAAGCCGGGAAGGCGGGGGAGGCGGCCCCCGGTCTCTCGTCGGAGTGTGCTCCGTGGGGGTGTGGCAGTGACTGTGCGGCGGTGCCTCGGTACCGCCGCACAGGTGTGCCCGCGGCGCCGCGGTAGCCCTCCCGTGGCGGTGGCAGCCCTCCTGCGGCCCTCCTGCGGCATGCCTCCTGCGGCCCTCCTGCGGCATGCCTCCCACGGCCCTCCTGCGGCATGCCTCCTACGGCCCTCCTGCGGCATGCCTCCTACGACCCTCCTGCGGCAGCCCTCCCGTGACGGCCCACCCGTGACCTTGACAGCTCCCCCTATCTGACGGACAGTCAGAAACCCGCTCGGAAACCTGTCCCAGCGGTGTTTCCCGGAGGGAGCGGCGACCGTGGACGACGACGGGCTCTACGCACGCCTGAAGGCCTACGAGGGCCGGCCCGCCGCCGTCGCCGGCACCGGCCGGGACCCCGTCAACGCGCCGATGATCCGCCACTGGTGCGAGGCCATGGACGACCGGAACCCCGCGTACACCGGGCCCGACGCGATCGCCCCGCCCACCATGCTGCAGGCCTGGATCATGGGCGGCCTGAGCGGCCACGCGGGCCGCGCCCCGGCCTACGAGGAGCTGCTCGCCGTACTCGACGAGGCGGGCTGCACGGCGGTCGTGGCCACCGACTGCGAGCAGGAGTACGTCCGCCCCCTGCGCCCCGGCGACGAGGTCGCCTTCGACACGGTGATCGAGTCGGTGTCGGCGCGGAAGACCACCAAGCTGGGCACCGGCCACTTCGTCACGACCCGCACGGACGTCAGGGTCGGCCCCGACCTCGTCGGCACCCACCGCTTCCGCATCCTCAAGTACGCCCCCGCCCGCCGGAAACAGGCACCGCGCGAGCGCCGGCCCCGGCCCGTCGTCAACCGCGACAACGCCGGCTTCTGGGAGGGCGTGCGCGAGCACCGGCTCCTCATCCAGCGCTGCGCCGCCTGCGCCGCCCTCCGCTTCCCGTGGCTGCCCGGCTGCCAGAGCTGCGGCTGCCCGGAGTGGGACACCGTGGAGGCGTCCGGCGAGGGGAGCGTCTTCTCGTACGTCGTCATGCACCACCCGCCGTTCCCGGCCTTCACGGAGTCCGATCATGCCGGTGACGCGGCGGGGCCGTACGCGGTCGCGCTGGTCGAACTCGCCGAAGGGGTGCGGATCGTGAGCAGCGTGGTCGGGATGCCGTACGACAAGGTGCGGATCGGGATGCCGGTACGGCTCGAGTTCCGGCGGTACGACGAGGAACTGACGCTGCCGGTGTTCCGGGGGGTGACGGTGTGAACGCCGGTGACGCGCTGCCCCCGCTGGAGATAGAGATCACCCGGACGCTGATCGTCGCCGGAGCGCTTGCCTCGCGCGACTACCAGGACGTGCACCACGACCCCGAGGCGGCCCGCGCGAAAGGCTCCCCGGACGTCTTCATGAACATCCTCACCACGAACGGCCTGGTCGGCCGCTATCTCACCGACCACTTCGGGCCCACGGCGGTGCTCCGCAAGGTCGCCATCCGGCTCGGGGCGCCCAACTACCCCGGGGACACCATGGTGCTGCGCGGCCGCATCGAGGAGATCGTCGACGGGGACACGGCCGTGGTGCGGGTCACCGGGGACAACGGTATCGGCCGGCACGTCACCGGCACGGTCACGGTCACCGTGGGGGGCCCGGCATGAGCGTACGCGCGCGTGACGAGCTCGGCGGCCGGGCCGCCGTCGTCGGCATCGGGGCCACCGAGTTCTCCAA
Source organism: Streptomyces sp. T028 (assembly GCF_048159505.1). Classification (NCBI taxonomy): domain Bacteria; kingdom Bacillati; phylum Actinomycetota; class Actinomycetes; order Kitasatosporales; family Streptomycetaceae; genus Streptomyces; species Streptomyces sp. T028. Next base: position 255,313 of record NZ_JBLRVZ010000009.1, read on the forward strand.
GGACTCGGGGCGCAGCGAGCTGCGGCTGGCGGCGGAGGCGGTGCGGGCCGCGCTCGACGACGCGGGGCTGACGGCGGCCGACGTGGACGGGCTGGTGACGTTCACCATGGACACCAGCCCGGAGATCACCGTGGCGCAGGCCTGCGGGATGGGCGAGCTGTCCTTCTTCTCCCGGGTGCACTACGGCGGCGGGGCGGCCTGTGCGACCGTGCAGCAGGCGGCGCTCGCGATCGCGACGGGCGTTGCCGAGGTGGTGGTCTGCTACCGGGCCTTCAACGAGCGTTCGGGCCGCCGCTTCGGGTCGGGCGTACGGCACCGGGAGCCCACGGCGGAGGGCGCGGCGCTGGGCTGGGTGATGCCGTTCGGGCTGCTCACCCCGGCATCCTGGGTGGCGATGGCGGCCCAGCGGTATCTGCACACGTACGGGCTGACCCCGGAGGATGCCTTCGGGCCGGTCGCCGTCACGGCCCGCCGGCACGCGGCGGCGAATCCGGCGGCGTACTTCCACCGCCGCCCGATCACTCTCGCCGACCACGCCTCCTCCCGCTGGATCGCCGAGCCGCTGAGGCTGCTGGACTGCTGTCAGGAGACGGACGGTGGCCAGGCGCTCGTCGTCACCTCGGTGGAGCGGGCCCGCGACCTGCCCCAGGCGCCCGCCGTGGTCGCGGCGGCCGCGCAGGGCGCCGGGCGGGCCCAGGAGCAGATGACCAGCTTCTACCGCGACGACCTGACCGGCCTGCCCGAGATGGCCGTGGTCGCCCGCCAGCTCTGGCGCACCTCCGGGCTCGCGCCCGCCGACGTCGACGTGGCCGTCGTCTACGACCACTTCACCCCGTTCGTGCTGATGCAGCTGGAGGAGTTCGGTTTCTGCGCGCCCGGGGAGGCGGCCGCCTTCGTCGCGGAGGACCGGCTGCCGCTCAACACCCACGGCGGCCAGCTCGGGGAGGCGTACCTCCACGGTATGAACGGGGTGGCGGAAGCGGTACGGCAACTGCGCGGCACCTCCGTCAACCAGGTGCCGGGCGCGGCACGGACCCTGGTGACGGCGGGGACGGGAGTGCCGACCTCCGGCCTGGTCCTGACCTCCGACGGCTGAATCCCGGCCGGCGTTCGTCAGCGGTGCGTCTCAGGGGTCGACCCGTAGTACTCGGCGCCCCGCGCTCCACCTCCAGTAGGTGGAGCAGGCACCACCACTACAACCTGAGGCGGACCCGTCTTCGGCACCTGCGGGCGATCCGGATTACACGGGCTCACTCCTAGCGTGGAGCCATGACCACACCCGTCTGCACCAGCGCCTCCCACGGCCAGAGGCGGCCGTCTCCGTACCCGTCCTTCGCGTCGTACGTCAGAGCCCGCCGGCCGGTGCTGCTGCGTACCGCCCGGTCGCTCACGGCGAACCAGAGCGACGCGGAGGACCTGCTGCAGACCGCGCTCACCAAGACGTATGTCGCGTGGGAGCGGATCGAGGACCACCGGGCGCTCGACGGCTATGTCCGCCGCGCCCTGCTGAACACCCGCACCTCGCAGTGGCGCAAGCGCAAGGTCGACGAGTACGTCTGCGACGAGCTGCCCGAGCCGGAGCCCGCGCCCGGCGAGGAGGACCAGGCCGAGCGGCAGGCCCTGCACGACGCGATGTGGCGGGCGATCATGAAGCTGCCGGACCGGCAGCGGGCGATGGTGGTCCTGAGGTACTACGAGGACCTCAGCGAGGCCCAGACGGCCGACGTGCTCGGGGTCTCGGTGGGCACGGTGAAATCGGCGGTGTCGCGCGCGCTCGCCAAGCTCCGCGAGGACTCTGAGCTGGTGCTTGTCCGCTAGCGTGCTGACGTAATGCTTTTACCGGTGCTTTAAGCGGTGTGATCGATCATGTGATCGATCGTCGCTACCTAGTGACATACCGCGCGGTATGTGAGCAGAATCAGCGCAACCGTTACCACCGCGTAGGCAATGTCGCCACCCTGGGAGGACGCCGTGCTGAGCACCATGCAGGACGTACCGCTGCTGATCTCGAGGATCCTGACCCACGGGGCGAAGATCCACGGCTCGTCACGGGTGACCACCTGGACGGGCGAGGGCGCCCCGCAGCGCCGCACCTTCGCCGAGATCGGCGACCGCGCCGCCCAGCTGGCCCACGCCCTGCGCGAGGACCTCGGCGTCGAGGGCGACGACCGGGTCGCGACCCTCATGTGGAACAACGGCGAGCACGTCGAGGCCTACTTCGCGATCCCCTCCATGGGCGCGGTCCTGCACACCCTCAACCTGCGTCTCCCGGCCGAACAGCTGGTCTGGATCGTCAACCACGCGGCCGACAAGGTCGTCATCGCCAACGGCTCCCTCCTCCCCCTGCTGGCCCCGCTGCTCCCGCATCTGCCGACGGTCGAGCACGTGGTCGTCTCCGGCCCCGGCGACCGCTCCCTCCTCGCGGACGTCCGCCCCCAGGTCCACGAGTACGAGGACCTCATCGCCGGAAAGCCCACCGAGTACGACTGGCCCGAACTGGACGAGCGCACGGCCGCCTCCATGTGCTACACCTCCGGCACGACCGGCGACCCCAAGGGCGTGGTCTACAGCCACCGCTCGATCTACCTGCACTCCATGCAGGTCAACATGGCCCAGTCGATGGGCCTGACCGACCAGGACACCTCGCTCGTCGTGGTCCCCCAGTTCCACGTCAACGCCTGGGGTCTGCCGCACGCCACCTTCATGACCGGCGTCAACGTGCTGATGCCGGACCGCTTCCTGCAGCCCGGCCCGCTCGCCGAGATGATCGAGAGCGAGAAGCCGACCCACGCGGCCGCAGTCCCCACCATCTGGCAGGGCCTGCTGGCCGAGCTGACCGTCAAGCCGCGGGACGTCACTTCCCTCACCCAGGTGACCATCGGCGGCTCGGCCTGTCCGCCCGCCCTGATGTCGGCCTTCGACGACCTCGGCATGCGGGTCTGCCACGCCTGGGGCATGACCGAGACCTCCCCGCTCGGCACCATCGCCCGCCCGCCGGCCCATGTCGTCGGAATGCCCGAGGAGTTCGCCTACCGCCTCACCCAGGGCCGCTTCCCGGCAGGCGTCGAGGCCCGCCTCACCGGCCCCGGCGGCGAGCGCCTCCCCTGGGACGGCGAGTCCGCGGGCGAACTGGAGGTGCGCGGCCCCTGGATCGCGGGCGCCTACTACAACGGCCCCGGCGCCGAAACGCTGCGCCCCGCCGACAAGTTCAGCGAGGACGGCTGGCTGAAGACCGGCGACGTCGGCACGATCAGCCCCGACGGCTTCCTCACCCTCACCGACCGCGCCAAGGACGTCATCAAGTCCGGCGGTGAGTGGATCTCCTCGGTGGAGCTGGAGAACGCGCTGATGGCCCACCCGGCCGTCGCCGAGGCCGCCGTCGTCGCCGTCCCCGACGACCGCTGGGGCGAGCGCCCGCTGGCCACGGTCGTCCTCAAGGAGGGCGCCAACGCCGACTTCGAGACCCTGCGCGCCTTCCTCGCCGAGGAGGGGAAGATCGCCAAGTGGCAGCTCCCGGAGCGCTGGACGATCGTCGAGGCGGTCCCGAAGACGAGCGTGGGCAAGTTCGACAAGAAGGTGCTGCGCCGGCGGTACGCCGAGGGCGCGCTGGACATCACCCAGATCTGAGTACGGTTGCCGTGCACGCCGGGCAGGTCACCTCGCGGCACCTGCCCGGCGTGTGCCGCGCCGACTACGGGCGCCTTCACCGTCGTACAGCTGGCCGCGCGCCCGTTATTCGTCGTCGGCTGGTCGCTGGTGCCGCGGCATTAAGCGGGGCCCGCGAAGTTCGCGGCGGTTCGGCAGCGCCCGAAGGGGCGCGGGGCCGTATCGATGTGCGGCTCCGCCGCGATGGGGGTCCCCCCCGCTCGAGCGAAGCCGAGAGTGGGGGAGCGACCAGCCACGACGACACCGCAGACGAAAGACGGCATGGCGCGGCCCGTCCAGCGGAGCTCAGTTGGTGCCGATGCGCGCCAGCAGGTCCACGATCCTGATCTGCACCTCGGCGCTCGTCGACCGCTCGGCCAGGAACAGCACGGTCTCCCCCGACGCCAGCCGGGGCAGGTCCGCCTGGCCGACGGCGGCGGTGTAGACGACCAGCGGAGTGCGGTTGAGCTGGCCGTTCGCCCGCAGCCAGTCGATGATCCCGGCGAATCCGGCCTGCCGCCGGTGCACCTGCATCAGGTCCATCACCACCAGGTTCGGCCGCAGTTGCCCCGCGAGCGTCACGGCATCCGCGTCACTCGCCGCCCGCGCCACCTGCATCCCGCGCCGCTCCAGCGTCGCGGTCAGCGCCAGCGCGATCTCCGCGTGCTCCTCGATGAGCAGCACACGCGGCGGGTGCTGCTCACTGTCCCGCGGCGCGAGAGCCTTCAGCAGTACGGCGGGGTCGGCGCCGTACGCCGCCTCGCGCGTCGCCTGCCCGAGCCCGGCCGTGACCAGCACCGGGACCTGCGCGGCCACCGCAGCCTGCCGCAGCGACTGCAGCGCGGTACGGGTGATCGGCCCGGTCAGCGGGTCCACGAACAGCGCGGCCGGGAACGCGGCGATCTGCGCGTCGACCTCCTCGCGCGAGTGCACGATGACGGGCCGGTAGCCGCGGTCGCTGAGCGCCTGCTGGGTGGAGACGTCCGGCGCGGGCCACACCAGCAGCCGGCGCGGGTTGTCCAGCGGCTCCGGCGGCAGCTCGTCGTCCATCGGCATCGGCCGAGGCGGATCCGCCACCTCGACGGCCCCACCGGGACCGTCCAGCGGCTCGGGGCCCTCGGCGGCGTTCTCGTCCGGGGCTCCTATGGCGTACGACCGTCCGGCCCCCTCGGTCGTCCCGGGGGCGAGCCGCGCCTGACCGGCGAGGGAGGGCTGGGGCAGCGGCTGTCCGGCGAGCGACGGCTGCTGGGCCAGGGGCTGGCCCAGCGGCTGGCCCGCGAGCGAGGGGTGCGCGGGCACGGGTGCCTGGCCCGCGACGGGCTGCTCGGCCGGCGGATGCGGACGGGCCGTCTGCTCCGGGCGGGAGGCCGGGTCCGGCGGTGTGCCCAGCTTGCGGCGGCGCCCGGAACCGCCCGGCGAGTGCGGGGCGGGAGTGGCCGTGGCCTGCGCGGCGGGCTGCGCCTGCTGCACCTGGGCGGCCTGCCGGGTGAAGGGGACGCCCTGCCCCAGCGTCCGCACGCTGAACGCCCGGCCCTGCGTCGAGTTCGGATCCATGGGCAGCGCCGCCGCCTCGGCGGGCAGCGGCTGCGCCGCCGGGGCGACCGGGCGCACGGGGGCCTCGGGCGGGAGGGGGGTGCCGGTGCTGGGGGTGGCGGTCGGCGGGGTGGGGGTCCGGGGCGGTGCGGGAGCCGCCGGGGCGGCTTCGGCGGGGAGCGGTTGGCCCTGTGCCGGGGTCGCGTTCACGGGCTGCGGCTGGACCTGGGCAGGCTGTCCCTGTCCCTGTCCCTGTCCCTGTGCTTGTGCTTGTTGTGTCGGCACCGGAGCCGTGGCCTGGGCCGGAACGCCACCCGGGGCCATCGTGCCCGTGGGTGCCACGGGACCCGCCGCTTCCGCGGGCTGACCCACGGCGCGTCGGCGGCGGCCGGTGGGCGCGCTCGTGGGGTGCGGCTGGGGCGGGGTGTGGTCGTCGTCCTGGCCGACCGGCACGGCGTCGTGGCGACCGTGGTCGACGAGGGCGTCCTCGGACGAGCCCTGGGCGGGAATCTGGGCCACGGGAGCCTGGCCGGGCACCGGGCCGGGAACTGGAACCGGAACCGGAACCGGCCCGGCCTCCTGCCCCTGACCGGGCACGCCCGGACCGTCGGCCACCCGGTCCGCCTCGGCCGGCGGCAGGGCGAACACCGTGCGCGGTCCAGCCTCCTGCGCGGCGGCGCGCTCGGACGCGGCGGCGAGGGCACGCCGCCGACGCCCGGTCGGCTGAGTGTCCTCGGCCGACGCCCCGGCGACCGCGGGCAGGGCGGGCGGCAGGGCGTTCTGCTGTCCGTCGTCGGCGAGCCGGGCCCGTCGTCCGCCGGGCGGCGCCGGTACCCCCTGGGGCGGAACGGTGCCGCCCAGTCCCGTGCCCGCGGCGGCGGTACCGGCCGCGCTCTCGGCAGCGGTCACGACCGCACCCTCGGCCACACCCGCACCGGGCGCACCGGCCGCGCCGGCCGCACCGGACCCGGCGTCCTCGGCGGGACGGCCGCGCCGCCGCCCGGAACCGCCGGAGGCCTCGTCGGCCCCCTCCGGCAGCTCACCGGGCGTCTCGTCGGCGGCCGGACCGCGCCGACGGCGCCTACCGGTGGGTGCCGCGGCCTCCGCTTCGGTGCCCTCGGCCGAGCCCGGGACCTCGCCCTCCAGGAAGGCGTCCACGGAGGACCGGCGGGCCCGGCGGCGGCCCTGCGCGTGTTCGGCGGGCGGTTCGCCGTGGTCGGGGACGCTCTGGGCCGCGGGCAGCGCGGCGGGCAGCGCCGCGGGCCCCGGAGGGGCGACGGCCCCCGCCCCGCCCCCGAGGGGGACTTCGAGGACGTAGGCACTGCCGCTCATGCCCGGCACCTCGTGCGTCTGCAGGACACCCCCGTGAGCGCGCACGATCCCGCGCACGATCGGCTCGTGCACCGGGTCGCCCCCGGCGTACGGCCCGCGTACCTCGATCCGTACGACCTCGCCCCGCTGGGCGGCCGCGACGACGACCGTGTTGTCCATGTAACCGCCCGCCGAGACGGGCGCGTTGCCGGTGGCGTCGACGCCCGCGACGTCGGCGACGAGATGCGCGAGCGCGGTCGCGAGGAGCCGGGCGTCGACCTCGGCCTCGATCGGCGGCGCGTGTACGGCGAACTGCACCCGGCCGGGCCCGATGAGCTCGACGGCCCCGTCGACACCGGCGGCGACGACGGCGTCCAGCATCACCTTCGTACGGACGACGTCCTCGGCGCCCGCGTCGAGACGCTGGTAGCCGAGGACGTTGTCGATGAGGGTGGTGATCCTCGAATACCCCGCCGACAGGTGATGGAGCACCTGGTTGGCCTCGGGCCACAGCTGCCCGGCGTCGTCGGCGGCGAGCGCGGCCAGCTCACGGCGCAGTTGGTCGAGGGGCCCGCGCAGGGAGGCCGCAAGGAGGGTGAGCAGCTGGTCGTACCGCCCGGCGAGGGCGTCGTACCGGTCCTTCTCCCGCTCGCCGAGGGCCGCGTAGCGCTCCTCGGCGGCGGCGACCTCCTCCGCATGCTCCTCGCGCAGCTCCTCCAGCTCGGTGACGTGCCGCTGGCGGAGCGCGGTGAGATCGGAGGCGTGCTCCTCGGAGAGCTGCTCCAGCTCGCCCTCGTGCCGCTTCTCGAGACCTTCCTTCTCCGCGACGACATCGTCGTACGGCCGCCGGTCCGTGAACGTCATCACGGCGCCGACGAGCTGGTCCCCGTCGCGCACGGGGGCGGTGGTCAGGTCGACGGACACCTTCTCCCCGCCCTTGGACCACAGCACCTGCCCGCGCACCCGGTGCTTGCGCCCGGAGCGCAGGGTGTCGGCGAGCGGCGACTCGTCGTACGGGAACGGCGAGCCGTCGGCGCGCGAGTGCACCACGAGGGTGTGCAGCTCCTTGCCGCCGAGATCGCTGGCCCGGTACCCGAGGATCTGCGCGGCGGCCGGGTTGACGAGCACGATCCGCCCGTCGGTGTCGGTCCCGACGACCCCCTCGGACGCGGCCCGCAGGATCATCTCGGTCTGCCGCTGCGACCGCGCCAGCTCGGCCTCGGTGTCCACGGTCCCGGTCAGATCCCGTACGACGAGCATCAGCAGCTCGTCGCCGCTGTAGCCGTAGCCGTCGTAGGCCTGCTGCCCGTTCTCGAGGTTCGCGCTGGTGACCTCGACGGGGAACTCGGATCCGTCCGTTCGCCGGGCGACCATCCGGGTGGGCTTGGTCCGCCCGCGCGGATCCATGTGGTCGGGCCGGCGCATGGAACCCGGGATCAGCTTGGAGTCGAACTGCGGGAGCAGATCGAGCAGGCCTCGCCCCACCAGAGCCGTACCGGGCGTCTCGAAGGCCTCGAGCGCGATGGTGTTCGCGTTGACGACGGTCCCGTTCGCGTTGACCAGCACCAACGCGTCGGGAAGGGCGTCGAGTATGGCTGCGAGGCGAGCAGCGCCTCGGGATGGCCTGCTGCTCACGAGTCGCTTCCTCCCTGTTACCGCACCTTGCCGACCGCTCGGGCCATCTTGCCAACCGGCCCGCAGCGTGTCACGCGAGGGAGTCTAAGGGCTGGGTTCCCGTCACAGGCCCTCGATGAGAGGGAGCTCGCACTATGAAGTGACCCAGAACGTGTGACCGTACGCATGACCTTCGAGGGAGTTTCACGGGACGGGTGAATCCGCCGTGGGGGACCTGTGCGAGGCGGACCGGCCGGGGGCGGCGGCCCGGGAGCGGAACCCGGGCTACCGCCCTCGGGGAGGTCGTCGGGGGACGCCGTCAGGGGACGCGGGGAGAGTCAGCGGGCGGCGGGGAGTGGCCGAAGACGGGGCAGCGAGGGCAGCAGAGGCACCATCCGGTCCCAGCGCTCGATCTCGCACCCGTTGCGGCGGTCGTACGTCGCGTCGACGGGCCGCCCGGCCCAGCGGCCGGTGACATGGGCGGTGGCCGGCCCGCCGTACCGCATGGTGCACACGGAACCGCCCGGCAACGGTGCGAAGGGGTCCCGCCCCCAGCGGGTGTTCCGCTCGACGGCCCGGCAGGCGCCTGACACGTCCGGGTGACGGCCCCCGTCGGGACGGCACCACACCTCGAACACCCCGTCGACCCTCCCGCCCGCGTTCCGGACGGTGACGACGAGGTGATCCTGAGCGGCCCGGTCCTCCTCCCGGACGGGCGGGGGCGCGGCGGAGGCGGGAAGGGAGAGGATGCCTCCGAGCCCGGCGATGGCAATGGACATGACGACGGTGCCCCCGAGCCGGCGAGGAAGCCTGCTGCGGCGGGAGACGGCGGTGACCTGCGACATGTCCGGACCAACGCGGCGCCACGCCGGACGTTGCGCACGGGGGAAGCCCTTTGCCCTGTGACCCGACTGCCTAGTACCGTGGAGGTCGATTGGTGACAGCGCGCTCGACTGTGTCATCATCTGCACGCACCACTCGCACACACGCGAGAGGTTGTGCTGGAGGCGTCGCCTAGTCCGGTCTATGGCGCCGCACTGCTAATGCGGTTTGGGCCTTAAAGCCCATCGAGGGTTCAAATCCCTCCGCCTCCGCCAGATCACCGAAGCCCCGGTCCGTTCACGGCCCGGGGCTTCGTCGTACCCCAGCCCCTCGCGATCACCCCCTGAAGGTGTTTGCCCAGGTCACAAGGGGTACGGCAAACGGATTTCACATGTCGGCGGCAGTCATGTAATGTTCTTCCTGTCGCCGAGAGCGGCCCGGAAGGGCAAGGATCGAAGACAGAAAAAACCGAATAACAAGCACTCGTAGCTTAACGGATAGAGCATCTGACTACGGATCAGAAGGTTGCAGGTTCGAATCCTGCCGAGTGCACACAGGTCAAGGGCCCCGGAGAGATCCGGGGCCCTTGACGTTTCGAGGGTGTACGGCACCGAAGTGCGGCTACGGGGTGCCGGCGATTTCACGGCCGTCACTCGGCGTGCTGCAGTACCCAAGCGCCCACGCCCTCTGTCTCCATCCAGGATTGCTCCCTAGAGTTTGATCAACTGGACGGGGTCGACTGGGGCGGGGCATGGAGACGACGCAGCGCGTGATCCACCGGAACGGGCTCTTCTCAAAGTTCCTGCTGGTACTCGTTGGGCTCGCGGTGTTGCTCTTCTGCTACACCCTGGTCCGGGAGAACCTCCCGCAGCGACTCACCCGTGACTGGCCGTGGAAGCTCAAGCTTCTGGACATCCAGAGCGCGACGGCGGCCGTCCTCGCCACGGGCGGGGCGACTCTGGCTCGTGCCCAGTACGCGCGCACTGTTAGACCCGCTATCGGCTACTTCGGCCGTGTCATGAACGGTATGGCCCCGGACAGCCGTTTGGCTTGGGCGTGCCACTTGTTCAACGGTGGCCAGGATGTGGCTGTTACGACGCACGTGAGCTACTGGGTCACCTACACGTCCGCCGCGAAGACCCGGGGCGGTTCCGCCGACTCCTCGGACTGGATGACCCATCAGGCGGCGGTGGACTCGATGGAGAGCCGAGCACTCCTGAGCAGGCGAGACTTTGCCCTCGACCTCATAGGACCTGGTCGGCCCATTCCAGGGGAACAGTTGATGTTCCTGGGCTGGTTCACGGAGGAGGCCATGAGCGACGTGGAGAACGTATTCGTCAGAGTGCAGGTGGTAGATCGAGTCGGAGACACCCATGAGCGGATCATCAACCTGCTCAAGGGCGCCAATCGCGTACCCGCTCACCCGGACCCGCCTCCCTTCTGAGCTTGCCGAGCGCGGCGCGCACCTCCGCCTCGCTTGCATGGCGGGCCCGCAGGGCGAACATGCGAGTGAGGGGTGGTCCGTCTTTGTTGCTGGCAGCCGCCGCACGGGCAACCCACGGCGAACGGTCTTCGAGGTCAGCTCAGAGCTTTGCCCACCTCGTAGATCGTCGGCCGGTCCTCGGGAGCGTGGCTGAGCATCGCGTCGATCAGGTCGCCCAGCTCACCGGGCGCCTTCACGGTGCGGCGCCGACCGTTCGCCACGGCTTCTCGCTGTACGGGGCGGGGAGCGTCGTCCGGGTACTCGACAGCCCGCCAGCCGGTGGCGGAGATGAGCAGGGAGGCGCCGAGGGCGTAGATGTCGGCTTCCTGCGTCGGTTCGGCCTCGCCGGTGGCGAGCACGCTGCGGGCGATCTCCGGGGCCTCGTAGTGGACGAGGCAGCCGCGGAACGGGAAGTCGTATCCCTGCGGCACGTGTCCGCCCCGGGCCAGGGCGAGGTCGATGAGATGCGTTCGTTCCGGGCCGATGATGAAGTGGGCGGGCTGTACGTCACCGTGTGCCCAGCCCTTGGCATGCAGTTCGGCCAGCGCCTCGACGCAGCCCAGCGCCACGCTGGTGTGCGGTGCGATGGACGAGTCCGGCCTACGGCAGGGCTCCCAGAGCTGGTACAGGTCCGGCCCTTCGTGCCACGGCTGGAAGTTCCACGTTCCTTGCTCCCACTCGCCGTAGGCGATCTCGTCGAAGCCGAGGTGATGCAGCACGGCACCCTCGCGGGCCGGCGCGAGGGCGGTCCAGGGCTGCCCGGGCCAGTCGGCCGTGGCCTCGATCGGACAGCCGACCTTCACGGCGTAGCGGCCCCGAGGGCCGAACACCTCCCACACGGTGGAGCCCCGCCGGTTGATGACCAGGCGTTGCACGTTCGGCATGAGCGCATCGAGCACCACGGTCGGCACTTCAGGGATCGAGCCGGACAACGTCGTTGTTCTCCTTCCGGACGAACGCGGCCGACCCTGGGTCCAGGCCGGCCGCGTCGGTGATGTCGGGTGCTAGTTCTGACCGTAGGGACGGCCGCAGTCGGAGTCGCACTGTGCGAGGTTCGTGCCGTCCACGGTCCACAGGTCGTCGAAGACCACGAATCCGGCCGCCTTCATGGCACGGGCCGAGGTCGCGACCTTCTCCGGGTCACGGCCCCCGCCGCCCGGCTTCGGGTTGTGGTGGAGGAAGCGGCCCGCGTACTGCTCGCACAGCGCCGCGTACTCCTTCGTGTGCAGGATGAGCGCGTGCAGGCCGAAGTCCACGTCGTCCGACGGGACCATGGGAACGGTCGCGGTGGCCGCCGTGACCACGAAGGCCACCGCCTGGTCGGCGATGCGCTCGGCACGCTCGGCCGACTGGCCGTTGTGGGTGGCCACGAAGTGGGCGAGGCTCTCGAACAGCTCCTCACCTGCCGCCGCGCGACCGGTCCTCTGGGCGTTCGTCGTTGCCGTCATGTGCAGTCTCCTCGTGTGAGGTGGTGCGGGGATGAACGGTCCCGTCCTGATCGCCGAGCTCGGCTCGGAGGCGATCGCGAGCGGGTTTGGAGGCCGGCCCCGAACGGGGACGGGGAGCCGGAAGCGGCACCCCGCTTGGGGCGGCCGGTCTAGTACTGGTCAGTCCCGAAGGCCATGCCGATCACCAAGCCGCATGCACCGCTGAGGCAGATGATGAACAGGACCCCCGCGTATCGGCCGACGGCGCGCATCACAGCCCAGCCCGACTGTTGCCGTTCTTCATGGCCAGACGTGCGCTCAGTTCTTCCCGAGCGCTGAGCGCCACGACGTTGCACGGCATGGCATCCCACTCCCTGCCGCCACGGACCGGCCGTATCTGCACACGACCGCCGATCTCACCCATGACGACGCCGATGCGTCCGCTGGCTCTGTCTCTCGCCAGTTCGCCGATGCCTGGCCTGGTCTGCTGATTGCTCGCCATGCACACGAGCTTCGTGCCGTTCATCAGGACGTTGGAACCACCGACAAACCCCACTTTGGGACGTCCCGCATCGGGTGGAACGTCCCTAGTGCCGTCCCCGGACGTTGGGAGAGATTGAGATGCCGAACGAGAGGTTACGTGCTGCCATGGCGGCCGGCGGCTGGACGTACAACGCCCTCGCGGACAAGGTCGAAGTCGACCCCAAGTCCGTCGAACGATGGGTCAATCTGGGGCGTACGCCGCGCCGTGCCACGGCCATGTTGGCAGCAGAAACGCTAGGAGAAGACGTGCACGCTCTATGGCCATCGCTCAGGCAGGCACGCCCCGCCCGCGCCGTCAGCCCGGAACTTGTGGCTCTCTACGACCAACGGGCGGACGTCCCCGTGTCCACCTTCGTGGACTTGCTGAGCCAGGCGCGCGAGCAGATCGACGTGTTGGTCTACGCCGCCGTCTTCCTGCACGAGGCGTACCCGAGACTCAACGAGCTCTTGAAGGAGCGAGCGGCCGAGGGCTGCGCAGTCCGTATTGCCGTCGGCGAAGCGGACAGCTCCAACGTCCAACAGCGTGGCGAGGAAGAGAAGTTCGGCCACGGAATCCAGTCTCGTTGCCGTCTTGCGCAGATGCACTATCGCCCCCTCGTAGGGGTACCTGGCATCGAGGTACGGACCCATGCCACGACGCTCTACAACTCGATCTACCGTGCCGATGATCAGGCCTTGGTCAACGCGCATGTCTGGGGCGTGAACGCCTACAGCGCCCCTGTCTGGCACGTGCGCCAGAGCAGGGCGGGCAGCATGTTCGACACATACGCTCACAGTTTCGACGCGGTGTGGGCGACCGCGACGCCAGTCCGAGAAGGGTGACCATGGCACGGACCGAGTACTACGACGATCCGGACGCCCCGAAGCCCAACAGTTTGGTCGTCGCGGCATCTGCGGTGGTCACTGACGACGAAGGACGCATCCTTCTCCAGCGCCGGCGGGACAATGATCTCTGGGCGCTGCCCGGTGGCGGCATGGAGATGACCGACTCGCTGCCCGGGACTGCCATCCGTGAGGTGAAAGAGGAAACGGGCCTGGACGTGGAGATCACCGGGCTCGTCGGGACCTACACCGACCCGCGCCACGTCATCGCCTATACGGACGGCGAGGTGCGTCGACAGTTCAACGTCTGTTTCACCGCCCGCGTGATCGGCGGGCGACTCACGATCTCGGACGAGTCCACGGAGCTGCGCTTCGTTTCGGAGGAGGAGTTGGCCGAGTTGCCCATGCACCACACCCAACGGCTACGGCTTCGGCACTTTCTGGAGCACCGCAATCGGCCGTACCTCGGCTGATGCGCAAGGTACGGCCGACAGGCTGCAGTATGAACGCAGGCTGTGGCCGTCAGTGGTGATTACGGGTGGTGTGGCCGTCCTGCTCTGATGTCCGCGTCGTCCAGAAGGCTCGTCAGGGTGACTCAGCATCGGCGAGTTCATCGTCCTGCGCGGTGAGGTTCCCCCGCTGCGCGGGAGTGACTGACTAGCAGGTCAGGGCGGGTTGACGTGGTTTCAGGTAGCCGCGTGGGCGGCGTCCCTGTGGCTGATCCACCAGCACGGTGATGTGGGCGGGGCGTTCGGTGCGGAGCACCAGGACAGCCGGCTGTCGCGGTCCGGGCAGGGCCACCCGGTGGCTGCCGTTGCCCTTTCCCGACGCCGTCCGGCTCGCCCGCCCGCCGGGCTGCGCGGTGCCCCGCGGCGACCCTCGCAAGCTGCGCTCCGCACGGGCTCTCCTCGGGGTGATCGGTTCCCGGCTCTCGGCGATCCGCACCGCGTCGGCGGCACACACGGCGACATCGCGTGCGGCTCCGCCGTCCGGGGCCCAGCTGATCCGGGCGGTCGACCTTCCGTGCCGCGGGTCGAAGAAGCAGAGCGGCAACCGCTCGGGGACGGGAGCACCCGCAAGCCGTGCGTCCAGGCAGGCCAACGCGTGGCGCCCCTCGTCGAGCGCGCGCAACACGTCCAAGGCGTCCGCACGGTCCCGGTCCCCCACAAAGGCACGCTTGGCCTCCTCGTAGGCGTCCAGGGCGCGGGCCAGGTCCGAGCGCATCTCGTCCGTGGCGCCCAACTGGCCGGGGGAGAAGGGGTGCCGGTCGAGGATCTCTCCGTACGACGTGATCTCCGCTTCGATCTCGGCGAGGTCGGCGGCACGTCGCCTCCGGTCCGTCCCACGGAGGCGCTCAAGCCCCAACCAGCCCCAGCTGAGTCTCATTCGGTCATCCTGCCGCAATTCCTACGAGGATCAACGGGTGGTCGGAAGCGAAACAATGCCGCGACAACAACCCTGGGGTTGGATGCGTATCGAACCCCGGTACGATCGGCGGCCCGGTGCCGACGGATGCGTGCGGCGTAGCTCTCGTGGAAGGACGCCCCAACAGTGCAGGGTCCGCTGCCGCGCCGGTCCAAGGGGCCTTCGGCGATCGCTGCGGCGTCCGCTCGGGGCGCCAAGAAGGGGGCCCGGGGTGGTTCCCAGGAGGACTCCGACTCTCGGGGTGAGGCAGGGGGCGAGCCGGAAGGGGAGGGCTCGTCGTCGGTGATGTCGGCGGCTGCCGAGTCGTTCGTCGCGGAGCTGACCGATACGGCGGCCGGTTCGGCGGACGCCGCCCGTCCGGGGGTGGGTGGGGAGCACCCGGCGGGCGGCGGTTCCGCCGGGAGCGTTCGGAGAAGCCCGATGGCGGGGCGGCCGGGCGGGCGCCCCGCCAACACCGTGTCTCAGACCTCGGCCAAGTCTCCTGCCTCGGCCAAGGCCCCGGCCTCCGTCAAGGCTCCGGCCTCCGTCAAGGCCCCGACCGCCACCTCGGCCGAAACTTCTGCCTCGGCCAGGACTCCGGGCGCGCGGCGGCGGATACCCCGAGCCGCGTTGTTCGCCGGGGCCGGCCTCGCCGTTGCCGCGCTGATCGGCGGGGTGTTCCTCGTGCGTGGCGGTGGTGACAGCCGGTCGTCGTCGGCCGTGCCGGGTGCCGGGCCGGATCACACTCAGGGGAGTGGGCCGTACGGCAGTCCGCCCAGCGTGCCCGAGTCGGCCTCGGCATCGGCGTCCGCGTCGGTGTCCGCCTCGCCGTCGGCGGACGGGAAGAGCGCGTCGCCGAAGGCGTCGGCCAAGGAATCGGCCACCGCCGGTAGCTCCGGCGCGGACGCGCAGGACGAGTCGGACACCACCTCCACGACCGGCACCGAGCGGACCGACTCCGGGTCGGGCGGCAGCGGCAGCGGCAGCGGCAGCGGCACGGGTAGCGGTAGCAGCAGTGGGAGCGGCAGTTCCTGTGCCTCCGGGTCGGGCTCGGTCTCCGGCACCATCGGCGCCTACTCCGTCTGCGTCTCCTCCGGGACCGTCACCTTCCGGGCGGCCTTCAACGGCTCGGATCGCTACTACCACGTCTTCATCAACACCGACGGCGACACCTCCACCGGCTATCAGCTCCCCTATCCCTCGCCCTCCGCCCTCGGTGCCGATTACATGATCGAGAACGACGGCCTCTACAAGAGCCGTTCGACGGAGTGGAGTTGGAGCGAACTGGGGACCAGCCCCTCGATGTCGGTCAGCGGCTCCACACACACCTGGTCGCTGCCGCTGCGGGCCATCGGCTCACCGAGCGGGACCCAGAGGGTGGAGTTCCACCTCGGTTCCGACTACACCTCGGTCATCACCTTCACGCCGTGACGTCCTCGGCTCCGTCCTCGTCCGCCCGGCGTTCCTCGCGATACGCGTTCGCCAGTGCCGTCGCCCGCGTGAACCAGTCCGTCAGGACGGCGATCTCGTCCGGGGAGTAGTCCGCGAAGAGGTCGTTCAGACGGTCGTAGTACGGCTGGTAGAGCGCGTACGCCCGGGCCACGGCGGCGGGTACGGCGGCCACGCGGACCCTGCGGCGGTCCTGGGGGTCGGGGCGGCGGGTGACGTAACCGGCGCGTTCCAGGCGGTTGAGGATGCCGGTGACCGCGCCCGTGGTGACGTGGACGCGGGTCGCCAACTCGCCTGCCGTCAGCAGGTTCTCGCCCGCTTGGAGGACGTAGGCGAAGCAGGTCACGTCGGTGACGTTCAGGCCGAGGCGCTGGGCCATCTCCTGCTGGCCGATCATGCTCGTCGCGATGAGGTCGTCCATGGCCGAGATCGCCTGGGCGGGGGTCGCCGCGGGGCGCGGGCGGGGTGGCTGGGCTGTCATCGCGGGGGAGGTTCCTTTCGGAGGGCCCGCGGGGTCTCGGCGGGTCTCGGCGTGTTCTCGGCGTGTTCTCGGTGGTTCTCGGAGGGTTCGTGCTGGGTCCTTGTTATCTGCTTTCGGTTTCTCTTACCTTGTAAGAGGTTCATGTCATAAATCTCTTAGGCTGTGAGGGAATCGCGTGGCGGGTCATCAGTACGACGAAGGGCACACGGTCGCCGGCTGGACCGGATTCGGGATCGCGACCGTCGGGACCGCGGTGATGGGGGCGGGTGTGTGTGCCGTCTCCCCCGCGCTGCTGGTCGGCGGGGGTGCCGTGGTGGCCGTGAGCGTGCTGGTCACGTGGGCGCTGCATCTGGCCGGGTGGGGCAAGCCGCCGGGGGTGCGGCCCCGGGCGGAGTGGGGGATGCGGGTGCGGGACGCCTCGGCGCGCGGCGGTCACCCGGGGTGCGTCGGATGCCGGCTTGCCGGGCGTGAAGCCGCACGTCGGGGTGCGTTGTCAGTGGTGGGGGCTAGCGTGGTGGGCGATGGCACAGGCATGGAAGTGCGCGGGGCTGCGGTGGGCGACTGAGGGTCCCGTACTGCTGTGGGACGGGGGTCGCCTCAGCCCGCTGTCCTGGGGGAAGCGGGTGGCCTTCGGGGTCGCGGAAGGGGGTGTACGGGGGTGTGTCGGGGCTCGGGGGCACGCGTGCCCGGTGCGGGCGGCGGTGCCGGCGAGGAGTACGGGGGCGCGGTGCGAGGAGTGCGCGCGGCTGGACCGGGCGCATTCCGTCGCCGCGGACGGGATCGCCGACGATCCCCGGCCGTACCGGGTGTATCTGGCGTGGTTCGGGCCGGGGCTGGTCAAGGTCGGGATCACGGCGGTAGAGCGGGGGTCTGCGCGGCTGCTGGAGCA
The DNA here is from genome assembly GCF_048159505.1 of Streptomyces sp. T028. NCBI lineage: Bacteria > Bacillati > Actinomycetota > Actinomycetes > Kitasatosporales > Streptomycetaceae > Streptomyces > Streptomyces sp. T028. Next base: position 272,736 of record NZ_JBLRVZ010000009.1, read on the forward strand.
GGGGGCGGTCTGCTTCAGCTGGCTGGGCAGCGGGCCGCTGATGGCCGCCCGGCGCACCGAGGAGCTGCTGAGGGCGGCGCTGCGGGTGCCGGACCGGATTCCGTACGCCGAGAAGCGGGCGGTACGGGGTGCCCTGCCGGGAGAGGAGGGGGAACGGGTCGGTGAGATCCGTGAGTTGCACGCGCGGGCCGTGGAACTGGCCGAGTGGCCCGAGTCGTTGACGCGGGCGCCCTTCGAAGGCGTCGACCATCTCAGGGTGTTCGGGCTCGACGCGGCGCCCGCCGCCCGCGGGGAGGTGAGCGAGCTCGTCGCCGGGGGCTCGGTGAGCGGGGAACTGGTGGCGGCGGCCGGGCCCGATCTTCATCTGGCAGGCGGGGAGGCAGGCGGGGAGGGCGTGATCGTGCTGGACACACGGTTGATGAGCGGGTGGGAGCTGGTTCCGCTCGGCGTCGGGGGAGGTTCGGAAGCGCGGCTGCCCGTGCGGGAGTTCAGGGGGAGCGGGCATCTGCAGGACGGCTTGTTCTGAGCGGGGCGCCATTCGGGCCCGCTCTCGGGGTGCCGCTCGGGCCCGCTCTCGGGGTGCCGCTCGGGTCGGACCTCGGGGTGCCGCTCGGGTCGGGCCTCGGGCCGCCCCCAGGTAAAGACTTGGATCCCGGACGGATCCCGTTCGGCAAGGTCCCTGGACTCGTGGCGGTCCCTCGGCCGATCGTGGGTGACATGAGCGAACAGCAGATCGCACCTGTCCCCGCACTTCAACCGCCGTACTACGCCGTCGTCTTCACCTCCCTGCGCACCGAGCCGGACGCGGGATACGGCGAGACGGCCGAGCGGCTCGGGGAGCTGGTGAAGGACATCCCGGGGTTCCTGGGAGAGGACTCGGCCCGTACACCGGGAGGGCTCGGGATCACCGTCGCCTACTTCCAGGATCTGGCGGGAATCGAGCGGTGGCGGGCGCACGAGGAGCATCGGGCGGCCAAGGAGCGCGGGAGGGCACGCTGGTACGAGCGCTACTCCCTGCACATCGCCAAGGTGGAACACAGCCACGGGTTCGAGCGGCCCGCACCGAGCTGATCGGGGATGATGGGCGGTGAGCAGGGCCGCGGCCGCCCGAGATCAACTCGGCGTCAGGGGTTGCCAGGCATTGCCTGAGAGGCTCCTGTGAGTTTCTTAGGGAAATCACAGGTTCTGGAAAGAGTGTTCTCAGAGGACACCGACATGGTGTTCCCCATGACCACGACCTCGCCCCAGGGGCGCACCGAACTGCTGAGGCCGGACGGGAGCCCCGTCCGAGTGCTTGTGGTGGACGACGAGCTGTCGATCACCGAACTGCTGTCCATGGCCCTGCGCTACGAGGGATGGCAGATCCGCAGTGCGGGAGACGGCACCGGTGCCATCCAGACCGCCCGGGAGTTCCGTCCCGACGCCGTCGTCCTCGACATGATGCTGCCCGACATGGACGGGCTGACCGTCCTGGGCCGGCTGCGCCGTGAACTGCCGGACGTCCCCGTCCTGTTCCTCACCGCCAAGGACGCCGTCGAGGACCGTATCGCCGGGCTCACCGCCGGTGGCGACGACTACGTCACCAAGCCGTTCAGCCTCGAAGAGGTCGTGGCCCGGCTGCGCGGTCTCATCCGGCGTTCCGGTGCCGCCGACCGGCGCTCCGACTCCGTGCTCGTCGTCGGTGACCTCACGCTCGACGAGGACAGCCACGAGGTCTCGCGGGCCGGGGAGAACATCCACCTCACCGCGACCGAGTTCGAGCTGCTGCGCTTCCTGATGCGCAACCCGCGGCGCGTGCTCAGCAAGGCGCAGATCCTGGACCGGGTGTGGTCGTACGACTTCGGCGGCCAGGCCAACGTGGTCGAGCTGTACATCTCCTACCTGCGCCGCAAGATAGACGCCGGCCGGGAGCCGATGATCCACACCCGGCGTGGGGCCGGTTACCTGATCAAGCCCGCCGCGTCATGAGCGGGCGACGACGGCCGCGTCCGCAGAAGAGACGAGCGGGGAAGCCGCGCACCCTGCGGACCCGGCTCGTCGTCGTGTCCGTGACGTTGATCGCCGTGGTGTGTGCGGTGATCGGGACGGTCACCACGCTGGTGCTGCGGGACCATCTGTACGGCCAGCTCAACGGCCGGCTGGGTGAGGTCGCGGCGCGCGTGGCACCTCGTGAGGGTGGACCGCCCGACCAGCCCAAGAACGGCTCCACCGCGTCCGACCAGCAGGGCAAGGCGAAGACCACCTCCCTCGAGGAATTCGTCAAGGGCCCGCAGTCGGACAGCACGGTCGTCGCCAAGGTCGAGAACAAGGTCATCACCGACTCCAGGCGAGGCGTGAAGTCCAGCGACTTCTCGATGGGCGCCACGTCGCTCACGGATGCCCAGATCAAGGCACTCAACTCCGTCTCCCAGGACGGAAAGATGCACACCGTGGAGCTGCCCGACCTGGGTTCGTACCGCGTCAAGTACGCGTACAACGACGACTCGGCGTACTACGTGGCCATCCCCACGACCGACGTCGACAACACCATCAACACCCTGATCATCGTAGAGATCAGCCTCACCGTCGCCGGTCTCGTCGCCGCCGGTCTCGCCGGCACCGTCATGGTCAACGTCGCCACCCGCCCCCTCCGCAAGGTCGCCGCGACCGCGACGAGGGTCTCCGAGCTCCCCCTGCACACCGGTGAGGTCAACCTCAGCGAGCGCGTGCCCGAGTCCGAGACCGACCCGCACACCGAGGTCGGCCAGGTCGGCGCCGCGCTGAACCGGATGCTGAACCATGTCCACGGCGCCCTGCACGCCCGCCAGGAGAGCGAGATGCGGGTCCGGCAGTTCGTCGCGGACGCCAGCCATGAGCTCAGGACGCCCCTCGCGTCCATCCGCGGGTACGCCGAGCTGACCCGCCGCGGACGCGAGGAGGTCGGCCCCGACACCAAGCACGCCCTCGGCCGTATCGAGTCCGAGGCCGGGCGGATGACCCTCCTCGTCGAGGACCTCCTCCTTCTCGCGCGGCTCGACGCCGGGCGCCCGCTGCAGTTCGAGCAGACCGACCTCGTCCCGCTGGTCATCGACACCATCAGCGACGCCCGCGCCGCCGGACGCGACCACGTCTGGCGGCTCGAACTGCCCGACGAGCCCGCGCTCGTCTCCGCCGACTCGGCCCGCCTCCAGCAGGTGCTCGTCAACCTGCTGGCCAACGCCCGTACGCACACCCCGCCCGGGACGACCGTCACCGCACGGGTGCAGCGGCGCGGACCGTGGCTGTGTGTCGACGTCCAGGACAACGGGCAGGGCATTCCGTCCGACCTGCTCCCGCATGTCTTCGAGCGGTTCGCCCGGGGTGACTCGGCACGCTCCCGTTCCACCGGCTCCACCGGCCTCGGACTCGCCATCGTGCAGGCCGTGGCGACCGCGCACGGCGGTGCCGTGACGGTGGACAGCGTGCCCGGACAGACCGTCTTCACGGTGCATCTGCCCGCGCTCGCCCCCGCCGTGCCCCAGCCCGCACCCGAAACGAACTGGCAACTGGACTCACAGGTACAGCACAGTGCCGCCACATGGGTGCAACAGGGGGCTTGACGAAAGTCGTTGACATGCGAACCGACTCTTCTCCCGGCACCCTGCCGGCGCGGGAGCACCTCCCGGCCGCCACAGCCGGTACGCCTGTCCTGGACGTAGTGATCCCCGTCTACAACGAGGAGAAGGACCTCCAGCCGTGCGTCGAGAGACTGCACGACCACCTGACGCGTACGTTCCCGTACACGTTCCGGATCACGATCGCGGACAACGCGTCGATCGACAGCACCCCCGAGGTGGCGCGCCGGCTGGAGGCGCAAATCCCCGAGGTCAGGAACTTCCGGCTGGAGCAGAAGGGCCGCGGCCGTGCGCTGCGGACCGTCTGGTCGGCCTCGGACGCCCCGATCCTCGCGTACATGGACGTGGACCTGTCCACCGACCTCAACGCGCTGCTGCCGCTGGTGGCCCCGCTGATCTCCGGTCACTCCGACCTGGCGATCGGCTCCCGGCTCTCCCGCAGCTCGCGCGTGGTGCGCGGCCCGAAGCGGGAGTTCATCAGCCGCGCGTACAACCTGATCCTGCGCGGCTCGCTCCAGGCCCGCTTCTCGGACGCCCAGTGCGGCTTCAAGGCGATCCGCCGTGACGTCGCCCAGGTGCTCCTGCCCCTGGTGGAGGACACCGGCTGGTTCTTCGACACGGAGATGCTGGTGCTCGCCGAGCGGGCCGGCCTGCGGATCCACGAGGTGCCCGTCGACTGGGTCGACGATCCGGACTCCACGGTGCACATCGTGAAGACGGCCACCGAGGACCTCAAAGGCGTGTGGCGCGTGGGCAAGGCCCTGGCCACCGGCTCCCTGTCGCTCGACCGGCTCACCCGCCCCTTCGGCGACGACCCGCGCGACCGTGAGATCCAGGACGTGCCCAAGGGCCTGGCCCGCCAACTCGTCGGCTTCTGTGTCGTGGGCGGGCTGTCCACCCTGTTCTACCTGCTGCTCTACAGCGGCTTCCGCCAGTTCACGGGCTCGCAGTTCGCCAACGCGCTCGCTCTGCTGGTGTCCGCGGTGGCCAACACCGCCGCCAACCGGCGCCTGACCTTCGGGGTCCGCGGTCGCGGCGGGGCCGTCAAGCACCAGGCGCAGGGCCTGGTCGTCTTCGGCATCGGCCTGGCGCTGACCAGCGGCTCGCTCGTCGCCCTGAACGCGGCGACGACCGAGCCCGCGCACGCCACCGAACTCGCGGTGCTCATCGCCGCCAACCTCGCGGCGACGGTCCTGCGCTTCCTGCTCTTCCGCGCGTGGGTGTTCTCGGACCGACGGGAGGACGACGACTCGATGTCGACCGTGGTCGCCTCCCACCTGCCGGACCGGCCGGCCGGTCCGACGTACGGCCCCCAGCACCCGGGCCTGCCGACGGCACCGCTGTACGCGCCGCAGCATCAGCCGCAGGCCCCGGCGTACGCCTCGCCGTACCGGAGCACCACCGCCACCCAAGAAACCACCCAGTTCCGCGCCGGAGAAGCCGCGGACGGCACCTGGAGGGACGCCACCGTGCGACTGCAGCCGGTGCGCCCTCACGACACCGACCCGGGGGACCCCCGATGACCACCCATCTCGACCAGCCGACGGCCTGGGGCCCGCCCCCCACCGCCCCTCCGACGAGAGAGCCGGAGCAGCCGGCCCTCCCGGCCCCCGACTCCGGTGCCGTCCCGGCGCCCGACGCGGGTGAGCCGAAGCAGCCCCTGCACCGCAGGCTCTGGCGCGGCCGCCCCGAGGACCCCCGCTGGGTCCGCCCGGCCTTCCTCGGCCTCCTCCTCGCCACCCTCCTCCTCTACCTCTACAACCTGAGCGCCTCCGGGTACGCCAACTCCTTCTACTCGGCGGCCGTCCAGGCGGGCAGCCAGTCCTGGAAGGCCTTCTTCTTCGGCTCGCTGGACGCGGGCAACGCCATCACCGTCGACAAGCCCCCGGCCTCCCTGTGGCCGATGGAGCTGTCGGTCAGGATCTTCGGCCTGAACTCGTGGGCGATCCTCGCTCCCGAGGTGCTGATGGGCGTCGGCACGGTCGCCGTCGTCTACGCCTCCGTGCGCCGCCGGTTCAGCGCCGCGGCCGGCCTGATCGCGGGCGCCGTGCTCGCGCTCACCCCCGTCGCCGCGCTGATGTTCCGGTTCAACAACCCGGACGCGATGCTGGCCCTGCTGATGGCTGTGGCCTGCTACTTCACCGCCCGCGCGGTGGAGGACGGCCGGACGAAGTGGCTGGTGTGGGCGGGTGTCGCGATCGGCTTCGCGTTCCTCGCCAAGACCCTCCAGGCCTTCCTGATCCTCCCGCCGCTCGCGATCGTCTACGCGGTCTGCGCGCCGGTGAGCGTGAAGAAGCGGTTCGGACAGCTGGCCCTGGCCACCGGTGCGCTGATCGCGTCCGGCGGCTGGTGGGTCGCGATCGTCGAGCTGTGGCCCGCCTCCTCCCGCCCGTACATCGGCGGCTCGCAGAACAACTCCTTCCTGGAGCTGACCTTCGGCTACAACGGTCTCGGCCGCCTCAACGGCGAGGAGACCGGCAGCGTCGGCGGCGGCGGTGGCAACACCGGGCAGTGGGGCGAGACCGGCTGGGACCGGATGTTCAACTCCGAGGTCGGCGGCCAGATCTCCTGGCTGCTGCCGGCCGCACTGATCCTGCTGGTGGGCGGTCTGGTCGCCACCCGCAAGCTGAAGCGCACCTCGGCCACCCGCGGTCTGTTCCTCGTCTGGGGCGGCTCGCTGCTGATCACCATGGTCGTCTTCAGCTACATGGCGGGCATCTTCCACCAGTACTACACGGTGGCCCTCGCCCCCTACATGGCGGCCGTGATCGGCATGGGCGCCGGTGTGCTGTGGGAGAAGCGGTCCGAGCTGTGGGCCTCGATCACCCTCGCGGCCTCGGTCGTGGCGGCGGCCTCCTGGTCGTACGTCCTGCTCAACCGCACCTCGGACTACCTGCCCTGGCTGAAGTGGCTGGTCCTGATCGGCGGTCTGGCCGCCGCGCTCGGCCTGGTCTTCGCGGGCCGGATCAACCGCCGGCTCGCCCTCGCGGCGGCCTCCGTCGGCCTGGTCGCCTCCCTGGCCGGTCCGACGGCCTACACCATCAGCACCCTGCAGACGGGCCACACCGGCTCCATCGTCACGGCGGGTCCGTCGGGCGCGTCCATGGGCGGCGGTCCGGGCGGTGGCGGCGGCCGGGGCGGCTTCGGCGGCGGCAACGGCGGCGGTATGCCGGGCCAGCAGGGTCAGAACCAGCAGAACGGCAACGGCAACACCCAGGGCCAGAACCAGCAGGGCAACGGCAACAGCCAGAACGGCAACGGCTTCCCCGGCGGCGGTATGCCGGGCCAGCAGGGTCAGAATCAGCAGAACGGCAACGGCAACACCCAGGGCCAGAACCAGGGCCAGAGCCAGCAGGGCGGTCCCGGCGGTCAGACCGGTGACGGCGGCGGCATGGGCGGCGGCGGTGGCGTCGGCGGTCTGCTGAACGGCGCGAGCGTCTCCGACGAGGCCAAGAAGCTGCTGGAGACCGACTCCGACGACTACACCTGGGTCGCGGCGGCGATCGGTGCCCAGAACGCGGCGAGCTACCAGCTCTCCACGGGCGACCCGGTCATGGCGATCGGCGGCTTCAACGGCACCGACCCGTCCCCGACGCTGGCGCAGTTCAAGCAGTACGTGGAGGACGGCAAGATCCACTACTTCATCTCCAGCGGCACCGGCGGTGGCATGGGCGGCAGCAGCAGCGGTACGTCCTCGCAGATCACGTCCTGGGTCGAGGCCAACTTCAAGCAGGTGACGGTTGGTTCGTCCACCTTCTACGACCTGACGCAGAAGGCGAGCAGCACCGACAGCTGACGGCGGCGCGCTGAGAAGGAAGAAAGGAAGAGGAGAGGGCGGTGGCTCAAGGGCCACCGCCCTCTCCTCGTTTCCCCGTCTTGCTGTTGTACGGCGTATGGGAAACCTTCTACGGTGTACAACATGTCTACGTCCCCACAGGGCCACCCCCGACGCTGGCTGATCCTCGCCGTGATCTGTCTCGCGCAGCTCACCGTGCTGCTCGACAACACGATCCTGAACGTCGCGATCCCCTCCCTCACCCGTGAGCTGGACGCGACAACCGCCGACATCCAGTGGATGATCAACGCCTACTCGCTCGTCCAGTCCGGTCTGCTGCTCACCGCGGGCAGCGCCGCCGACCGATACGGCCGCAAGAAGATGCTGGCCACGGGCCTGGCGCTGTTCGGCGTGGGCTCGGCGGTGGCCGGGTTCGCCACCACCTCCGCACAGCTGATCGCCGCGCGGGCCGGCATGGGCGTGGGCGGCGCGCTGCTGCTCACCACCACCCTCGCGGTGGCGATGCAGATCTTCACCCCCGAGGAGCAGCCGAAGGCGATCGGCATCTGGGCCGCGGTGAACGCGCTCGGCTTCGCCACCGGCCCGCTTGTCGGCGGCTTCGTGCTCGACCACTTCGCGTGGGGCACGATCTTCCTGATCAACCTGCCGGTCGCGGCGCTGGGCCTGGCGGCCGTCGTCGCCCTGGTCCCCGAGTCCAAGAACCCTCAGGGCGACCGCCCCGACCTGCTCGGCGCGGTCCTGTCCACGATCGGCATGGCCTCGCTCGTCTTCGCGATCATCTCCGGCCCCACCCACGGCTGGACCTCGGCGCGGGTGCTGGTGAGCGCGGCGGTCGCCGCCGTCGTCCTCACGCTGTTCGCCCGCTGGGAGAGCGGGATCCCGTACCCCATGCTCGATCTGGCGTTCTTCCGTGACCGCCGGTTCACCGGCGCGGTCGGCGGGGTCGTCCTGATCACCTTCGGCATGGGTGGCGCGCTCTTCCTGCTCACCCAGCACCTGCAGTCCGTCCTCGGATACGGCCCCCTGGAGGCGGGCCTGCGCACCGCGCCGCTGGCGCTGACCGTCGTCGTGCTCAACTTCAGCGGGCTCGCGGCGAAGGCCACCACCCGGCTGGGGGCTCCGCTGTCGGTGCCGGCCGGCATGGTGCTGATGGCCGGCGGGCTCGTCTCGATCGCGCTCAGCAGCGAGGGGTACGGCGGTGTCGCGGCCGGTCTGGTGCTCATCGGCGTCGGCTGCGCGGTCGCCAACCCGGCGATGGCCCACGCCGTCATGAGCGCGATACCGCCGGAGAAGGCGGGCGTGGGCGCGGGCATCAACGGCACGCTCGCGGAGTTCGGCAACGGTCTCGGCGTCGCCGTCCTGGGCGCCGTACTGAGCTCCTCCGTCGCGTCGGGCAGTTCGCTCTCGGACGGGCTGGGCGCGGGACTGCTGGTGGGAGCGGTCGCCGTACTGGGCGGGGGACTGGTGGCGGCGGGGCTGCTGCGCAGGGCCGACCAGGAGAAGGCGCCGACGGCCGTATCGGTACCGGCGGAGTGATCTGGGTCACAAGCTGTCACGGCTGACCGGCCCCCGGTGTCTTGTGGCCGAACCCCCTGGAACGGGAACCGGAGGAGACACCGTGAGCGAGAACACCGAAGTCGTCGTGATCGGCGGGGGATACGCCGGTGTGATGGCCGCCAACCGCCTGACGAGCCGCGACGACGTGAACGTGACGCTGATCAACCCGCGCCCGTCCTTCGTCGAGCGGATCCGGCTGCACCAGCTGGTGGCCGGCACCCATGACGCCGTCACCGACTACAAGCAGGTCCTGGGCGACGGCGTCCGGCTGGTCGTCGACACCGTGACCCGGATCGACGCGGCCGGACGCGGTCTGACGCTGGCGAGCGGCGGCACCGTCCGCTATGACCACCTGGTCTACGCGGTGGGCAGCGGCAGCGCCGACCCGCGTGTGCCCGGAGCGGCCGAGTTCGCCCACCCGATCGCCACCCTGGAGGACGCGCGGCGACTGCGCCCGGCCGTCGAGGCCGCGTCCCCGAACGCCCCGCTGACCGTCGTCGGAGCCGGTCCGACCGGTATCGAGACCGCCGCCGAGCTGGCCGAGCAGGGCCACACCGTGACCCTGGTCTGCGGCGGAGTCCTCGGCCCCTACCTCCACCCGCGCGGCCGGCGCTCGGTCGCCGGGCGGATGGCCGCGCTCGGGGTGACCGTCCTCGACGGCCCCGGCACGAAGGTGACGGCCGTGACCCGGGACACCGTCACGCTCGCCGACGGCCGAGAACTGCCGAGCGAGGTGACCGTCTGGACCGTCGGCTTCGGGGTGCCGGACCTGGCCGCGCGCAGCGGCCTGAGCACCGACGCCCTCGGCCGTCTGCTCACCGACGAGACGCTGACCAGCGTCGACGACCCGCACATCGTCGCGGCCGGGGACTCGGCGGCGCCCTCCGGCCTGCCGCTGCGGATGAGCTGCCAGGCCGCGATCCCGCTGGGCGCCCGGGCCGCAGACACCGTGCTCAGCCGGATCGCGGGTGAGCAGCCCTCGACCCTCCACCAGGTGTTCGCCGGCCAGTGCATCAGCCTGGGCCGGGACGCCGGCATCTTCCAGTTCGCCCACCGGTACGACGTCGCGGTGGGGTTCCACATCGCCGGTCGCGCCGGAGCGAAGCTCAAGGAGTTCGTGTGCAAGGGCATCATCGAGCACCTGGCCGGTGAGGGGCACAAGCCCGGTTCGTACCGTCTGCACAAGGTCTCGGGTGGATCGAAGCGGCAGCAGCTCCTGCTCCAGACCGAGCACACCGAGCACACCGAGCACGCCGACCGCGCCGAGAGCCCGGCCGCCGTCGAACACGCGGCCTAGGCCACACCCGAACGGGGGAGGGACCCGGACATGAACGATCACACCGCCGACCCGGCGACCGAGGCGTTCGTCGCCCACCGCAACCTGCTCTTCACCGTCGCCTACGAGATGCTCGGCTCGGCGGCCGACGCGGAGGACGTGTTGCAGGAGACCTGGCTGCGCTGGGTCGACGCCGACCTGGAGGAGGTGCGCGACCAGCGCGCGTACCTCGTCCGGATCACCACCCGCCAGGCCCTCAACCGGCTGCGCACCCTGACCCGCCGCAAGGAGGCCTACGTCGGCCCGTGGCTGCCCGAGCCGCTGCTCACCACCCCCGACGTGGCCCAGGACGTCGAGCTCGCCGAGAGCGTGTCGATGGCGCTGATGCTCGTCCTGGAGACGCTGTCGCCGACCGAGCGGGCCGTCTTCGTACTGCGCGAGGTCTTCGACGTCGGCTACGACGAGATCGCCGCCGCCGTCGACAAGAGCCCCGCCACCGTCCGCCAGATCGCGCACCGCGCCCGTCGGCACGTCGACGCCCGCCGCCCGCGCGAGGTGGTCTCCGAGAGCAGGACCCGGGCCGCCCTGGAGTCCTTCCAGCACGCGGTCACCACCGGGGACCTCCAGGGCTTCCTCGACGTCCTCGCCCCCGAGGTCGTCCTGATGAGCGACGGTGGCGGGCTCAAGCAGGCCGCGCCCCGGCCGATCACCGGCGCACTCAAGGTGGCCCGCTTCATCATGGGCGGCACTCGTAGGCACGAGACGAGGCTCACCAGCGAGTTCACCATGGTCAACGGCAGCCCGGCGCTGGTCCTGCGCCTGGACGGCGAGATCGACGGTGTCGTCGCCATCCGCCTCGAGGACGACCGCATCACCGGCCTCTACTACGTCCGCAACCCGGAGAAACTGACGCGGGTCGACTCAGAGAACCCGCTGACCCTGCGCTGAACACCGGCCGCCCCGGGCAGGCCTAGCATCTTCCCCAGTACCGGAACATATTTCCCCGTACCGGATGACGAGGAAGGTGCCCTGCCATGGCCGAGACCGCCAAGGACGCCCCGCACCACAGCGTGTGGCTGGAGGGCAAGGCACGGCGGCGCGGCAGGGGCGGCGGCCAGCCCTCCGGGCTCGACCGGACCCGGATCACCGAGGTCACCGTACGGCTGCTGGACGCGGAGGGCCTCGCCAAGTTCTCCATGCGACGGCTGGCGGCCGAGCTGAACGTGACGGCGATGTCCGTGTACTGGTACGTCGACACCAAGGACGACCTCCTCGAACTCGCCCTGGACGCCGCCTTCGAGGGCCTGGAGCTGCCCGACCCGGCGAACGAGGACGAGGACTGGCGCGACCAGTTGCGCGCCCTGGCCCGCTCCTACCGCTCCCTGCTGGTCCGCCACCCCTGGCTGTCGCCGCTGGCGGGCACCTTCCTCAACGTCGGCCCGAACAACCTCGCGTTCTCCCGCACGATCCAGCAGGTCGTCCGCCGCACCGGCCTGCCCACGCACGGCCTGGCGGCGGCCATCTCCTCCGTCTTCCAGTTCGTCTACGGCTTCGGCACGATCGAGGGCCACTTCATCGCCCGCTCCACAGCCGTCGGCCTCACCCCCGACGAGTACTTCCGCGAGGCCATGACCACAGTGACCCAGGCCCCCCAGGCCGCCGACGTCATCAGGGAGAGCGAGGACATCATGGCGGCCCGGGGCGGAGACACGGTCGAGGAGATGTGGGAACGGGACTTCGAGTACGCCCTGGACCTACTGATCGCAGGAATCGAAGCCATGGCAGAAAGGTCCAGGACAACCCCCTAGGGGCGCGGGGCTGTATCGATATGCGGCTCCGCCGCGTGGGCGCGAAAGACCCCACTCAACCCGCACCCGCAAGACGACAAGGCGCCCCGAGTCAATAGGCGCTCACCCTCGCGAAGCGAGCCGAGAAGGAAAGCCGCCGGTAGCAACCGGCCCCCACCGTACGGGAGTGATCCGGACGATCGACTTCCCCTGCCGCACCATCGCCGCCCGATACTCGTCCCAGTCCGGATGCTCCCCCGCGATGTTCCGGTAGTACTCCACCAGCGGCTCGACGGACTCCGGCACGTCGAGCACCTCGGCCGTCCCGTCGATCTGCACCCACGGCCCGTCCCAGTCGTCGCTCAGCACGAGCACGCTGACCCGCTCGTCCCGCTTGGCGTTGCGCGTCTTGGCCCGCTCGGGGTAGGTGGAGACGACGATCCGCCCCGAGTCGTCGACGCCGCAGGTCAGCGGCGACCCCTGGGGCCCGCCGTCACGCCGCCGGGTCAGCAGGATCGCGCGATGACGGGGTCGTACGAAGTCCAGCAGCTCGTCGAGCGAGACGGCGGTGTTGGTCGCGATGTTCGGTGCCATGCCGTCAGCCTAGGTGGCCGGGACGGGCTAGCTCGATGTCATGGCCGTCGACGCCGGCCCCGCTTCACCGTCCGTCACCCGCGCGTCGGCCGGCGGCCCGTGCGGCGCCCGTACGACACGGTCACGACGATCGTGGACGCCTGCGGCTGGAACCCGTCCGCCGAGGCGACCAGGACGTGATCAGCGTGACGGCGGCCTGCGGGACCGGCGCGCTCTCGGTGTCCCGGACGAAGCTGCGGACCGGGACACCGGTGTCGGCGGCGGCTCAGGGCGTCCGCTGCTCGGCCGGTGCCGGAGTCTCGGCCGGGGGCTCCGCCTCGGCCGTCTGGGTCAGGGCGCCGCGGGTCCTCAGTGGGACCTCCTTGATGAACAGCGTGATCAGGAAGGCCAGCAGCGCCAGAGCCGCGGCGATCAGGAAGACGTCCGCGATGCCGTGGCCGTACGCGTCCTCCATGACCGTGCGCAGCGGCGCGGGCAGCTTGTCCATGTCCGGGATCGTGCCGGAGGAGCTGGAACCGGACGCGAGCGCGGCGTACTTCGGGCCGAGGCCGGCGATGCCGTCCTGGGCGTAGTCCGTGATGCGGTTGGCCATGACGGCACCGAGCGCCGAGACGCCCATCGCACCGCCGAGGGAGCGGAAGAAGGTGACGGTCGAACTGGCCGAACCGAGGTCCTTCGGCTCCACCTGGTTCTGCGTCGACAGCACCAGGTTCTGCATCATCATGCCGACGCCGAGACCCAGCAGCGCCATGAAGACCGCGGTCTTCCAGTAGTCCGTGTCGTAGCGGATGGTGCTCAGCAGACCGAGGCCCGCCGTGATGAGCACACCGCCGCCGACCAGCCAGGCCTTCCACTTGCCGGTGCGGGTGATGAGCTGCCCGGAGACGGTGGAGGAGACGAACAGACCGCCGATCATCGGGATGGTCAGCACCCCTGACATGGTCGGCGACTCGTCGCGGGCCAGCTGGAAGTACTGCGCGAAGAACACCGTGCCGGAGAACATCGCCACGCCCACGAACATCGAGGCGACGGAGGAGAGCGTGATGGTCCGGTTGCGGAACAGCCGCAGCGGGATGATCGGCTCGCTCGCCCTGGACTCGACGAACACGAAGACGAGCCCGAGCAGAACCGACCCGGCGACCATCGTGTACGTCTGCCAGGACAGCCAGTCGTACTTGTCACCCGCGAAGGTGACCCAGACGAGCAGCAGGGAGACGGCGGCGGAGATGAAGAACGCGCCGGCCCAGTCGACCTTCACGTCCCGCTTCACGACCGGCAGGTGCAGGGTCTTCTGCAGCACGATCAGCGCGATGACGGCGAAGGGGACGCCGACGTAGAAGCACCAGCGCCAGCCCAGCCAGGAGGTGTCGGTGATGACACCGCCGAGCAGCGGACCGCCGACCGTGGCGACGGCGAAGGTGGCGCCCAGGTAGCCGGAGTAACGGCCGCGCTCGCGCGGCGAGATCATCGCGGCCATCACGATCTGCGCGAGGGCGGACAGACCGCCGACGCCGACGCCCTGGACGACACGGCAGGCGATCAGCATGCCGGGGTTCTGCGAGAGCCCGGCCGCCGCCGACCCGAGGACGTAGATGACGAGCGCTATTTGGACGAGCGCCTTCTTGTCGTAGAGGTCGGCGAGCTTGCCCCACAGCGGGGTCGTCGCCGTCATCGCCAGCAGGGTGGCGGTCACGACCCAGGTGTAGGCCGACTGGCCGCCGCCCAGGTCGCCGATGATCTCCGGGAGGGCGTTGGAGACGATCGTGGACGACAGGATCGCCACGAACATGCCGAGCAGAAGGCCGGAGAGGGCCTCCATGATCTGCCGGTGCGTCATCGGGGCGTGGTCGCCCGACCCACCCCCGTGCTCGGCGTGGGCCCGCACACCGGCCGGTGTGGTCGTTGCCATGGACTTCCTTCTCTTAAGCGGGTGTACGGGTGGTCTGGTGCAACAGGGGAGGCGGTGGGGGAGGCGGTGCGGGCGGCGGTGTTCGGTGCGGGGCGCCCCGGCAGTCGCCGAAGCTGGCGCGCAGCCGGGTCATCAGCCGGATGAGCTGGCCGATCTCGTCGTCGGTCCAGTCGCCCAGGCGCTCCGCCAGCAGGGCGACACTGCGCCGGGACAGCTCGGCGAGCACCGCGCGGCCCTCGGCGGTGAGGCGCACGATGCGTGAGCGCTTGTCCGCCGGGTCCGGGGAACGGTCGATCCAGCCGCGCTCGGCGAGGTGCGCGACATGGCGGCTGGTCACCGACATGTCGACCGCGAGCAGCTCGGAGAGATTGCTCATGCGCATGTCTCCGTGGCGGCCGAGGAGGGTGAGCACGGCGGCCGAGCCGGGGGAGCAATCGGCCGGCGTGATCCGCCCGAGGTCCCGCTTCACGACGCCGAAGGCACTGAGCTGACGCGCGAGTTCCTCGTACTGCGTCTGCGCGGCCATTGCACCTCCCTGTTTGTTGCTTAGAGCAACCATAGGCTTTGTTGGTTGCTACAGGCAAATAAATTGGGGTGGATTCCGTAAAAACTTGGCAAAGGCAAGTATTGCGGTGGTAAATGTGCAGGTGGGTCTGCTGTACGGCGACGCCACGCGCGGGCGGAGTCCCGCTGGTCGTGCGCGGAACGCGGCTGACGGTGACCGCCGGTGCCGGAACGCCGCTGGAGGAGGTGTTCCGGGAACTGGTCCCCACCCACCGGGAGCTGCTGCCGGCCGACGAGGCGGAGCTGAGCGGCGAGATACCCGCCGACCTGCCGCTGCCGCTGCTGCTGAGGCTGGAGGAGTGGAACCAGCCGGAGAACTTCTGGGACAGCGCCCCCAGCGATCACGAGACGTTCCGCATGCCGGCGGAGGTGCTGGACTCGGGGGACCCGGCCCGCTACCGGCCGACCCTGCCGCCCAACACCCACTGGTCGAACCGGCCGGAGGCGGGCACCTTGCAGGCCCCTGGGAGGCGGCTTGCGGGAACGCCACCGGGTACCCCCGCTTGGGCCGTCGCCGCCGTTTTCGCTAGTGTCTCGGCCCATGGCTAACACCCAGGGCCCGCAGGGCAACTACGACCCCGCCGGCAGCACCCAGATGTTCCGCGCGTTCGTCGACGAGGGCGGCCCCCAGGCCACCTCCCGTCAGGCCCCCGCGCCGGCCGGCCCCCGAATCGGCCTGATCGTCGGCATCGTTGCCGCGGTGGCGATCGTGGCGGCGGTCGCCTGGCTGGCGCTGAAGTAACCGACGCCTCCTACTCCCTCCGCTACTCCCTCCGCTACTTCGTCCGCTACTCCCAGCGCACGGACACGTCCCGCGTCTCGATCCGCATCCCCAGCGGCACCCTCCAGGCCTCGACGCACACCGTCCAGGTCCGCTCCTTCCGCTCGCCGGGGGCGAGGGGCGCGGGGAGCTCCACCGTCGACTCGACGGTGGACCAGTCGATACCGAGGGCGTCGATGACGTGCGTCCCGAAGGTGACCGCGCCCGAACGCACGGCCGCGCCACCCGGGTTGCGGAAGGCCAGCGTCACGTCCTCGCACCAGCGGTGCTCGGTGGGGGTGCGCACGGGGTCGCTCGTGAGGAGGGCGGCCGGGCCGGTCGTGCCGGTGGGTGTGGGCGTGGGGGACGCGATGGCTGTGCCCGGGGTCGGGGCCGGCGGCGGCCTGTCGGCGCCCGCGCCTGTGCTCTGTACCGGTGGGTTCGCCCCCGTCGCGGGCGGTTCGGCCGCCGATGTCCCGGGGGCGCCCGGAGTTCTCGCCGCTTCCGACGGGGACGCGCCGATGTTCGTCGGCTCGTCCAGCGGCACCAGTCGTACGCCTCCCGTGGGCCCCGCCGACGGCGGTCTCCCGCCCGGGGCGCCGACCGCGACGTAATCCCGCCCGTGCCCGGCACCGCCGTACGCCCCGAGGATGCCCGCCGCCCCCGCCGCGACGGCGACGGCCGCCGACATGCCCCACAGGGCGCGCCGACGGCCGCGTGACCGTTCTGCTGTCCCTTCCGGTGTCCCTTCCGGTGTCGCACGCATCGCGCAAGTTTGGCTGACGGTGCGTCAGTAAGGAACCCTTGGGGCCGGAAACCTCAGTCCGAGATCAGGCCCTCGCGAAGTTGGGCCAGGGTCCGGGTCAGGAGGCGGGAGACGTGCATCTGGGAGATGCCGACCTCCTCGCCGATCTGGGACTGCGTCATGTTGGCGAAGAACCGCAGCATGATGATCCGGCGTTCGCGCGGCGGAAGCTTGGCGAGCAGGGGCTTCAGCGACTCCCGGTACTCCACGCCCTCCAGGGCCGTGTCCTCGTAGCCGAGGCGGTCGGCCAGAGAACCCTCGCCGCCGTCGTCCTCGGGGGCCGGGGAGTCCAGCGAGGAGGCCGTGTACGCGTTGCCGACGGCCAGGCCGTCGACCACGTCCTCCTCCGAGACGCCGAGGACCGCGGCGAGTTCGGCGACGGTGGGCGAGCGGTCCAGCTTCTGGGAGAGCTCGTCGCTGGCCTTGGTGAGGGCCAGGCGCAGCTCCTGCAGCCGGCGCGGGACGCGGACGGACCACGAGGTGTCGCGGAAGAACCGCTTGATCTCGCCCACGACCGTCGGCATCGCGAACGTCGGGAACTCCACGCCCCGTTCGCAGTCGAAGCGGTCGATGGCCTTGATGAGGCCGATCGTGCCGACCTGGACGATGTCCTCCATCGGCTCGTTGCGGGAGCGGAAGCGGGCGGCGGCGTAGCGGACGAGCGGGAGGTTGAGCTCGATGAGGGTGTCCCGGACGTAGACCCGTTCGGGGCTGTTCTCGTCGAGTGCGGCCAGTCGCAGGAACAGGGAGCGGGACAGGGTGCGGGTGTCGATGGCACCGGAGGACGGGAGGGCCGGAGCCGGCGCGGCCTCGAGGGCCGTGACGTCGTCGAGCACGTCGGGCTCGACAGGCGCGACGGGCTCGGACTCGCTCTTCGTGAGCGTGAGCACCTTCGAGCTGCCCTGGTCTGCGGACATGCCACCCCCTTTGGGTCGCGGGACGGTCGCGGCGTTCGCTCTCCGCCGTGGAGAACGTCAGCCTCCACCTGAATACCGGAGCCGAAGCCCTGGCAAACGCGCTTCCAGGAGAATGTCACATGTCGGCAACACGCTGTAGTGACATGTCGACACCCCGGTGACGAATCAGCCCTGGAAACAGGGGGTGTGACGGGCTTTCAGGGGAGTTGTGTCGGGAAGTGTCATGGTGGGTGATTCGCTCTCACCGGTGACTTCTCGTTCTGGCTTGCGATCCCCCATTGGATTACGTAACCAGAGACGTGCGCCCTATGCGTGCGCCCCCTCTGTGCGCCTGTGCATACGGCCGTGCTCCCGCGTCCCCACGTTTCGCTAGGCCTCGATGCGGTTCGCGGAACGCAGTCGCTGGAAGCTACGCGCGAGTAGCCGGGAAACGTGCATCTGTGAGACGCCGAGTTCCGCGCTGATCTGAGACTGCGTGAGGTTGCTGTAATAGCGCAGCAGAAGGATTCTCTGTTCGCGCTCGGGGAGCTGGACGAGGAGATGGCGGACGAGGTCGCGGTGTTCGACGCCGTCCAGGGCCGGGTCCTCGTAGCCGAGGCGGTCCAGCAGGCCCGGCAGCCCGTCGCCCTCCTGGGCGGCCTCCAGGGAGGTCGCGTGGTACGACCGTCCCGCCTCGATGCAGGACAGGACCTCGTCCTCGCCGATGCGCAGCCGCTCGGCGATCTCGGCGGTGGTCGGTGTGCGGCCGAAGGAGGTCGTGAGGTCCTCGGTCGCGCTGTTCACCTGGACCCACAGCTCGTGCAGTCGGCGCGGCACGTGGACCGTGCGGACGTTGTCCCGGAAGTAGCGCTTGATCTCGCCGACGACGGTCGGCATGGCGAAGGTCGGGAACTGCACGCCCCGGTCCGGGTCGAAGCGGTCGATGGCGTTGATCAGTCCGATGGTGCCGACCTGGACGACATCCTCCATCGGCTCGTTGCGGGAGCGGAAGCGGGCGGCGGCGTAGCGCACGAGCGGGAGGTTGGCCTCGATGAGCGCCCCGCGGACGCGGTTGTGCTCCGGGGTGCCCGGCTGGAGGTCCTTGAGCTCGGCGAAGAGCACCTGGGTGAGCGCCCGGGTGTCGGCGCCCCGGCGCCGCTCGGGGCCCGGGGCCGGTGCCTCTTCCTGAGGCGGCGCAGTACTGGCCGACACGGTCAACGCCACCTCTTCGTCAGGTCAACAACATCGGTCAACTCATCCGTCAAAAGCGGTCATAGCATCACAAGACATGTGCACTGTGTGCAAGCACCCCATAACACCGTGTTGAGGGAGAAGTTGGGGCATATGACGCGCGGGAGCCCCCCGCCGTCCGGCGGGGGGCTCCTCGGCTCGGCCGACGCGGCTCAGAACTCGTAGTCGGCGACCACCCAGGTGGCGAACTCACGCCACAGCGCGACGCCCGCCTGGTGCGCCGGGTGCTCGATGTACCGCTTCAGGGCGTCCGCGTCCGCGACCGCCGAGTTGATCGCGAAGTCGTAGGCGATGGGCCGCTCGCTGATGTTCCAGCCCAGCTCCCAGAAGGCCAGCTCCTCGATCTGCCCGCCGAGCGCCCGGAAGGCCGCCTCGCCCTGGACGACCCGGGGGTCGTCGCGCTCGACGCCCTCGTTCAGCTTGAACAGGACCAGATGGCGGATCATGGGCACTCCCGATGCGTGCTGCTGGGCCCGGTGGCCTGACCGGTGGCCTGCCTGGCGGCTAGTGGGCCCCGTTGGCGAGCCAGGTGAAGAAGTCGCCGATGGCCTTGGCGGCGTCCGATATGCCCTCGAAGCCTATCTGGACGTAGTCCGCCGCTCTGGACGGGTCCGTGATGATCACGTAGAGCGCGAAGACCACGAGTACGTAGACGGCGATCTTCTTGGCGTTCACCGCCACCTGGCCTCCCCTGTCGTGGCCCTCGGGCCCTTGTTGACGGCGGCGAGTGTAACCGTAAGTGCGATTTACGCACCGCTTTTGAGTGTCTGCGGCGCGCCCACGAACGAATCCGCCCGCCCCGGAACCGGTCGCGAAAAATTCGTCGGCCGATCCGTGAACCGATCGAGGGGCCTCGTCCGATGAGGGAGTGAACGCCGCTCCGAGACGGAGACCGAGTCCCAGCAAGGGAGAAGACGAATGCTGCACCTGATGGACCTGCCGGTCCTCGTCCTGATGGCCCTGGTGATCGCCTTCACGCTGTGGGCGCTGATCGACTGCATCCGCACCCCCGCCGACCGCGTCCGCTTCGTACCGAAGCTGCTGTGGCTGTTCGTCCTGTTCAGCGGCTCGGTCTGCGCCGCCCTCGTCTGGACCTACTTCGGCAAGAAGCCGATAGAGACACGGTGAAGGGCCCGGTCCAGCGGACCGAGCCCTTCACTCAAGCGCGGTAGCGGAGGGATTTGAACCCTCGGTGACTTGCGCCACACTCGCTTTCGAGGCGAGCTCCTTCGGCCGCTCGGACACGCTACCGAGGGAGACCTTACAGCACGCGGGGGCGTGGTTTGAAATCGGTATTCGAGGAGGCAGAGGGCCCCAGGCCGAGGGCGATGACGACGGCGAGGTCGCTGACGACGGGATGGCGTCAGCGTGTGCGGAAGAACTCCGTGAGGAGACCCGCGCACTCCTCGGCGAGGACGCCCTCGACGACCTCGGGCCGGTGGTTGAGCCGCCGGTCGCGGACGACGTCCCACAGGGAGCCGGCCGCGCCCGCCTTGTCGTCGCGGGCGCCGTAGACGACCCGGTCCAGCCGGGACTGCACGATCGCGCCCGCGCACATCGTGCAGGGCTCCAGAGTGACGACGAGCGTGCAGCCGGTCAGCCGCCACTCCCCGAGCCGCGCGGCCGCCCGCCGGATGGCGAGCACCTCCGCGTGGGCCGTGGGATCGCCGCCGGCCTCGCGTTCGTTGTGGCCGGCCGCTAGGAGCGTGGTGCCGTCCGGAGCCAGCACCACGGCGCCGACCGGGACGTCCCCGCCCCGGACGGCCAGCCGGGCCTCGTCCAGGGCGAGCCGCATGGCGGCCCGCCACGGGTCGCGTACGGGGTCCGGCGGGGTCCCGGCCGCGGTCAGCGGACGGTCTCCAGGACCTCCGAGGCGCCGAGGGCGTCGGCGATCTCGCTGAGGGCGTCCTCGGACAGCGCCTTCAGCTCCTTCTCGCTGACGCCGAGGTCGTCGAGGATGCCGGCGTCGCCGACCGGGCCGTGCGGCACGGCCTCGGCCGAACCGGAGGCGCCACCCTCGTCGTCCTCGTCCTCACCGTCCTCGGTGCCGTCAAGGTCGAGGGAGTCCAGGTCGTCGTCGTCACCCGGATCCCTTCCGAGCAGTTCGTCGGTGAGCAGGAGCTCGCCGTAGGAACTGCGGGCGGCGGCAGCGGCGTCGGAGACGTAGATGCGAGGGTCTTCCTCACCATCGATGCGGACGACACCGAACCACGAGTCCTCCTGCTCGATGAGCACGAGCACCGTGTCCTCGTCGGGAGAGGCTTCCCGGGCCAGGTCGGCCAGATCCGACAGGGTTTCCACATCGTCGAGCTCTGTGTCGCTCGCTTCCCACCCGTCTTCGGTGCGCGCGAGCAGTGCGGCGAAGTACACCGTGACTCTCCCACTGGTCATAGGCGTGCCGGTTGGGGGTCCCCCCGGCGGAGGTTAGCGGGCGGAGAGAGCTGTGCTCCGAGCCCCACCCACTCGGAATCGTGGCAGAAACAAGGCGTTCAGGGGACGTCTTCGGCTCCCTGTGTCCGGTGGTTTTGATCGCACGTCCATGACTACGTCCGTAGGCAACTCACCAGCACACTCGTTGCGGCCACTGCGGATCGTACGCGGCTTTCCCGTGCGCCCACGCACACCCACCCCCTGCCGCCACCCGTGGCGGTGGCGATCTTCCCCGAACGTCCCAAGTGCCGTACGTGCGCGAGGGGATCGTTCGGCTACCAGCGGAAAGTGCGCATGCGCATCGCGTGGCGCAGACGGGCGCTCCTGGCGCGGCGGGGCTGGACCCGGTCACGAAGTTCCCGGGCCTCGGCGAGCTCGCGCAGGAAGCGGTCGCGGCGCCGGCGACGCTCGGCCGCGGTCTCCCGTGACACGTCCGAACGCTCGGTCGGCTCCGGCGCGTCGCGCTCCGGCAGGTCAGGCACAGGCATCACCACCCCGGGTCCGTCTTCACCACTTTCCCTCCACCGGGCGGTTCGATGCCAGCGAACGGCCCAAGCCGGCCCGGCTGACGCGCGGGCCCCAAGGCGGCCGGCCGGGGGCGTCGGGCGGGTCGCGCACGGTTACTGTTGTGGACATGCGCCTCCACGTCGTCGACCACCCCCTGGTCGCCCACAAGCTCACCACGCTGCGCGACCAGCGCACGGACTCCGCGACCTTCCGCCGCCTGGCCGACGAACTGGTCACCCTGCTCGCCTACGAGGCCACGCGTGACGTGCGCACCGAGCAGGTCGACATCATCACGCCGGTCGCCGGGACCACCGGTGTGAAGCTCTCCCACCCGCGCCCGCTGGTCGTGCCGATCCTGCGCGCGGGCCTCGGCATGCTGGACGGCATGGTCCGCCTCCTGCCGACCGCCGAGGTGGGCTTCCTCGGCATGATCCGCAACGAGGAGACGCTGGAGGCGTCCACGTACGCCACGCGTATGCCGGAGGACCTCTCCGGCCGCCAGGTGTACGTCCTCGACCCCATGCTGGCCACCGGCGGCACCCTGGTCGCCGCGATCCGCGAGCTGATCAAGCGCGGCGCCGACGACGTGACGGCGGTGGTCCTGCTGGCCGCCCCCGAGGGTGTCGAACTCATGGAACGCGAACTCGCCGGCACCCCGGTGACGGTCGTGACGGCGGCTGTGGACGACCACCTCAACGCGCAGGGCTACATCGTCCCGGGCCTGGGAGACGCGGGCGACCGCCTGTACGGCGCGGCGGAGTAGGGCGAGTTCGGTCAGCGGCCTGGAAGTGTCGCGAGAGTCTCAGCGACACGCCGTCGGCACGGCGTGTCGCTGAGACTGCGCGCACACTTTGCCATGTCGGCCTGCTGCGCCTAGCAGCCCTTCTTGGTGGTGGCCGTCGGCTTCGGTGAGACCAGCGCGGTCAGCGCCTTGGCCGCCTGCGCCTCGCTGCTGAGCGTGTTGAACCCGTTGCCGATGATCAGATCCACCTCGGCCCCCTTGCGCCCCGCCTCGGCCCGTCGCTCGGCCCCGCCGACCTGCGTCGACAGCACCGACAGCGAGGTGTTCAGCGAGGCCGTGGGCCCGAGCAGGACCGCCGTGCCGGTGACCTTCTTGTCGTACTCCTTGGGCGCGTTGCCCACCTCGCCGATCTTGAAGCCACGCTTCGCCAGCTCGTCGGCGGTGGTCTTGGCGAGCCCGCCGCGGGTGGTGGCGTTGAGGACGTTCACCGTGATCTGCGCGGGCTTGGGGAGCGCGGCAGGGGAGGCGGAGGGGGACGGGCTCGCCTTGGCCGACTTCACCGCGCAGGAGGCCTTGGAACCGGCCGCGGAGGCCGTCCCTCCGCCCCCGGTGAAGACGTCGATGAGCTGCAGGGTGCCCCAGCCGGCCACGCCGAGCGCGGCACCACAGGCGACGACCACGACGACCAGCCTGCCGCGCCGCCGGCGACGGCGCATACGGGGGTACTTGTCCCCCGTGATCCGGTATTTGCCGCCCATGCCGGGGGGAGTCAGCATGCTCATGGGCGCAGCGTAGTGCGCCCGGGCGGCCATGAC
This sequence comes from Streptomyces sp. T028, assembly GCF_048159505.1. NCBI lineage: Bacteria > Bacillati > Actinomycetota > Actinomycetes > Kitasatosporales > Streptomycetaceae > Streptomyces > Streptomyces sp. T028. Next base: position 296,018 of record NZ_JBLRVZ010000009.1, read on the forward strand.
TAATAAACGATCATCCGACATCGCCCGGGGGTGTGGGAAAGAACCCGAAAGGGTCAATGCCGCTCTCGGCGGAGGGCGGCGGGACGGGGCCTCAGTCCAGCTCGAGAACGCGCGCGTGCAGCACCTGGCGCTGCTGGAGCGCCGCCCGCACCGCGCGGTGCAGCCCGTCCTCCAGGTACAGGTCGCCCTGCCACTTCACCACGTGCGCGAAGAGGTCGCCGTAGAAGGTCGAGTCCTCGGCGAGCAGGGTTTCCAGGTCGAGCTGCTGCTTGGTGGTCACCAGCTGATCGAGGCGGACCGGGCGCGGCGCGACGTCCGCCCACTGGCGGGTGCTTTCCCGGCCGTGGTCGGGGTACGGCCGGCCGTTTCCGATGCGCTTGAAGATCACACGGAAAGCCTACCGGCCCAGACCTTCCGGGCGCAGCCATGGCGGCCGAGTGCGGCGCCGGAAAAGCCATGATGAACAGGGGCAAAACGGGAGGGAGAGGTCCTGTTGATGCGGGGACCGGGTGCGAGGGCGGGTGCGTGAAGTCGGCCAGACCTGAAGGGGGTGGCGTGTTCTTCGTCACGGAGGGCGCCGCCGCACGGGCCGCACGGGCCGCATGGCCGTGTGGCCGTAAGGCCGTGTGGCCGTATGCACAGGCTGTGGACAGAGAGTCGGCATTCGAAAGCTGCGGCGGAGGCGATGGCCCACGGGTTTGTCTGCCGGTCGTCCGCCGGTCCCGCCTCCGCCTGCCGGTCAGCTGTCCCGTCTCACGACGGGCCGCTCCTGCTCGGCCTTCTTCGTCTGCGGCTTCCGTGCGGTGCTGCGGGCGGCCTCCGCGCGCAGCAGGGCGCGCAGGACCGCGTACGGGTCGGTGGGCATGGCTGTGCTCCTCGCGTCGTGCTGACTGACCTGGTGCGGGCGTCGGTCAGCAGCGCAGGACCACGGTGCGCAGGGTGTGGGGGGCGTACGGCGTCCCGGGCGGGGCGGGCAGCGGTCGCGGGGCCGGTTCGCCCGGCGCGGGGGCCGGCCTGGGCGCGGGGCGCAGCGGTGCGGCCGGGCGATGTGCGCAGGGGGAGGGGCGCAGCGCGGTGTCGACGGCGTCGTACTCGATGGTCTCGCCGGCGACGACGGGTGCGGCGGAGAACTCCGCGGGTGCGCCCGGGACGGACAGGGCGAGCAGCAGCACGAGCACCCGCAGCCAGGTGCGGCTGCGAGGGAGGCGTGCTGCGGTGCTCATGGAGGGTCATCTGCCCACGACACGCCCACGGTTCAGCACGGCGGACCCCGGATGCACCCGTTCGGCGGACGGCGCCTTTCCGGCTCGGCGCGCCCCTGACCTGCCTCCCGGGCGCCCCTACTTCCTGCTGGCGGCCTTTACTTCCTGGCGGGCCTTCGCCGCCTTGGCCGCCGCCTTCATCTCCTGCTTGTGCGCCCGCACCTTCGTCAGTGACTCCGGGCCGGTGATGTCGGCGACGGAGCGGAAGGACTCCGGCTCGCCGTAGGAGCCCGCCGCCTCCCGCCAGCCCTCGGGCCGGACGCCGAGCTGCTTGCCGAGCAGGGCCAGGAAGATCTGGGCCTTCTGCTTGCCGAAGCCGGGCAGCTCCTCCAGCCGCTTCAGCAGCTCCTTGCCGGTGCCGACGTCCTTCCAGAGGGCCTCGGGATCACCGTCGTGGTGCTCGACGAGGTACTGGCACAGCTGCTGGATGCGCTTGGCCATGGAGCCCGGGTAGCGGTGCACGGCCGGCTTCTCGGAGAGCAGCGCGGCGAAGGCCTCCGGGTCCTGGGCGGCGATGTCGTGCGCGTCGAGGTCGTCGGCGCCGAGACGGTCGGCGATCGTGCGGGGGCCCTTGAACGCCCACTCCATCGGGACCTGCTGGTCCAGCAGCATCCCGACCAGCGCGGCCAGCGGGGAACGGCCGAGCAGCTCGTCGGCCTCGGGGTCCTGGGCGAGGTGAAGGGTGACGTCCATGCGTCGATGATCCCCCGTGGGTACTCAGCCCGCGCGCCAGTACCCCAGCGCGTGCAGCCGCTCCTTGGGGACGGCCAGCTCCTTGCGGACGTACGACGAGAGCGTGCGGGTGGTGCGGGTGTCGCAGGCGATCCAGACGTACGGGTGTTCGGTGGCCGCGAGGAGCGCGGGCAGCTCGGTGCGGACCCGTTCGACCAGCTCCGCGCGCGGGACGTGCCGCAGCTCGTGGCGGGCCGGGTCGGTGCGGAAGGGCAGGCCGTCCGCCGCGCCCTCGAACCAGACGGTCGCCGGAGCCGGACCCAGCGCCTCCAGCAGGGAGTTGATCGCGGGCAGGGAGGCCGGGTCGCCGATCGCGAGGACACGGCCCGGGGCGGGCGCGGGCTGTTCGAAGGCGGTGCCCTGGACGGTCGCCTCGATGGTGTCGCCGGGCCGTGCCGCCCGCGCCCAGTCGCTGGCCGCGCCCTCGTGCAGGGCGAACTCCAGGGAGAAGGCGCCGGCCGCCGGGTCGGGGTCGACCAGGGTGTACGCCCGCTGGTGCGGCCTGCCCGCGTTGTCGAACCACAGCCGCACCCACATCGTGGGGTGGACGCCGGTCGCGGCGAGCAGCCCGCCGTCGGTGAGGTGCACCCGGCGGAAGCGCGGGGTGACGTCCTGCGCTCCGGTCACGGTCAGCGTGAAGTCCTTCGCCCGCATCAGCCTGAGGACCGCGCCCTCCCAGCCCCGCCCCTGCGCCATGGCCCCTTCACCCCTCGCGTACGATTCCTGCACCGATTGATTAGGTGAGGCTAACCTAAAGAGCATGCCGGTCATAGAAGGGCCACAGGGTGACGACCGAGATCCACAGAGACGTGTGGGGCGTCCCGCATCTGCGTGCGGCCGACGCCCGGGAACTCGCCCATGCCCAGGGCCTGGTCACGGCCCGCGACCGGGCCTGGCAGCTGGAGGTCGAACGGCACCGCGCCCAGGGCACCTCCGCCTCTTTCCTCGGCCCCGAGGCCGTGGCCTGGGACGTCTTCGCCCGCCGCGTCCGCCTCGCCGACACCGCCCGCCGCTGCTTCGACCGGCTGGAGCGGCAGGACGCGGAGACCGCCGCGTGGGTACGGGCGTACGTCGACGGCGTCAACGAAGGGCTCCATGTCACCCCCGAGTTCACCCGGGTCGGGCTCGTCCCCGGCCGCTGGGAGCCCTGGACCCCGCTCGCGGTCTGGCTCTCCGTCCACATCCTGTTCGCCGGCTTCCCGGCCAAGCTGTGGCGGGAGGAGGCCGTACGGCACCTCGGCCCTGACGCGGTCGGCCTGTTCGCCACCGACGGCCCTGCCACCTCCGGCAGCAACGGCTGGCTGGTCGGCGGTGCCCGGACCGTCACCGGGCAGGCGGTCATCGCCGGTGATCCGCACCGGTTCATCGAGGACCCCGGCGTCTACCAGCAGATCCGTCTGGCCTGCGACGAGTTCGACGTCGTCGGGCTCGCCGTGCCCGGCGTCCCCGGCATCGCCCACTTCGGCCACACCGGCAGGGTCGCCTGGGCCATCACCAACGCCATGGCCGACTACCAGGACCTCTACCGCGAACGCCTGCGCCGCACCGGCGCCGGCGTCGAGGCCCTCGGTCCGGACGGCGTCTGGCACCGCGCCGCCCGGCACACCGAGACCGTCGAGGTGGCCGGGGAGGAGCCGGTCGAGGTGGAGGTGATCGAGACGGACCGGGGGCCGGTGATCGCCGGGGGGCCGGAGGGGGTGGAGAGCGGGGTGGCCCCGGAGGACCTGGGGAGCGGGTCGGCGGACGGTTCGGCAGGAACGTTTCCGCAGAACCCTTCCGACCTCGGCCTCCCCCTTGACCTCCCCCTCGACTTCCCCCTCGCCCTGACCCTCCGCCACCCGCCCCGCGTCACCGAGGACCTGGGCTTCGGCGCCCTCCTCCCCCTCCTCCGCGCCCGCCGCGTCGCCGACGTGGACGCCGCCTTCGACGTCTGGGTCGAGCCGGTCAACGTCGTGCAGGCCGCCGACACCGAGGGCGGACTGCTGCACCGGGTCGCGGGCCGGGTGCCCGTGCGCGCCGAGGTCAACGGTGTCCGGCTGGTCCCCGCCTGGGAGCCCGGCCACGAGTGGACCGGCTGGCACGAGATGCCCCGCGCCGGCCTCACCGACGGCGTCGCCGTCATGGCCAACCAGCGCGGCCCGGCCGCCCCCCTCGGCGTCGAGTTCGCGCCGCCGCACCGCGCCGACCGCATCCGCGCCCTGCTGGACGAGAAGGACACCTGGTCCGCCTCCGACATGCCCGCCATCCACACCGACACCCACCTCGCCTCCGCCGGTCCGCTCCTCGACCACCTCGCCGCCCTCGACGACCTCACCGGCCCCGCCGCCGAGCTGCGCGCACGCCTCCTGCGCTGGAACCGCCGTATGGACGCCGACAGCGAGGAGGCCGCCCGGTACGCGGCCCTGCGCGGTGCCCTGGTCCGCAGGCTCGCCGCGCACCCGGCCTTCGCCGCCCTCGCCACGCCGCCCGCCTACCCCGAGGTGCTCCTCCCCTGGCTGGCCCTGCTGCCCCGCGTCGGCTTCGCCCTCGAACACCTCCTGCGCGCCGAGGAGCTCTATGGCATCGACCGGCCCCGGCTGGTCCGGGAGGCCGTCGAGGAGGTCGCCGGACAGCCGCCCACCCGCTGGGGCGACACCCACCGCCTCGCCCCCTGGCGGGCGCTGCCCGACCCGTCGTACGAGGCCCCCGCACTCTCGGGCGACCACGACTGTGTGCTGTGCACGACGGCCGTGCCCGGCTGGACCGACCTCGCCGCGCGCGGCCCGGCGGCCCGTTACGTCTGGGACCTGGCCCGCCGCGAGGACAGCCTGTGGGTGGTCCCGCTCGGCGCCTCGGGTCACCCCGACAGCCCCCACCACCACGACCAGCTGCCCCTGTGGCTCAAGGGCGAGCTGGCCCCGGTCGTCACCGACTGGGCACAGCTGACGAAGGAGAGCGATGTCTGAGGAGAAGTACGTCCACACGGAGCACGCCGACGGCTTCGGCACCGTCGGCATCCGCCCCCTCGACGCCGAGGGCGACGCGGACGTCGTGCACGGGTGGGTGCGCGAGGAACGGGCCGTGTTCTGGGGCATGAACGGTCTGACCCGGGACCAGGTCGCCGAGATCTACGCCCATATGGCCGGCCTCGACACCCACCACGCCTTCCTCGTCGAACTGGACGGCACCCCGGTCGGCCTGCTCCAGACGTACGAGCCCGTCGAGGACCGGGTCAGCGAGTGCTACGAGGTGGAGCCCGGCGACATCGGCGTGCATGTGCTCCTCGCGCCCGCCGGCGCGCACGGCGTGCGTCCCGGCCGGTCGGCGGCGCTGATGCGGGCCTTCGCCGCGTACGTGCTGCTCGGCCTGGACCGGAAGCGGATCGTGGTCGACCCGGACGTGCGCAACGAGAAGGCGATCGCCCGCTTCCTGCGCCAGGGCTTCGAGGCCGGACCGCTGGTCACGCTGCCGGAGATCGACCTGCCCGACGTGTATCTGCCGGAGAAGAAGGCCCGACTGGCGTTCCTGCGGCGCGAGGTGGCCTACCCGTAGTCTTCCCCGGGTGACCTCCCCGAGTTCCCCGCTGACCCCGGAAGACCTCGTCGCGCACTACTCACTGGAGCCGATACCCCGCGAGGGCGGTCTGTTCCGCCGTACCTGGGCGGGGCCCGAGGCGTCCGACGGCCGCCCGGCCGGTTCCGCGATCGTCGTGCTGCTCGCCGCGGGCGACTTCTCGGCCCTGCACCGCCTGCCCACCGACGAGGTCTGGCACTACTACCTCGGCGACCCCCTGGACCTGCTGCTCCTCGCCCCCGACGGCACCTCCCGCACGGCCGTGCTCGGCCCGGACGTCCTCGGCGGGCAGCAGCCGCAGCTCACGGTCCCCGCCCGCACCTGGATGGGCGCGCGGACCCGGGGCGCCTGGACGTTCTTCGGCTGCACCATGGCCCCCGGTTTCACGTACGCGGACTACGAGCACGGGGACGCGGCCGCGCTGACGGCGCGTCATCCGGACCGGGCCGCGCTGATCGCGGGACTGTGCCGTCCATGACGTTGCTGACGGGCCGGGTGGCCCTGATCACGGGTGCGGGCGGCGGGATCGGCCGGGGCATCGCGCTCAGGTTCGCGCAGGAAGGCGCGAAGGTGGCCCTCCACTGCCGTACGAGCACCGCGGCGGCCCGCGCGCTCGCCGATCTCCTCGCCGCAGAGACCGGCGAGGAGACCGGTGAGCGGGCCGTCGTGCTGCCCGGCGCCGATCTCACCGACGAGGACGCGTGCCGCGGGCTGGTGGCACGTGCCGCCGAATGGGGCGGGGGACGGCTCGACGCGCTGGTCAACAACGCGGGCGTCCAGCCGGTGCGGGCGTTGCCCGGGATGACCGCGCAGGAGTGGCGGGAGGTCGTGGACACCAATCTGACCAGCGTGTTCGCCGTCACCCAGGCGGCGGCCGAGGTCATGCGGGAGCGGGGCGGCGGAACCGTCACGCACATCGCCTCGGTGGAGGCCCGGATGCCCGCGGAAGGCCACGCCCACTACGCCGCCGCCAAGGCCGCCGTGGTGATGCACGCCCGCGCGGCGGCGCTCGAGTACGGCCCCCACGGCATCCGCGTCAACACGGTCTCGCCCGGCCTGATCGACAGTGAGGGGCTGGCCGAGGCGTGGCCGGACGGGGTACGCCGGTGGCGGGAGGCGGTCGCGGTCGGCCGGCTGGGCCGCCCCGAGGACGTGGGCGACGCCTGCGTGTTCCTGGCCTCGCCGCTGGCGTCCTGGGTGACCGGCCACGACCTGGTGGTGGACGGCGGGGTGTCGGCGAGACCGACCTGGTAGGGGGCCGAATGGGTGAGGGCCGAGTGGGTGAGAAGGATGCCGTGTCCATCCGTACGTATCCCCGAGCACACGAGTCTCGAGTCTGGGACAGTCCGGGCAGTACGGAGCGTGACGTGAGCGAAGGGCGCGATGGCGAACGACACGGCAGTGGACGAAGGCGACTTCAAGGGCTGGTGCTGCTGGGCACCGTGCTGGTCCTGCTCCTCCTCGGCGGCGGACCGGCCTCGGCGCACGCGGCCCTCCGCTCCACCGACCCCGCCGACGGAAGCGTCGTCAAGAAGAGCCCCCGAAGCATCACCCTCACCTTCACCGAGTCCGTCGGTCTGATCGACGACTCCTTCCGGCTCCTCGACCCCGACAACCAGCGGGTGAAGCTGGGCGGGGCGGGGCACGTGGACGGCCGTTCGGACACCGTGCGGGTGAAGCTGCCGAAGACGCTCGGCACCGGCACCTTCACGGTGGCCTGGCGGGTGGTCTCGGCCGACAGCCACCCGGTGTCGGGCGCGTTCACGTTCTCCGTGGGCAAGGCCTCCCCGACCCTGGCCGTCCTGCCGTCCGACGCCACCGAGGACCCGGCGACCGACGGCCTCTACAACATCGGCCGCTACCTCGCGTACGTCGCGGCGGCCCTCCTCGTCGGCACGGCGGCCTTCGTCGCCGTGTGCCGCCCGCCGGACACCCGTCCGCTGCGCCGGCCGCTGCTCGTCGGCGGCTGGACGCTGGCCGGTTCGACGGTGTTCCTGTTCTTCCTGCGCGCCCCCTACGAGGCCGGCACCGGCCCGTCCGGCGCGCTCGACCCCTCCGGCCTGCTCCGCACCCTGGAGGGCCGCCCCGGCCTGGCCCTGGTGGCGCGCCTGCTGCTGCTCGCGGCGGCGGTGGCCCTGCTCCTACGGCAGCGCCGCCGCCCCGAGCCGTCGAGGGCGGCCCTCGTGGTCGGCGCGGTCCTCGCGGGGGGTCTCGCCCTGACCTGGGCGGGCGCGGAACACGCCTCGGCCGGCATCCAGGTCCCGCTGGCGATGACCTCCTCGGTGCTGCACCTGCTCGCCATGGCGTTCTGGCTGGGCGGCCTGGTCGCCCTCCTCACCCTCCTGCCGCGCGCCTCCGTCCCCTCGCGCGTGGTCACCCGTTTCTCCCGGCTGGCCGGGATCTCGGTGACCGTCCTCGTGGTGACGGGGGTCTACCAGTCCTGGCGGGGCCTCGGCTCCGTCTCGGCGCTGACGGACACGACGTACGGCAGGGTCCTTCTCGCCAAGCTGGCCGCGGTGGCGGTGCTGCTGGCGGCGGGGGCCTGGTCGAGGGCGACGGTGACCAGACAGGCGAAGGTGCCGAGGGCGAGGACGAAGGAGCAGACGGAGGAGACAGAGGGGACGGAGGGGACGGAGGGGACGGAGGGGACGGAAACAGTGGTGACGGCGGAGACCAAGGCTCTCGAGAAGGTTCACGGGAGGGTTCACGTGAACGTTCACGAGAAGGTTCTCGAGAAGGCGACCGTGGGCGGGACACCGGCGCGGGAGGAGTCCCCGGCCGCCGCCGAAGGCACCCCGCCCCCGCCCCCGCCCCGTCCGTCGTCCGCCGAACCGCCCCTCACCCCGGCCGAGTCCGCGCACAGCCGTGCGCTGCGGCGGTCGGTCCTCCTGGAGGTCGCCGTCTCCGTCGTCGTCCTCGTCCTGACGACGATCCTGACGGGCACCCTGCCGGGCCGGGCGGCGGCCGAGGCGGCGACGTCGGCCCAGCAGTCCGGTGGGCTGCCGGTCGCCTCCGTGACGGTCGTCCCCTTCGACTTCGGCAAGCCCGGACTGCGCGGCAAGGTGCAGGTCACCCTCGACCCCGGCACGGTCGGCGACAACACCCTCCAGGCCGTGGTCTTCGGCCCCGACGGCGGCTTCGTCACCGTCCCCGAGCTGCGGATCTCCTTCACCCTCCCCAGCCAGGACATCGGCCCGCTGGACGCCGGGCTGGTCGACAAGGGCGGCTACTGGGCCTCCGACAAGGTCAGCCTGCCCATCGAGGGCACCTGGGAGATGAAGACGACGATCCGGGCGACGGACATCGACCAGGTGAGCGTGGCGAAGGACGTGCGGATCGTCCGCTGACCCGGCACCGACCCGGCATACCGAAGGGCCGCGCACGTCGTTGTGCGCGGCCCTTCGGGGTCTACGGGTGCTACGGGGTCTACGGGTGCTACGGGGTGATCAGCTCTGCGGCGCCCACCCGTCCGTGCCGGTCAGGTACGCGGCCACCGTGTAGGTGCCCTCGGTCTCGGCGGTCAGCTGCGGGCGGTCGGTGTTGGTGCCGGTGTTGTCGGCGCCGTCACCGGTGTTGAGGTACTCGGCGAAGCGGGCGGCCTGCCAGGTCTGGGAGGCGTTCCAGTTCTGGTACGGCGCGCTCAGCACCTGCGCGGGCAGCGAGGTGTTGCGGATGACCTGCTGGCCGGCGGCGCTCCAGGGCCGGCCGAGGGTGATCTTCGCGTTGTTGTTGACGCCGTCCGTCACGATCTTGCTGTCGGCGATCAGGAAGCCGTACGCCACGGAGGCGTGGGTCTGCGGCGCCGACAGGATCGGGGTGCTGGTGCGGGAGGTCAGCACCTTGATGGTGGAGTTGTCGATCACGGTGTCGCCGTGGCCGCAGAGGAAGTCGACGTCACCCTCGATGTACGAGTTCGTGAAGTACTGACGGCTCAGCGCCCCGCCGTAGTTGACCTGCTTGGTGAGGAGCGTGTCCTGGTTGCCGAGCAGCCGGACGTTGTCGTACACCTGCCGGTCGCCCTGCGCCATCAGAGCCACGCCCTGGCCCGTGAAGGCGGCCATGAGGTCGGGGTGGGCGGCCTCGTCGAAGTCGTTGGAGATGGTCAGGTTCTCGAAGCGCGTGTTGTTGCTCTGGTTGGTGAAGGTCGCGCTGTTGGTGGTGCCGTAGGCGGAGCCGGTGGACGGGTTGATGGTGCCGGCCGCGTTGTCGTAGACGATCGTCGTGTCGGACGCGTCGTTGCTCGTACCGATGAGCCGCACGTACGGCTTGTTCTTCAGGACGACCGTCTCGCGGTAGGTGCCGGGGCGGACCGCGATGACGAACGGGTCGGCGGCGGTGCCGCCCGAGGAGGTCGCCGCGACGGCCGCCGAGACGGTGGTGTAGTCGCCGCTGCCGTCCGCCGCGACCACCACGTCGGTGCCGGCGGGCAGTTCGGAGGCGCTCGCCTCGTTCGAGAGAGGGGAGGCCTGACCGGCCGCGTCCACGGCGACGACCGCGTAGTGGTACGTCTTGCCGAACGCGGCGGAGGTGTCGCTGTACGACGTCGAGGTGATGTCGGAGGCGATGAGCTCGCCGTCGGCCGCGGTGACCCCCGCGGAGGTGGACCGGTAGACCTTGTAGCCGGTGACGTCGGCGTCGGCCGGGGCCGTCCACGCCAGGTCGACCTTCCCGGCGGCGCCGGTCGCGGTGAGGGCGGTGGGCGCGGCCGGGGCTTCGTCCGTCACGGGGACGGGAACCGTCGCGGTGGCGGTCTCGGAGTAGTTGGAGAAGTTGTTCGAGGTGTCGACGGCGGTCACCCGGTAGGTGTAGGCGGTGCCCGGGACGGCCGTCGTGTCGGTGAACGCCGGGCCGGTGAGCAGGTCGTCCCCGCTGAGGAGGGTGCCCAGGGAGCCGTCCGTGGAGCGGTACACCTGGTATCCGACGACGTCGCCGTCCGCCGGAGCGGTCCAGGACAGGTCGACGTCCGTGCCGTCGACCGCGGCGGCGAGGCCGGTCGGCGCGGCCGTGGGCGTGAAGTCCTCCTGGGCCAGGGTGCCGGTCGGGTCCCAGTCGTCGTTGCCCTGGAGGTAGCGGGCGGCGGTGTACTGCTTGGCCCTGAGGTCGCTCAGCTGCGGGCGGTCGGCGTTCGTGCCGCTGGTGTCGGCACCGGCGCCCGTGTTGCCGTACTCCGCGTACCGGGCGTTCTTCCAGGTGTAGGTGTCGTTCCAGTTCCGCCACGCGGAGGTGGGCGCCTTCGGGATGGAGGTGTCGCGGACGAGCACCGACGGCGAGGTGTCGGGGGCGTACTGCGGCCAGGGGCGGCCCAGGTAGTAGGAGGTGACCCCGTCCGCGAGGGTGATCCGGCTGTCGGTGATCAGGAAGCCGTACACCGAACTGGCCTTGGTGCTGGCCGCGGTGATGGAACCGCCGTTCTTGCCGCGGCTGTCGGTGTAGTGGATCTCGTCGTTCTGGAAGACGGCCGTGCCACCGCCGTAGAGCCAGTCGGTGTCGCCCTCCAGGTAGCTGTTCCTGATCAGGACCCGGCTCTCGGGCTCGCGGATGTAGACCGTGTCCTGGTTGCCCAGCAGCCGTACGTTGTCGTAGACCTGCCGGTCACCGGTGGTGCGCAGGGCGACGGCCTGGTTGTTGCTGTTCGCCGCGACCTCGGTGTACCCGTTGGCGATGGTGAGGTTCTTCACCGTCAGGTCGTCGGCGTTGGCGAAGAAGGTCGCCGAGTTCTCCATCGTGTACGCGCTGTCGGAGTCGGTCACGCCGTGCGACTCGGTGACGACGGTGTCGGACGGGTCGTCCGTGCCGCCGACGAGGACGAGGTGCGTCTTGCCGTCGGGCACGGTGACGGTCCCCGTGTACGTCCCCGGCTTGACGAGGATGGTGAAGTCGCCGGTCGCCCCGGAGGGAGCGGCGTTCACCGCCGCCTGGAGGGTGGTGTGGTCACCCTTGCCGGCGGTCGGGGAGACGGTGAGGTCGGCCGCGAAGTACAGCGTCTTCGCGTCGGCCGTGCCGCTGAGCGCGGACTCGTTGCCGGAGCCGTCGACGGCCGTGACCGCGTAGTAGTACGTCGTCCCGTCGGCGACCTCGAACGTGTCGGTGTACGAGGTGGCGGCGATGTTGCCGGTGACGCGGTTGTCGTCGGTGAACGCGACGTCGGGGCTGGTGGAGCGGTACACGCGGTAGGCGGTGGTGTCGTCTGCCGTGGACGCGGTCCAGCTCAGCTTCACCTCCCGGTCGCCACCGGTGGCCGCGAGGCCGGTCGGCGCGTCCGGGGCGGTGGTGTCGGGCGGGGTGAGCGGGCGGCCTGAGACGGTGGCGGGGGCCGAGACGTTCCCGGCGGCGTCCACGGCGTACACCTTGTAGTAGGTGTCGGAGCCCACGGGCGCCGAGATGTCCAGGTACCAGCCCTCGTCGGTCGTCACGAGCTTCTGGTACGTCCCGTCGGCCGAGCTCGCCGACCACACCTGGAAGGCCACCGTGTCGCCGGAGGCGCCCGACCAGGTCAGCTCGACGGAGCCGCTCCCGCTGGTCGCGGCCAGGTTCGTGGGGGCGTCGGGCGCGGTGGTGTCCGGGCGGGTGCCCGAGACCCAGGCGCTGCGGGTGCCCACGTTGCCGGCCGCGTCCAGGGCGGCGACGGCGTAGTAGTACGTCGTCTTCTCGGCTGCGGAGGCGTCGGTGGAGCTGCTGTCGGCGGTCTCCGTGAGTTGCGCGGAGTCGGTGCCGGTGGCGGAAGTGGCGCGGTAGACACGGTACTTGACGGTGTCGGAGGTGGGCTTGCCCCAGGCGACCTTGTTGCCGGTGCCGTCGGAGGCCACGGTGACGTTCGTGGGAGCGGAGGGGGCGGTGACGTCCTTGGAGAGGACGCTCACGACGGACGACCCTGCAGAAACGTTTCCGGACTTGTCGACGGCGACGACCCGGAAGTAGTAGCGCGCGCCGGTCGCCCCGGGCTTGTCGCTGTAGGACGTGGTGGTGACGGGCCTGCTGCCGCTGATCAGGTTGCCGGAGGTGATCGGCACGGACGCGGAGGTGGACCGGTAGACCTTGTACCCGGCGAGGTCGGCCTCGGGGCTCCTGGTCCAGGTCAGCTTGGCCGTCGGGTAGGTGTACGAGGCCTTGACGCCGGTCGGGGCGTTCGGCTTGACCCTGTCCCTGGCGGCGGGGGTCAGCTTGACCGAGACGTTGGCCGAGCCCCGGCCCGCGAAGTAGTCGACGCGCAGGGTGTGCTTGCCCTTGGAGAAGGTGTGGGCGACGCTCTTCGTCGACGTCCGGGTGACGTCCCTCCAGTTGTCGAGCACCTTCTTGCCGTCGACGTAGATCCGTACGCCGTCCTGGCTCGCGGCGGTCAGTGTGAACGGCCCGCCGCCGCCGAAGTCGCGGACCTGGGTCCAGCGGATGGAGAAGTTGTCCTTGGCGAGACCGGAGACGGCGGGCTTGCCCGTGCCCCAGTTCTCGCTGATCGCGGTGTCGCAGACGGTCTTCTTCGGGGTGCCCGAGAGCTTGGCGTTCGCGAAGAACTGCTCTTTCCAGGTACCGGTGGCGCAGGAGGTGGCCGCCTGGGCGGTCGCGGCGGGGAGAACGACGAGACCGCCGACGGTGACGGCCGCGGCCAGCGAGGCGGCCATGGCCTGGAGGAGCTTGCGGGACACGGGTGCGGCGCGGTCTGGCAGCTGCATGGGGAGGGCCCTCGACCCTTTCTGATTCAGTTGGTTCAGCCGCCGCCGCGTGGCCTGCGGGAGCCCCGTGCCGCGACCGAGAAGAACGTGGGTGAAGAACGTGAGTGGGCGGGAGCGCGCATGGGGGGAGGGCACGTTCGACCGCTGCGACGATCTTCACACCTTTCCGCCCACTCGTTCACATCTCAACCATCACTCGTTATGGAAGCGATACTTCGGGGCTTCTGGTGATAGGGGGCCCTGTGGGCGTGATGGGAGTTGATGTGGGGGCGATGGCGTCTTTATCGAGCTCTGGAAAGGGAGTTCGGGCGGGCTGAGGGCAGTCGTCGTCACAGGTACTGGCCGTCGGCGCCCTTCATCGGCTCCGGCCAGACCCTGACCGCCACGACCTTGGTGAAGTCGACCAGGGCGAAGCCGTTCTCGGCGTCGTCGGGGCCGGTGAGGGCGAACCGTAAGGTGCGGCCCTGCCGCAGCGCTTCGTCCAGCGCGGCGACGGCCGCTTCCAGGGTCTCGTGGTCACGGCTCCTGACGGCCAACGCCTCCCCGTTGACCGGCTGGAACCAGATGTGCAGCTCGGGGTTCTGCGGCATGCGTACGCTCCTCGGTTCGGCCGACTCGGTTCGGCCGACTCGGTCCCATGGCGGAAAGCCACCATGCGCGCGCCGCACTTCGGGCACAAGAGGGCCACCATGCGGCCGGACAGGTCCTGGTGGGCCCTAGTGATCGTCGAGGTCGGCGATCCGCACCGGCCCCCCGCTGGTCACCGACCGCACCGCGGCGAGCGCGATGGTCAGGGCGGCGCGGGCGCCCTGACCGGTGACGTAGGGGGTGCGCCCGGTGCGGACGCTGTCGGTGAAGTCGGCGAGTTCGGCGACGTAGGCCTCCTGGAAGAGGTCCTGGTCGTACGAGGTGCAGTCGGCGGTGATGCCGTCGGGGCCGTAGGCGGTGAGGTGGGTGCGGCGGATGTCGCCCATGGTGAGCATGCCGTTCGAGCCGAAGACCTCGCCGCGGACGTCGTAGCCGTAGACCGCCTGGAAGCCGGCCTCGGCGGTCGCCAGGGCGCCGTTGCCGAAGCGGATGGTGACCACCGCGGTGTCGAGCAGCCCCCGGTCCTTGAAGTCGGGGCGTACCAGGGCGTCGGCCATCGCGAAGACCTCGACGGGTTCGGCGCCGGGGTTGAGATGGCGCAGGGTGTCGAAGTCGTGGATGAGGGTCTCCAGGAAGATCGTCCACGGCGGGATCCGCGACGGGTCGGCCAACCCGGGATCGCGGGGGAGCGACCGCAGCAGCTGCGGGGTGCCGATGCCGCCGGCCGTGATCTTGTCGTGGGCGGCGCGGAAGGCGGTGTCGTAGCGGCGGTTGAAGCCGACCTGGAGCGGTACGCCCGCCTTCCCGGCGGCGGCGATGGCCCGGTCGGCGTCGGCGAGGGTGGTCGCCATGGGCTTCTCGCAGTAGACCGCCTTGCCCGCCCGGGCCGCGGCCTCGACCAGGTCGGCGTGGGTGCGGGCCGGCGTGGCGATCACGACCGCGTCGATCCGCGGGTCCGCGAGCAGCTCGGCGACGTCCGTGTGGGCGGTGGAGCAGCCGAGCCGGTCGCCGAGGCGCCGCGCGGCGCCCGGGGCGGGGTCGGCGAGGGCGGCGAGCCGGACGCCGGGCAGCCGGCGGGCGAGCGTCTCGGCGTGGAAGGAGCTCATGCGGCCGGTGCCGATCAGGCCCACGGCCAGGGGCTGGGAGCTGGTCATGAGTTCTCCGTGGGCGTTGTGCCGCCGGGGAGGGAGACGGGGTCCGGTCAGACGGTGAACGCGGTGCGGAAGCGGCGCAGGGCGCCCTCGCTGTCCTGGGAGGCCCAGGCCTCCATGGCGACCGTGCCGTCGTAGCCGAGGTCGGTGAGGGCGCGGGCGACGGCCGGGTAGTTGATCTCACCGGTGCCCGGTTCGCAGCGGCCCGGCACGTCGGCCACCTGGATCTCGCCGATCAGCCCCTGGCCGTGGGCCCGGCGGACCAGCTCGATCAGGTTCCCCTCGCCGATCTGCGCGTGGTAAAGGTCGAGGTTCATGCGCAGGCCCGGCCGGTCCACGGCGGCGACCAGGGCCAGCGTGTCGGCCGCCTTCGCGAAGGGGACCCCGGGGTGGTCGACGGCCGTATTGAGGTTCTCCAGGGTGAAGACCACACCGGCGCGCTCACCCAACTCGGCGATACGGCTCAGCGTTTCACGGGCTGCGGCCCACATCTCCTCGGTGGGCTCGCCCTTCACCGGCACCACCGGCAGGCCCTCGCCGTCCAGACCGGTGCCGTGCAGGTTGAGGCGGGGGCAGCCGAGCTGCTCGGCCGCGTCGATCGACTCCCCGACGGTGCGCAGCAGTTCGGCCGCGCCGTCCGGGTCGGTGAGGTTCCCTCGTATGTAGCCGGTCATGGAGGAGAACTCGGCCGGGGTGCGGGCCAGGGCGTCGAGGTCGTGCCGGGTCCAGTCCCAGATCTCGACCTGGAACCCCTCGTCGTGGATACGCCGTGCCCGCTCGTCGACGGGCAGGTCCCGGAAGACCATCTCGGCGCAGACCGCCAGCGTGAACATCGTCGTTCGCCCCTCTCAGAGACTAGAACGTTCTAGAAGTCTGCGGTCAGTACGCCAGGCCGGGACGGCCATGTCAAGACATCCGTTCTAGAACGTTGCAGTACATCTGACCTGAGCGTTCGTCCTCGTCTACGATCGTCGGCTGACAGCACATGCGAGCTGAGCGCGTACGCGAGCCGAGGGCGTACGCGAGCCGAGGGCGTACGCGAGCCGAGGGCGTACGCGAGCCGAGCCCATGTGTGAGCTGTCACCACGCACTCGACCAGGGAGGGCCGCCGTGCCACCGACCCCCGGGGTCCCCGACGGCCGCCGGCCGACACTAGCCGACGTCGCCGCCCGCGCCGGCGTGTCCACGGCGCTGGTCTCCATCGTGATGCGCGGCGCCAAGGGCGCGAGCCAGGCCACCCGTGAGCGCGTCCTCGAAGCCGCCCGCCAGATCGGCTACCGCCCCGACTCCCGGGCCCGGCTGCTGCGCAGCAACCGCACCCACCTGATCGGGGTGCAGTTCGAGATCCATGAGCCGTTCCACACCGACCTGGTCGAACACCTCTACCCCGCCGCCGAGTCCGTCGGCTACCAGCTCGCCCTCAGCCCCGTCGCCGCCGGCCGCAGCGAGCGCCAGGCGGTCGAGTCGCTGCTCGGCGACCGCTGCGAGGCGCTGATCCTGCTCGGCTCCCGGGCCCCCGCCGCACGGCTCGCCGAACTCGCCGCCCTCCTGCCACTGGTCTCCGTGGCCCGGCGGCTGCGTCCGGCGGTCCCGGGTGTCCAGGTCGTCCGCACGGCCGACGACGAGGGCGCCCGGCTGGCCGTCGACCACCTGGTGGCCCTCGGCCACCGCGACATCGCCCACATCGACGGCGGCCGGGCACCGGGCGCGGCCGAACGCCGCCGCGGCTACCGCACCGCCATGAACCGCCACGGCCTCGCCGACCGCGTCCGCGTGCTGCCCGGCGGACTCGCCGCCGAGGACGGCGCCGCCGCGGCCGCCGCCCTCCTCGCCGGCACTCCCCGGCCCAGCGCCGTCCTGGCCTTCAACGACGCGTGCGCCACCGGCGCGCTCAACACCTTCTTCCGCGCCGGCGTCACGGTCCCCGGCGAGCTCTCGGTCGTGGGCTTCGACGACAGCCGCCTGGCCCGCCTCCCGCACGTCGACCTCACCACCGTCGCCCAGGACATTCGCCGCATGGCCGAACTCGCGGTCACCCATGTCACGGCCCGCCTGGAAACGAGCGACGCCCCTGCCGGGGAGGA
This sequence comes from Streptomyces sp. T028, assembly GCF_048159505.1. Classification (NCBI taxonomy): domain Bacteria; kingdom Bacillati; phylum Actinomycetota; class Actinomycetes; order Kitasatosporales; family Streptomycetaceae; genus Streptomyces; species Streptomyces sp. T028. The sequence continues at coordinate 313,054 of NZ_JBLRVZ010000009.1, forward strand.
TGTCGTGGAGCCTCGCCTGGTGGTTCGGGGGACGACGACCGTGGCGCCGGTGGGCTGAGGCAGGGTCGGGTCGGGGGGCCGACCGGCACCCTCCCGCGCCCTGCCTCCCGGGTAGCATCGGTCGGGTGAACACCTACTGGCACGCCGTCACGCCGCCCCCCTGCGCCTGACGGGCGCGGACACCGGCGGTTTTGATTCCCCGGCCCCACCGAGCGAACTCGGTCAGGGGCTGTTGTCGTGCGCCCGTTGCGGATCCAGTCCCTGACGTATTCGACGACGGAAGTTCACGACTGTGCCGAACCGCACCACCCCCCTGACCCCCGCGCGCCCGTCCCACGCCGGTCGCCCGCGCCCCTCTCGCACCGCACTCCTTGGCGGACCCGCCCCCATCCTGATCGCAGCCGTGATGTGGGGCACGACCGGAACCGCCGGCTCCCTGGCCCCCGCCGGCGCGCCCGCCGTGGCCATCGGCTCCGCCGGGCTGGCCCTCGGCGGCATCCTGATGTTCCTCACCTCCCGAGGCGCCCGTTCCCTGCCCGCCGCCTGCACGCGCCGCGAGCGCCGACTGCTCGCCCTGGGCGCGCTGGCGGTGGCCGGATACCCGGTCGCCTTCTACCCGGCCGTGGCCCGGACCGGGGTGGCGGTCGCCACCGTGATCGCACTGGGCAGCGCGCCGGTCTTCACCGGCCTGCTGGCCTGGCGCACCGGACAGTGGCGACCGACCGCACGCTGGACCGCCGCCACCGCGGCCGCCGTACTCGGCTGCGCGCTCCTGGTCCTCGGCCCCGAACTCACCGGCGCCGCCACACCGATCGACCCGACCGGCGTGGCGCTCGCCGCCTGCGGCGGGCTGTCCTACGCCGTCTACTCCCTGATCGGCGGCAGGCTGATCACCCGCGGGCACTCCTCGGACGCGGTGATGGGCGTGCTGTTCGGCGCGGCCGGGCTGCTGGTCCTGCCGCTGCTGTGGTCCGTGGACATGCGCTGGATCGCCACGCCGCGAGGTGCGGCGGTGGCCGCGTACCTCGCCCTGTTCACCGCCTATCTGGCCTACCGTCTCTTCGGCCACGGACTGCGCCGTACGTCCGCGTCGGCGGCCACGTCCCTGACGCTGGCCGAACCCGCGGTGGCCGCCGTCCTCGGCGTCACCGTCCTCGCCGAACGCCTCCCGGCCACCTCCTGGACCGGCCTGGCCATTCTCGCCCTGTCCCTGACCCTCCTGACCTTCCCGACACCCCGCCGCCGTTAGAGCCCCACACCTCCCGGTCCGCCGACAGGCAGGACGTCCTTCACGGGCTGGACCGCGGACGGCCCAGCCCTGGCGCTCGCCGAGGGGCGCGGTTCACTCGGCCTCGAGTTGGTGGTCGGCCCAGACGTAGCTTTCGGGCAGCAGGTCGGTGATATGCACGGTTCGGATGCGGTCGTCCTTGCCGACGACGACCTTGAGGGCGGGGAAGTAGTCGAGAAGGACCTGCCGGCACCGACCGCACGGGGGAACGACCCCTCGGTCGCGGTCGCCCACGGCGACGATCGTGTCCAGCTCGTAGGCGCCCTGGGCGGCTGCCGCGCCGATGAGGACCAGCTCGGCGCAGGGTCCTCCGGTGAAGTGGTAGGCGTTCACCGCGGTGATGATCCGGCCGTCCCGGGCGCGGGCCGCGGCTGCCATGGTGTGGTTGTCGCCCCGGCAGCGAGTGCGGGCGACGTGCGCCGCGGCCTCGATGAGTTCGTGGTCGACCGGGTGGGGCTGCGTGGTCATCTTCTCCGCCTTCGTCAGGTGTCGGGCGACGTTGGCCCGCGTGACGATGGTGCGCAAGCGAATATCGGCGCTGTGCTCGTTCCGCCGGATGACGCAGCGGTGTCCCATGACCAGCCGCCAAGCCGTACAGCTGTCCCGGATGGCGGGCGCCGTGCGTCAGCCCGGACGGGAGCGGGGCCGACGGTCGGCACGATCCGGGCCGGGCGGCCCTATGACTGTGGTGCGGCGGCGGGCACGTTCGTGCGGTGAAACGGTGAGTCCCGACCCTGGAGTGGAAGCCATGGCGAACGACGCGGGGGCTGCGCGTGACACGTGACGGGGTCCGGCGTCACCCGGCCCGGGCGGCCCGGGCGGTCCCGGCGGGTGGCCGCAGGGCAACGGTGGGCGGCAGCCGCAGCGCCGGCCGGGCACGGTCTCGTCCACCTCATGGGTGTGGTGCTCCTGTGGCGGATCGCCCAGCCCGGTGACCTGAGGTACACGGACGCTGTCCCTCGGCCCGGTTCGCCGGCCGCGGTCGTGACAGGCGCGGTGTGGCTTTCGGCCGCGGTGCTCTTCGTGGCGGCGGCCGTACTGGTGGCCGTCGATCACCGACGCTGGGCGGCCGTCGCGGTTCTGGCCACGGCGTTGTCGGTGCCGGTGCTCGCGTTCATGGCATCCGCGACGCGAGTGGGGCTCGCCGTGGATGTCGTGGTACTCCTCGCGGTGCTGCTCACCGCGGTCACGGGCCGACGACGTCAACGTGAACGAACGGGGGACTGACGGACAGGGGCACGGGGCCTCAGGTCAGGTGGGCGGGTGAGATGTTGTGGACCAGGCTGTCCGGCACGAAGTGGCCCTCGATGTACGGGAACGGCCCGTCGGGCAGATCGTAGACGGCCGTGGCCGGGCCGGGCAGCGGCCGCCGTCCCGGAGCGGTGACCCACCGCGTCACCGGTGTCCGCCAGCGCGCCAGGATCAGGCCGTCCGGCAGCGTGGCGTACCGGTCGGCATGGAAGTCCACGGGCGCGCCGCGCTCGTCGAGGAACACCCGTGCGGTCACCGTGTGACCGACGTCGGTCAGGGTCACGTCGAACGACCGGTCATCGACCTGCGCCCACGCCGTGGCGGGGCCCAGGAGCATCGACGGGGCCAGCAGGACGGCGTCGTTGAGACAGGTGATCAGTTCGCTGATGTCGTACTCCTCCCCGCTGCCGTCGGCGACGGGGAGCCGGTTCATCACCTTGACGCGCAGCCGCCCCCGACCGTGGGCGTAGGTGTCGTGGCCGTACACCGGCACCAGGTGCGCGAAGCGGATCCGCAGGGCGAAGACGCGGGTGATGCCGACGGCGCAGTTGTACTGCCATGACTCCGCCGCCGCCCACCCCGAGCCGGGACGCATCCGGAAACGGCCGGTGAACCGTACCCGGAACGACCAGTCGCGGGGCCTGCCGACCACCCCCATGAACCGCAGATAGCGCTGTACGGCGTCCGGCAGCCCGGCCAGTTCGGCGTCGGTCACCGGCGCTCCGGAGCGACAACCGGAGCGTAGGCCCGCAGCCGCCACGTCCTTCGTCAGAACACCGTACAGACGGCCGCCCGGCCGAGCCGGGGCCTCCGCCAAGCCGTCACGGCCCCCTCCCGCACCGCCTGTGCCATCCATCGGACACCGCCCTTCTGCCTGAGACCGATCCGAGACCGACCTGAGCCGAGGCTCGCGGCTCCGCCTCCATTCGACGCCTCAGCGGGCCGCGACAGCCAGGGGCCACAAGGCCCTGCCGTGCCGAGTGGCCCTTGGTCAGGTGAGATCGGAGAGATCTTCTGGGGTGAGAGTGATCGACCCGGCCGCGGTGTTCTCCTTCAGATGGGCGAGGGAGCCGGTGCCGGGGATGGCCAGGGTGACGGGTGAGGAGGCGAGCAGCCAGGCCAGGGCGATCTGCGGGACCGTGGCCCCATGCCGTTCCGCGACCTTGGCCAGGCGGTCACCGGTGAGGTCGCTCAGGCCGCCGCCCAGTGGGAAGAACGGCACGTAGGCGATGCCGGCCCGCTCGCAGGCGGTCAGGAGTTCTGTGTCGTCGCGTTTGGCGGCGTGGAAGTGGTTCTGGACGGCTGCGACGGGTGCGATCGCTCGGGCCTCGGCGAGGTGGTCGGTGTCGACGTTGCTCAGGCCGAGATGGCGGATCAGGCCCTCGTCGCGCATCGCCGCCAGTGCCTCGAAGCGTGCGGCGACGGATTCGCCGTGCGGCGGCGGCGCCATGCCTCCGATGCGCAGGTACACCAGATCGAGGCGGTCCACACCGAGGGTTTCGAGATTCTCTTCGACCAGCGGTCGCAGGTCTGCGGGGCAGGTGGTCGCGGCGAGGCCGCCGTCGGGGGTGCGGACGGGGCCGACCTTGGTGGCGATGACCAGGCCGGCCGGGTAGGGGTGCAGTGCCTCGCGGATCAGGGCGTTGGCTCGAACGGTGCCGTCGCCGCTGGCGTAGAAGGCGGCGGTGTCGATGTGGGTGACGCCGAGTTCGATGGCACGGCGCAGGACGGCGCGACCGGTTTCGGGATCGCGGGCCGGGCCGTGGAAGCTGTTCGTGGGCAGGCGCATGGCCCCGAAGCCGATCCGGTTGATCAGAAGGTCGCCACCAAGACGGAAGTCACGGAAGTCGCGGAAGTCGTGGAAGTCGCGGAAGTCGCGGAAGTCATTGCTCATGAACTCAGCCTGGCTGTCGGGGCGTTCGGGCTGTGCACCCGTGGCAGCTTGCTGCCATCGGGCACAATGGCCGCGTGGTGGAGATGGTGACGATCCGCGGTGACCTGGAGCTTGTCGCCCGTACCGAGCATCTGTTCTCCTCGGTCCGTGAGGAGTTCGTCTGTGCTGCCCGGGACCTCGACACCTGGTCTCGCCCCGGTGCCCGGCAGGCCGCCCGCGACCGGATGCGGGCGGGCGGCACACGTCGGATCCGCAAGCTGTTCAGTCCGGCTGCGCTGGCTGACGAGCGCGGTCGCGAGCACCTGAGCGAGCTCGTCGACAACGGCGCTCAGGTGCGCATCGCGGCCACCACTCTCCCGCACGAGACGATCATCATCGATCGCCGCTTCGCGATCCTCGCCGGCTTGAACGCCCCCGGAGGCCGTGAGTACACCTTGACCACCGCACCCAGCCTGGTCGGCGGGGTGTACACGCTGTTCGAAGCCGCCTGGGAGACGGCCACCGACCTCAAGGGCTTCCTGCGCGGCGAGCAGCCCCGGCTCGATGCCGAGAGCCGGAGCGTCCTGCGCGCGCTGGGCTCTGGCGCCACCGACGAGACAGCCGCACGGGAGCTTGGAATGTCCCTGCGAACCTACCGCCGCCGTGTCGCCGAACTACTCGACGCACTCGAAGCAGGTTCACGCTTCCAGGCCGGGATGCGCGCGGGTGAACTGGGCCTGAGCGGCTGAGGTTCTGGCCTGCCCCCAACGTGCTTTCCAGCTGTGGCGGTTGGAGTGGTGGCGCTCGTACGGGGCCGTTCACCTGCGTTCATCGGCTCACCGGTGCCGCTGGAGTCGGTGGCGGAGTAACCGGCGTTGTCCCTGCTCTCGCCCTTGCTCAGATGCGGTAAGCCCCCGCTGGTACGCCATGGGTGACGCCGTACGGAGTCAGGCCGATGACACCGGTTCCCCGTGACGGTGTGTCGGGGCCGATGTGGAGGGGGCTGATGCCGTAGGAGTGTGCGAGGTCGGCGGCCATGTCGTGCGTAGCCCATCGCCACTCGTCCTCGTCCTCCTGGCTTTCCTGTGCTGCGTCCCAGTCGGGTTGCAGGCCCAGTTCCCTACGGCGTGCGCGCTCGTACGGCAACGGCTCGCCGAGAGTCAGCAACTCGTCCCCTTCCTCGCCCGTTTCGCAGTACCGCCGGATCACGGTGCCTTGCTCGGCGACGAGCCAGGCGGAGCCGTCGCCCTGGCCGCCGTAGTAGTACGCCTGGGCCCGCCCGTAGCGCGCACTGAGGTCGTTGCACAGACGCAGGACCTCCTCACGCCGTTCCTCGCCGCACGGGTCGCACCAGGGGCCGAGGACGAGGGTCCAGCCATCCAACTCGGGCGTCACGAAAACCCGTTCGTAGCCGGTGTAGGGGGCGTCCGGCCCATGGCTGTCAGCATCGACGATGTCATTGCCCAGAGCGAACGTCACAGGTCTTGGATCGACCACGCCGAGGATCCGCATGATTCCGGCCTGGTCACCGCTGGGGACGGCGATCCAGTGATTCCAGCACCCCCATATTCCTTCGGGTCGGTCGTCCGGGAGCTTGACGCGGATGAGTCGCTCGATCGCACCGACGTCGGCGCGGGACAGCGCCGGCTCGCCGCCCAGCTCGGCGAGCACGGTCAAGGCCCGCGCCCGCTGTCGGCCGGGACCCAGTTCTCGGATGCGCTGGACCAGGGGAACCACATGCGATCCCTGCGAGATCAGAGCGTCCTGTGCCTGGCGGGCGACTCGCTGGTCCGGGTCTCCGAGTAGCGGCAGCAGGGCTGTAACGACTGTCCTGCCGGCATCGCCGCAGTGCTGGATTCCACGGACCGCTTCCAGGCGTACAAACGGCACGAGATGGGAGAGGGTCGCGGTGTAGCGGTCCAATGCGGCAGGGCCGAGACGGGAGAAGGCAAAGCCTGTGTGCTTGCGTGCACTCGCGTTGGGTGCGGAGACGAGACCCTGGAGCATTCCGTCGAAGCCCGAGTCACCGATTCGCTGGAGTACGTCGGTGATCGATCGCCAGGGTACGGATGATTCCTCGTCCGTCAGCTCACGCACCAGTCGTTCCACGGCCCCGGCCCCCAGCGCGACCAATTCGTCTGCCGCAGCCTTGCGTCTGTCCGGCACCCCGAGGTCCCGGACCAAGTCGGTGTCCACCACGTTCCTCCAGGAAGGTCGACCGGTCCCGGCGTCATGATCCTGCACGGGTCTGACACTGCCTGCGCCTCTCTCCGGAGTACGCGCACTCCCAGCACCACGACGCCCAAGAGCAAGAGCGGACCGCTGCCGGCGCCGACTGGGAGGGCAAGGGGGACGTGTTCGCCTCTGCAACCGCTGGGAGATCCGGCCCGCTGCTCACACCCTGCGCCAAGCGCTGAGCAGTTGCTCGGGTTCGTACGCCGCCTGGAGCCCGGAACAGCTGGTCCCGTTACGGGAGACCGCCACGAGCGGTACGGGCTCGTCGGTGACTGCCGCGCGGTGCTTCTGCAGTGCGGCCAGGTCGTGGCTGTCGAACGCGGAGTTCTCCAGCCATTTGACCGAACCGAGGAAGAGCAGTTCCTTGGCCACCGGCTGCCGGTCGGCGCCCACCAGGTCGATTTCCACGCCGTTGCTGCGGGTCCAGTACCCGCCGATCGCCGGGGGGGGGGCGGGCAGGAGCCCGTCCGGCAGGAGACGGGCGAGGGATTCCCGGACGAGGGGTTCGATCGCGCGGCCCCGCCAGCTCGTCCACCGCTCCTTGATGCGGCTCAGGGTGAGGTCTCCCCGCATTCGTTCGATCTCCGCCATGTGAGGGTCCAGAAACGCGAGCCAGAACCGGAGGTAAGGGTCGGCCACTCGGTAGCGGCGTTCTTTCGACGGCCTCGGTGAGAGCGGCAGCTCGGCGGCCACGACTCTCTTCTCGGTGAGGACGTCGGTGGCTCGGGTGAGAGTGGTGTGGGCGATGCCGCCGGCCGCGCGAGCGATGTTGGTGAAGGTTCGCTCCCCGGATCCGATGGCCCGCAGTACCTCCCTGCTGATCGCCTGGGGTGGAAACTCCGCGGCCAGTGAGCGCTCGGCGGAGACCAGCAGGGCCGAGATCGGGTTGTCCAGCGAGTCGCGGAGGAACTCCCAGACGTCTGCTCCGGCCGGCCACTCGGCGCAGATCAGGGGGAGCCTCCCGTGATCAGAGTGGCGTCGAACGCGGCTGCCGGTGACAGGCCGAGCATCTCACCGATGTCGGCCGGGTTCAGGGGCCCCGCCATCATTTCCCGGCCTCGTTGGTGAAAAGGGCGGTCGTAGCTGTTCAGCGCCTCCATCATCGACAGATCGGATCCGACCAGGAGGAGGAGTACCGGCTTACGACTGAGCAGCCGGTCCCATGCCCGCTGGAGCATGCCCTCGAAGGCGTCGATGCGGTCCATGAGATACGGGACCTCGTCGATGACGACCACGCTCGGGCTGTCGTCGGGAAGGATCTCGGCGAGCAGCCTGAATGCCGAGGTCCACTGCCCGGGGGTCTCCTCCGAGAACAGTTCCCGCTCCGGAAGGGTGGATCTGGCGACGGCGTCGAGCAGCTCCGACAGCTCGTCCTGCGCGGTGCCGCCTGCCGCGGTGAAGAAGAGGTACGGCGTCTCGGTACGCCGGAGGAACTCCTCGACGAGGCTGGACTTGCCGACCCGCCGCCTTCCCCGCATGAGGACGCACTGCCCCGGTTGCGCCGACCCGATGGCAGAGCGAACCGCCTGCAAGGCGTTGCCGAGCACGCTCAGTTCGCGATCCCGCCCGATGAAACGACGCACACAAACCTCCCGACAGGGCGGGCGGCCGGTTCGGCCGGGAGTGCGGGTTGATGACGGCGCACCAACCGTGTGCCGGGCGGCAGAGGTTCCAACGGAGCGCGCCGGCAAACCGAAGTGGCTTCGGCGCCGAGTCAGAAGATCGGCGAAAGCATTCGTCGGATTTCAGTGGCTGGCTGGGGAGAGATCGTGCAGATGCCAGCGGGATGGCTGATGGTACGCGTCGGACTTGGCCGTAGAGGGTTGCCAGGTCGATCAGCCGGACGCCGGGGTCAGCCTCGGCACAGGATACGAGATTCGAACTCGTGAGGGGGTGCCCCCAACACGCTTTCCAACTGTTCGCCTGAGGGTTCGGAGGTGGTCGTGGGTGTCCTGACCGGCCGTGGAGCGGACTGTCCAGCGGCGTTCGGACGCAGCTGAACGTAGGTGAATGAGACCACAACTGAGACCACGAGGTGACGGGTGGGCGGCCCGCGTCGTTCGACGGGTGCTGCATCCCGGTCAAATTCCTACTTGTTTGATAATGTCGGCCCCATGAGCGAGATTCCTTACAACGTCGGCGAAGGGCCGGCCACCAGGGTCAGCCTCTCCCTCCCCGAGGGGACAGCGGAGGCGATCCGCCGACGGGTCGGCAAGCGTGAGTTCTCCGCGTTCATCACCGAAGCGGTGGAGCGCGAGCTGCGGGGTCAGATCTTGGATGAGTACCTGGCCGACTACGAACGCCGCCAGGGGCCGATCTCCGAGCACGAGCAGGAGCGGGCACGCCGGGTCTTCGACGAGGTGTTCGCCGAGGAGGGGCAGTGGCCCGCCGCAAGCTGAGCCACGAAGGCACCCTCGTTCTCGACTGCGAGGGTCTGTCGAAGTTCGTCAGTGATCACGAGCCGGTCGTCGCCCTCATCGCCGAAGCCCGCAAGCGGGGCATGGAGGTGGTCATCAGCGCACTCACCATCATCGAAGCGGTGCATCGCCGGACCGACAAGGCGCGGCTCGCGTGGGTCCTGTCCGGCGTGCGGATCGTGCACATCGGCGACGAGGAGGCCAAGGCCGCCTCAGCCATGCTGATCAACGCCGGGCTGCATGGTCACAAATACGCCATCGACGCCGCCGTGGCCGAGATGGCGCTGCGTCAGCGCCGCCCGGTCGCCATGCTCACCTCGGACATCGACGACATGACGAAGCTCTGCGGCGACAGAGTGCGCCTCGTCGCCGTGTAGCCGACGCCCAAGCCCCGAACGTCGGGGATGTGAGGTCGGCGTGGTCCTCGCCGACCCGGCGCCCGGCTGAGGCTGTCTGGAACTGCTCCACGGTGATGAGGTGCTCCCAGGAGTCCCCGAAGTCGTACGTGTACACCAAGTGGGCACCCGGTTTGGGCAGGGACGTCAGTGTGGCGGTGCGCTCGTCGCGGACCGGCCGGGCGGTCGCCCGAGTGGCGGGTGCACCTCGTCCGAGGAGCACGGCTCGGGCCGGATCACGCTCCGCCGCAGGCCGGGGCGCCGGGCCGCCGAGAAGGACCGCCCGCAGAGGAGCGGTCGGCTGGGAACCCCGGCCGACCTCCTGGCGACAGCGGCATCCACACCCGGTGACCGCATCCCTGGGACCCCTTGGCGACTCAGTGTCGGCGGCCTCGGTCGCACCGAATGAGAACCCTCCGGCGGCACGGCAGTTCGTCCAGCAGGAACGTCATGAGTGCAGAACGGCGGCGCGCGATGCAGACCGGGTGAAGCCGCTCGCAGTTGACGTGCGGCCGCGGAGCAGGGGCCCTGGCGGCGCGCACCGCCAGGTGTCACGCGGCGGGACACCATCCACGTTGGACCGCGCATGTGTAAGCCGACGCTCGAGATCGCTGTACCGCGTCTCCTGCATCCGCGGGCGTGATCCTCGAGCAGCATTGCGTCCGCGGTTCCCCAGGGCGGCGGGCTGCATCGCATGAGAAGAGTGCCTTGAATGTCAGAAACAGATGAGACCAAAACTGGGACCATGGCACACCGAAGACCCCGGCCGCTGAGCGGTCCGGGGTCTTCGTTTCGCCTGTTCAGGCGGCTGCGGAGGACGCGAGCTCTACGATCTCAAACACCCGACTCGCCACCGGTATACGGCCATCTGCACCGAGCCACCTCATGGTGCCGGCCGCTGTAAGAACGCATACTCAGCCCCGATGTCACCGCTGGAGGCCCGTACCGCGAGTTCGACCTCGTGGTGGCGCTCGGCGGGTGTCCGGACGGCGCCGGAGAGGATGCCGACGAGGAGATCCGTGGCGGCTTGCCCGTAGGGCTGGGGGCGGAGATTGATCGCGGTCACGGGGGGAGCGCTCAGCGGCAGTCCGGCCCCGTCCACGCAAGCGGCCAGCAGCAGGTCGTCGCCCACCTTCCGGCCCAGGGACCGCAGCGTGCGCACGGCCACCTGAGCGGTGCCGTCGGGGCCGCACACCAGGGCATCGACCTCGGGACGGTCGGCAAGCATCTGCCGGATCAGGGCATCCACGGCCTGCGGGGGTGCGTCGGTGGCGATCTCACCGATGTGCGGGGGGACTCCGTGTTCCTGGCACCACCGCTGGTAGGAGGTGCGGATGAGGACGGCCCAGTCGGACTGGAAGTCGGCATCCGTACCGATGAAGGCGGGGTTGCGCGCCCCGGCCGCGGCGAGATGCTCCATCAGTTGGGTCATCGCCCTGCCGTGGTCGGCGTGCAGCAGGCCCGCCGGTGCCGGTGTGATCTCCTCGAACTGCCCGACACACACCACGGGGACCTCCGCCTTCATCAGGGTGGTCGCCACCGGGTCACTCGGCATGGGGTCGATGACAATCAGGCCGTCGGCGCGGACCCGTGGCACGCCCGAGGTTCGCTGCCCGGGGGCCAGCAGGGTGAGATCGAGCCCGTGGTCCTGAGCCCGGCGGGCGGCTGCGAAGGCGAACTCCATGTAGAACGGCAGGCCCATGACGCGCTGCGGGATGTGCAGCCCGATGGTGCCGACTCTGCTCTGCCGCAGATGACGCGCGGCGGTATTGGGCGAGTAGCCCAGTTCGGCAGCCGCTGTCGCGACCCGTGATCGAGTCGACTCCGAGACGCGTCCTGAGCCGGAGAGGGCGTCGGACGCGGTGGTCTTGGAGACGCCCGCAACCCGGGCGACGTCGATGATCGTGACTGGGCGGCCGGCCGGACGCCCGCCGTCCGAGCCGGGGATCGGGTCGCTCACGTTGTCTGTCTCCCCCTTGAATCCGGGTCTTGCCGGAACGTTCCGGCAGCCGGTACATTTGCCCGGCCGGAACGTTCCGGCATATGCACCATACCGTCTGCCGGAACCTTCCGGCCAGGGGCCCATCCCGCCGTCCTTCTCCCATGAGGAGGCTTGCTCGTGACCCACACCACCTCTCACCACCGACAACACACGGCCCACTGTCCGCACCGGTCGCTGCTCCTCGGACTGCTCGCGCTCGACTGTCCGGCGACGTTCTTCCCGCCGCTCCACCGGGCCTTCGGCAGGGGCAGTGCCGCCCTCGCGCTCACCTACGTCATCGGTGGCAGCGCCGTCGTCATGGCCGCCCTCCCCGTCCTGCAGGGCATCGGGGCGAGACGTCGTGGTGGGGAGGGCCGGGCGTGAACCTCGTCATCGGTTACGGAGCCGTCGCGGCCTTCTTCGTCGCTCTGATCGCGTTCCTGGAGCGCAGCCGCCGCGCCGGGCAGGACATCACCGAGTACGCGGTCGCCGGACGGTCCTTCGGCAGCTGGTACCAGACCATGTCGTTCCTCAACACCTGGTTGCCCGGCACCGTCTTCATCACCTTCGCCGGGCTGGCCGCCTCTGCGGGCATCATCGGTTTCTACTGGGTTCCGTACAGCCTCCTCACGCTGGTGCTGATGCACCTCATGGCCCGCACCGTCCACGACTGGGGTCGGCGCTGGAACCTGCGCACGCAGGCGGACCTGCTCGGCATGCGCTACGGGTCGCGCCCGGTCCGCGTGGTCGCGGCCCTCATCGGCGTCGTGGCGTCCTTCCCGTGGATCGTCCTGGGCATGCAGTCGCTGGGCCTGGTGTTCTCCTACCTGTCCTTCGGCAGGGTCAGCCCTCAGGCGGCGATCGTCATCGGCATCGGCTTCCTGCTGCTGCGCCAGATATGGACCGTACGCCTGGGCATGCGCGGCATCGTAGTCAGTGACGTCTTCCAGGGGCTGGTCGCCTACGGCTTGGGCGGACTGCTGATCCTCGGCCTCATCGCCGACCTGCTCGTCGGCGGCCATGACCTGGCCGCGCTCCCCGCCGCGTACTTCACTCTGCCGGGGCCCGGCAGCCCCGAGGGCGCGCTCTATCTGATGTCCCTCATCCTGACCGGCGCGCTGGGCAGTTGGTGCTGGCCCGACATGTTCGTCCGCTTCTTCACCGCCCGCGACGCCGAGACCGTCAGGCGGTCGGCGGTGCAGGCCGCGCCCTGGCTGTTCCTGTTCTCCGTCGCGCTGACGCTGCTCGCCCTGCTGGCGGGCTCCGTGCCCGGTGTCGCCGAGGCGCCGAGCGAGGTGTTCTTCCTCCTGGCCGAGCGGGGTGGCCCCTTCGTCCTGGCGCTGGCGGGTGTGGTCGTGCTGGCCGCGACGATGGGCAATGTGGACGCCAACTTCCAGGCCCTGGGCGTCCAGGTCAGCCAGAACCTGTTGCCCGTGCGCGACGGCGATTCCGATGCCCAGACCCGGGCGGCCAAGCGCTCTGTCGGCGTACTGACCGTGCTGGCCGCGCTCACCGCCGCCGCCACCCTCCACACCGGCGCGGGTCTGGTCAGCCTGGCGATCCTCTCGTACCAGGCCATCTGCCAGCTCGCGCCGGCCCTCTACCTGGGGATGGCGTGGCGGCGCGGCAACGCCACCGGAGCCGTGGCCGGCATGGTCGCCGGCTCGGTGACCGCCGCCCTGTTGCAACTCGCCCATCCCGTCTCCGTGCCCTGGCTCGCCGGCCTCACCTCGGGTGTCGCGGGCCTGGCCGTCAATACCGCCGTGTATGTGCTCGCGGCGCTTCTTCTGCCCCGGTCCGCCGAGGAACAGGCGCGTGTCGGCAACCTGTTCGCCCGCCCCCGTTCCCTGGGCTCCCAGGCACCCGAGCCCACCAACGCCTGACCTCACGTCCTTCGCCCCATCAGCGACCTCAGGAGACGCATGAGCACCGCGTACGTCCGGCACGAACAGCGCGCCCAGCACGACATCGGCGTCCTCACAGGTCCTCTGTCGGCCGGCGGCTCACTCCGCCCCCTCACCCGTTACGACATCACCGATGTGAGGTTCCGTACCACCGGCCACGACACCCGGCTCGTCGCCCCAGCGGCGCCGTCCCGGACCCACCCCCCACACCACCCTGTGAAGTCCTGGAAGGACGACGTCCTGCGGGCGGTCGAACAACGCGCCGTGCTCCGGCGCCCGACGACTACCGGAGCCCATCCATGAACAGCACGGAGCTGGGGATGTTCCTCAAGGCACGCCGCGCCCGGCTGCAGCCGGGCCAGATCGGCCTGCCCGCCGGCCCACGCCGCCGGGTGCCCGGCCTGCGTCGCGACGAGGTCGCGCGGCTGGCGGGCATGTCGGTCGACTACTACATCGAGATAGAGCAGGGGCGCGGCCGTACCCCGTCGGAGTCCATCCTGGCCGCCCTTTCCCGCGCCCTGGTCCTCGACGCCCGCGAGCGCGCCTACCTCTACCACCTCGCCGGCCACCAGGTCCCGCCGTCCGTCGACGCACCGCACCTCAGCCCGGCGCTGCTCGACCTGCTGGACCGGCTCCAGGACACCCCCGCCATGATCCTCAGCGACCTCCATGAGGTCCTGGCCCGCAACATCGCCTGTGCCCGGCTCCTCCCGCAGCTGCCCGTCGGCACGGGACCGGACGCCAGCCTGTCCTACCGGTGGTTCACGGACCCGGAAGCACGTGCCTTCTACCCCCAGGAGGACCACGACCACCGCGCCCGCGTCTACGTCTCCGAGCTGCGCGCCGCCGTCGCCCGCCGCGGCCGGGACGCCGCGAGCGCCCAGCTCATCGAGACCCTGCGAGCCCGCAGCCCGCGTTTCGCCGCACTGTGGGACGACCACGAGGTCTCCGTGCCCCCGCGCCCGCAGCGGATCATCCATCCGCAGGTCGGCTCCGTCGGCGTCGACTGCCACAGCTTCCTCGTCGCCGAGGCCGACCAGCGACTCGTCTGGATGACCCCAGCCGACCAGCAGGCATTCCAGCAGCTGCTCCACTGCGACGATTCGGCTCCGCTGGCCGCGTCAGCATGACCGCCGGCTCGGCGGACACGGTGGCTTCGCGGACGCCGACGGCACGGGCGACCGGCGTGGTACCGCCATGGCCGATCGATCGCGCCTGCCTTCCTGTCAACAGACGCCGTTGCCTTCGTCCGTCGTGATGCTGGACGCTCAATTGCGCCGTGCCGTACGGTGAGCCACCCAGCGGGAAGCCACGGGCTGTTTCTCGGCAGGCCCTTTGCCGGCGATGCATCAATTTGCTGGTGACGCGTCCGGAGATGAGCGAGCTCGCTGTTCCTGCCCTGCGGGAAACGGGAGTGCCCGACCCTGTGCACGGGTGATCCTGGGGTCGCCGACCCCAGGGTAATAAGCACTCTTCACCCCGGCCCCCACGGCCTGTGACCATTGATTCCAGCAGGGCGCAGCAGAACTCGGCCTGATCCGAGCAGCAATCAATTGTCATCGGATTCACGGGAATTCAGAATGAACATCATCGAGCATGATGTGAGTGCCGAACTCCTGACCACGAACATGCAGGACAGTGCGGTGACCGTGAGCCTCCGCCACGACGTGGCAGATCCTTCGCTGTGCGCCTTGTCGATGCACCAAGAGACCTACTCCAGCGAACCCTCGCGGTTTCCCGCAGGTTCGGAAACGTGTGAGGAGAGTTTCGGGCGAATGCTCGAGGAGCTTCTCAGCAGCGTATGAGATCGAGATTCGGCCGCGTCCCTTCGCAGATACCTCGCATCCCTCACAAGTAAAGCAAGATCCGCACAGCCGGGAGCCGTCTCGGAAGCAGGGGAGGACACTCGATGAGCCAGAATTCAACCGGAACCGGACCGCGCGATCAGTCGGTGGGCCATGAGGCAGCGGATCGGAGCAAGCTGCTTCCGGATTCGCCACAAGGGGAAGGCCGACCGCCCGGTCCGATAATGGTCAGCTCCGAACCGGTGCTGTGGAGACTCGTCGTCCCGGACGAGAGGGCGGTGCTGTTCCCGGGAGACCTCTGCTACAAGAGCACCGACCCCTACGCCGTGCGCATCAGCCTCCGCGTGGACGACGACACGATGGACTGGGTCTTCGCCCGCACTCTGCTCATCGGCGGCCTGCTCGAGCCGGTCGGCGCCGGCGATGTCGAGATCAGCCCCTCCCGCCGCGATGGCGTGAACACCGTGCAGATCACGTTGAAGGCTCGCCACGCGTACGCCGTGCTGGAGGCCCCGGCCCGGATGATCGCCGCCTTCCTCAAACGGACGTGCCAAGCCGTGCCCCTCGGTACGGAGCACCGTCACCTCGACCTCGACCATCTCACCCGTCAGCTCGTCCAGGACATCGACTGACGGCCGGCTTCGCCGCCTCATCCCATTCCTCATCCCGTTCCGTGACTCATGACAGAGAGGATCGCCATGGACTGGCGTTTCAAGGCGGCATGCCGTGAGGAGGACCCTGAGCTGTTCTTTCCCATCGGCAACTCCGGTCCGGCGCTGCTGCAGCTGGAGGAAGCCAAGGCCCTCTGCCATCACTGCCCTGTGATGGAGCAGTGCCGGCAGTGGGCGCTCGACTCCGACCAGGACGCCGGCGTGTGGGGCGGCTTGAGCGAGGACGAGCGCCGTGCGATGAAGCGCCGCGCCAGGCGCAACCGACCCCGACAGGCCCACGCCTGACTCCGCAACACCCTTCATGGCCCTGGCTGCGCGCAGACGACCCACCGGCCCGACCAGCATCCCCGCCTGAGCCCTGTCCTGTTCGCGCTGGCCAGGCGACCGGAAACAGCGAAGCGGCGGAGAACAAGCAGACCCCCTCGGCGTGGCGGCCGACCCACCCCGCCGAGGGGGTCACCCAGGGCCCGCGTCGAGACTTGCCTCAGGGTTGCCACCGTGACCATCAGCTACGAGTGGGATCTGCGGACGCAGATCAACAAGCCATACCCGGCGTCTCCGGGCCTCCGGACCTTACGACTGGTCAGTGGCGTCGAACGCGGCTGCCGGTGACAGGCCGAGCATCTCGCCGATGTCGGCCAGGTTCAGCGGTCCCACGATCATTTCCCGGCCCCGTGAAAGGGACGGTCGTAGCTGTTCAGCGCCTCCATCATCGACAGATCGGACCCGGCCAGGAGGAGAAGTACCGGCTTGCGCGCGGGCCGGCGTGCCGTGCCGCTGCCTGGCCTGCTGGTCGCCATGCTCCGGGCCCACGCCGAGACGCAAGAACGCGAGCGCAGGGCGGCCGGCGACCTGTGGGCTAAGTCCGACTACGTGTTCACCAAGCCGCTGGGCGGCCCACTTAGCCCAAACACGGACTACCACGACTGGAAGAGACTGCTGGAAGACGCGGGGGTTCGGAACGCCCGGCTGCAGCATGCGGACCCGGTACCTGCATGTGTCGGACGCCATGCTCAAGGACGTCGCCCGGCAGATCGCCGATGCCATCTGGGGAGCCCTGGAAACGCCCACTGTGGACAAAAACCAGGACAACGGCGACTGAGGACAACGACGAAGGGTCCCGCTGGTCTCCAGCGGGGCCCTTCGTTTTGCCTGATCAGGCAAGTGCGGAGGATACGAGATTCGAACTCGGGAGGGGTTGCCCCCAACACGCTTTCCAAATGTTCGTCTGGGGGTTCGGGGACGTACGGGGGCGTCCTGACCTGCGGCGGAGAGGGCATCGGGAGGGCGGCGGACGGTGCTGGACGGGGATGAATGAGACCAGAACTGAGACCAGAGCGCCGGGTCATACCTTCTTGACGACGATGGTGTCCGGGAGGAGCTTCTCCAGGTCGTCTACGTCCGAGGTGAAGACTGTGACCTGCCCTTTCTGCTGGCGTGCGATGACAGCGAGCACGGCATCGATCGCGTACTTGTGACCGTGCAGCTCGGCGTCGGCCAAGAGACGCCGGGCCTGGCGGGCCTCGTCCTTTCCGATATCGGCGACCTTGAGGCGGGAGAGCACCCAGTCCCAGCGCTGCTCGGTGGTCCTGCCGTCGTACGCCTCGACCAGCGTCATGGGAGACGTCACCACTTCGGCCTCACCCCCGGCCGCGAGGGCGAGCCAGGCGATCATCCTGCGGTCGCCGCGCACGGCCAGGGACAGGGCTTCGCAGTCGAGTACGAAGACGCGCAGTGGCCGCTGCCTGTGCTCACCGGCGCGCTTTTTCACGCGGCCTCTCCGGCATCGTGTCCTCCGGCGGTGCGACGGCGCTCGTGCTCGGCGTCGAGATCGTCCAGTTCCGCGAGGGCTGCCGCGCGCTCGTCTGCCGTGACCGGCCCGTGCTCCTCCTGCAGCCAGTCGACCAGCTCCAGCAGCCGGTCCCGATCGCGCTTGAATCGCAGTGCTTCGGCTACATACGCCGAAAGTCCCCGCTCAGCCGCGTCGGCGCGGATCTCGTCGAGGAGATCTTCGGGGATCGTCACCGTGACTTTTTTCGTCGCCATACTAGAGACCATACTCCTGGTGTAAGCGCCCTTACCAGGCTCGCTGAACCAGTCAGGCTCAGGATGCGGATGGATGATCCCGGAGTCTTCCCCGATGTTGATCGCTGGGACACACCGTTTCACTCGGTCACCCCGTGTCGTTCACTCCCGCCAGCGCATGCATCGGCTGGTGCGGATAGTCGCCCTTCGACGCGGTGAGCCTCCTGCCGTTGGCGGAACCACAAGAGGAGGGGCCGTGTCCCTGCTGCCTTCGGCAGACGTCTTTAGATCGATCGAGCCAAAGGTTTCGCAGTTGCTCGGTGGGCAGTTGGTGTGTCCACATGCGCCCGGGGAGAGGTGTTCGATGGGTGAACACCTCACGCTCTCGGAGGCGAAGGATGCGGCGGCGCGAGATGCCACCGACGTTGCTCTTCGGGACGCGCTGTGGCGATGCGTAGGCCGCGATGCCCGTAGTGACCTGCCGAACTTGGCTCAGCGTAGCCAGTTGCTCGCGCTGTATTTCGTCATCCCCTACCTCCGGAAGCCGGCCGGGCGAGTGTCGAGGAGGCTCTGCGTCGACGTCGCCGAGGTGAGGTCGGCCATGGTGTTCGGCGCGTTGTATGGTCTGGCGCTGGCCACCGAAGGCGACGATGTCCGTGACGAGGTTGTCCGGTCCGCCAACGCGGCCGGCTGGGCGGTGGAACGGGCTGATCCGGCCGAGCGCACGACGGATCCGCACAGCCTTGTCGACCGCGCGAGCCGATGTGATGACGGATACTCGCCCATCCGCAACGAGTCGGACATCCAGGTGGTCGACGAGATGGACCCTTTGTTGTGGGGGCGCATCAGCGGCGAACGCATGGGCGCTGCCTTGCACCGCCTCGGGCTCTTGGGCGAGTTCCTCGCCTTGGGTTCGGAGCAGATGCCCGAGGGCGAGTCCGACGAACTCGACGGACCGCAGAAGGAAGCCGAGTGAGCCCAAGCGCAAGGCGACTGTCGCAGTGGCTGGCCGAGCCAATGCCCCTGCGCAAGGTGGCAGATCTCCTCGAGGTCGACCCATCGAAGGCATCCGGGCTGGTGAGGGCGAACCGCTCAGGCGGTGGGTGCCGCGCCTCCTGGGCGCGCCTTGCGCCGGCTTGCGTCGGCGGGCGTGGCGGCAACCAGTGCAGGCCCCTTGGCGGCTGCCTTTCAAGGAAACGAGACCATCGCCGTCATCTCGGCGGCGCCGGGCCTTGTCCTGGGGTCGTTGTTCTTCTTCGGGGTGGTCCGCCCGGCGGTGTGGTCGAGGAAGGCTGGGCGTCAGAGGGCGGCCCTGAACGTGATGAATTCGCTTCTTGGGCGAACCCCAGGAGGCGATGCGAAGTCAAGGTAGGCGGTTGATGGGTGTCGCAGCTCCAGGCGACTGCGGCACCCATCCCCTGGTCCAGGTGCGGCTCGCTGGGGAGAGAGCGCGCAGATGCCAGCCAGGGATGGTTGATGGCTATAAATCAGACCTGGCCGTAGAGAGTTGCCAGGTCGATCAGCTGGACGCCAGGGTCCGCCTCGGCAATGGCGCGTGCTTTGTCGTTGAAGTCTGCTCCGCTGTAGCAGATGAGCCGGGTGCGGCTCGTGTCGTAGCGTCCGGCCTGGGCGATGAGGTCGCGGATGTGCCGGAGGCGGTCGATGTGGGCCATGCCCATGGTGTCGTTCCACTTGGCCTCACCGATGGCCAGGAGAGGCGGTTTGGCGCCGTCGGCGATACCTACGACCGCCACGTCGATCTCATGGCCGATTCGGGCCTTGGGGTCGTGGACCACACCGTGCCCGACGCGGGCGGGCAGACCGCCCAGCAGTTCGGGATCGGCGTGATGGAGGGCCCATTCGCGGCAGACCTGTTCGAAATGAGGTCCGAGGACGTTGCTGACGAAGCGTCGGCGGCTGGCCTGCCAAACCCGTGGCGCGCTGCCGGGGCGTTCGAGCTGGTCCCAGACCGGGCGCATGATCGCGTGGTAGAAGCCGATCAGTGGCTCGGCGATTCGGTACGTGGGCCGGTTGTCGCGGAACGCGTCGGCGTCACGGTGCAGTAGTCCCGCATCTTCGAGGACGTTGATGGGATGCGCGATATCGGTGGCCTTGCGTTCCAGATAGCCGGCCATGCCGCCGCGGGTGGCGTTGCCGTCGGCGACGGCGGCCAGGACGGACAAGTACAGGGCGGTGTCGCGGAGATCGGGTTCTTCGGCGAGCAGGTAGCGAGCCTCGCGGAAGAGGGGGGTCTCGGGATTGAGGACGGTACGGACGACCCAGTCGTCGAAGTCGTCCGGTCCTGCCGGGGTGTCTCCGCGCGCGAACTCCCGCCGGTAGGCGGGCGTACCGCCGACGATCGCGTTCACCTTCATGGCCAGGTGGGGGTCGGTGATGTCCCAGAACTCGGCCGCGAGGCGGTGGTCGAGCGGGCGGACGACCAACTCCAGCCCGGCCCGTCCACGCAGCGGGGCATTGCCCGACAACAGTCGGCCCATGAAGGACAGCGCCGAGCCGCACAGCAGCAGTCGGGTGCGTGAGCCAGTGCGCTGATCACGCAGGGGCCGCAGAGCCTCCTGGATGATCGAGGGCAGTTCCGGGTTGGCCTTGGCCAGGTACGGAAACTCGTCGATCACCACGGGGACAGGGCGTTCGGAGCCGAGAGCAAGAAGCGCGTCGACCGCCTCGGACCAGCTGGCGAAGTGGAACGGGCTGGCGGGCCGGACATGATCGGTCAGCGCGGTGCTGATCCTCCGCAGCGACTCGGCGTCCGTAGCTTCGGTCGCACCGAAATAGAAACCTCCGGCGGCGCGACACGCGGCATCCAGCAGGAAGGTCTTGCCTTGGCGGCGACGTCCAGAGACCACGCCGAGAGTCGCGCCCGGCTGTGGGTCGGTGATGAATCGCCTCAGCGCCGACCACTCGTAGTCCCGGTCGAACATCTCGGCAGGCTTGTCCATGCCACGTCCTAGATATAGAAGTACGCCTCCATAAAACATACCCCTATATCTGCGAAGGGTGCGGACATGCGCGGATGACGCCTGGTGATCGCCTCACCGCATCCGTGGGTGCCCCCTGAATGGGGCCAAAGCTCGCGGGAGCGGCGAGCTGCACATGTGAGCGGAATGCCTGAAATGTCGGATGTAAATGAGACCAAGACTGAAACCAACGCACAACGAGGAGTGGGGCC